>CAZRLR010000483.1:0-3356 GCA_964600395.1 uncultured Conexibacter sp.
TGCCGTCGCCGCCGCGGGCGAACGGCGTGCGGCCCGAGCCCTTCAGGTGCAGGTCGCGGCGGTCGCCGTGGACGTCGATCACCTCGCCGAGCAGCAGCGCGCGACCGTCGCCCAGACACGGGGAGTAGCCGCCGAACTGGTGCCCGGCGTAGGCCTGCGCGACGGGGGTCGCCCCCGCCGGGACGGCGTTGCCGGCGAGGACCGCGAGGCCGTCGGGCGCCCGCAGCGCCTCCGGGTCCACGCCGAGCTCGGCGGCGAGCGGCTCGTTGAGCGCCAGCAGGCGCGGCGCGGGCGCGGACGCAGCCTGCCAGGCGACCGTGAGCGGCTCGAGCTCCCTTGCGTAGGAGTTCTCGAAGACGAGGGGCGACCGGGCGGCGACGCTCATCGCCCGAGGCTAGCGCCGGCGGGGCCGCGCGCCGGCTCAGAGCAGGCCGCTCACGCCGTGCAGCGCGGCGCTGCCGAGCGTGATCGTGAGGACGACCCCGGCGATGCCGACGACGAGGCCGGCGAGGGCGATGAGCGCGTCCTCGAGCAGGACGGCGAGCGAGACGAGCACCACCCCGAGCGCCGGCAGCGTGTCCAGCCCCGAGAACGGGGGCGCGAAGAACGCCACGAGGGTGAGCGCGATGACGCCGAGCCCGAAGACGATGTTCGACAGCCGGTGGTCCAGCAGCCGGCGCAGGCGCGGCTTGGACACCTTCTCGAGCTTCCGGATCGCCTTCAGCAGGCCGTTGAGGAACTTCTGCTGCTTGGATCCGGCCAGCTGCAGGTCGCGCCAGCGCTCCGGGATCCAGATGTGCTCGCGCCCCAGGACGAGCTGGGCGGCCACGAGGATCGCGACGACGTCGAAGACATGGGTCGCGCCGCCGGTGGGGATCGGCAGGGCGCTCACCCCGAGCAGGAGGACGAAGAGCAGCGCGAAGGCCTTCTCGTCGAAGACGTCGATGAGGCCGTGCAGCGTCTTCTCGCCGTCCCCACGCAGCCAGCCGTCCAGGTCGCGGCTGATGGAGGGCGCCTCGGGGTCGTCCGCCGGGGGCGCCGGGGCCGGCGCGGAGGTCGTCGGGGCGGGCACGGGCAAGGTCTTACCCGGCGGCAGGCCGGACGACGCCGGGCCCGGCTTCCGCGACGACCACGACACGGCCGCACGCGCGAGGTAGGGTCGCGGCGTGGTCGCGCGCGAACACGATCCGGATCCCGACGCCGCCCTCCTGCAGCGCCTGCGGTCGGGGGACGAGCAGGCCTTCGCCGCCCTCGTCGCCCGCGACCACCAGACGATGCTCCGCGTCGCCCGCCTCTACGTCCGCGACGCGCAGGCCGCCGAGGAGGTCGTGCAGGAGACGTGGCTCGTCGTGGTCAAGGGCCTGGCGGGCTTCGAGGAGCGCTCGACCCTGCGGACGTGGATCTTCCGGATCCTCACCAACCGCGCCAAGACCCGCGGCGTGCGTGAGGCCCGGACGACCCCGTTCTCCGCGCTGGCGACCGCCGAGGCCGACGGCGACGAGCCCACGGTCGACCCGGCGCGCTTCCAGGGCGCCGACGGGCACTGGCCGGGCCACTGGGCCGCCGCGCCGCTCCCCTTCCCGCCGTCGCCCGACGATGCGGTCATCGCCGGGGAGACGATGCAGCGCCTGCAGGAGGCGATCGACGGGCTGCCGAGCGCCCAGCGCGAGATCATCCGCCTGCGCGACGTCGAGGGCTGGCCGGCGGACGAGGTCTGCGCGCTGCTGTCGGTCTCGCAGGGCAACCAGCGCGTCCTCCTGCACCGGGCCCGCTCGAAGGTGCGCGCCGCCCTCGAGAGCTACCTCCAGCCTGAGGTGATGGCGTGAACCTCGTGCGGGCGATGGACTGCAACGAGCTCGTCGAGCTCGTGACCGACTACCTCGAGGGGGCGCTCCCGGCTGCCGCCGTGGACGCGCTCGAGCAGCACCTCGCCCTCTGCGACGGCTGCCGCGCCTACGTGGACCAGATGCGCGCGACGATCGCCCTCAGCGGGCGCCTGCCCGCCCCGGCCGTCCCTGAGGCCGTGCTCGACGAGCTGCTGGCGATCTTCCGCACCCACCGCGGTGGCGCGTGAGCCGGCCCGCCGTCGGGGACCGCCTGACCGACCTCGCGCTGCCGGACCACGCGGGGCGTGAGCGGCGCCTCTCGGAGCTCGTCGGCGGCGACCCGACCGTCGTGCAGTTCTTCCGGGGCTGGTGGTGCCCGAAGGAGCAGGCGTTCATGCGTCGCCTGCTCGCGCTGCAGGACGAGGCCGAGGTCGCCTACAGCGGCATCGTCTCGGTCAGCGTCGACCCCGTCCCCACGCTCGCCGCCTACCGCGCCGGCCTCGGCGCCCGCTGGACGTTCCTCTCGGACGCCGAGCGCCGCCACCTCGACGGGCTCGGGCTGCGCGAGGTCACCGACACGCTGAACCACCCGTACCTGCCCGCGGTCTTCGTCGTGACGCCGGAGCTCGAGATCACCGCGGCCTACAACGGCTACTGGTTCTGGGGGCGCCCGTCCGCGGAGGAGCTGCGGCGGGACCTGCGCGCGGTCTCGCAGCGGATCCGGGCGGACTGGGACCCGCCGCGCTGACGGGTAGGGTCGTGTCCGTGAGCGACGAGCGCGAGATTCTGGACTGGGCGGGCGTCGGCCCGGCGACCCGTGAGCTGGCCCGGGCCGTCCACGACGACGGCTTCCACCCCGACGTCATCCTCGCGATCGCCCGCGGCGGCCTGATCGTCGCGGCCAGCCTGGCCTATGCGCTCGGCGTGAAGAACACGTGGACGATGAACGTCGAGTTCTACACCGGTGTGGACGAGCGCCTGGAGCTGCCGATCATCCTGCCGCCGGTGCCCGAGCTCGTCGACCTCGACGACGCGAAGGTCCTCGTCGCCGACGACGTGGCCGACACCGGCGCGACGCTGCAGCTCGTGAAGGAGTTCTGCGGGCCACGCGTCGGGGAGGTCCGCGTCGCGGCGCTCTACGAGAAGCCGCGCTCGACCGTCAAGTGCGAGTACGTCTGGCGGCGCACGGACCAGTGGATCGTCTTCCCGTGGAGCGCCGAGCCGGCGCTGACCGCGGGCGCGGTCCTGGACGCCTGACCGCCGCCGTCAACTGCCGCGGTACGTCGAGTACCCGTGCGGCGACAGCAGCAGCGGGACGTGGTGGTGGGCGCCGGCGTCGGCGATGCCGACGCGGACCGGGACGGTCGCCAGGAACGGCGGGTCGTCGCCGGCCGGGTGGTGGGCGGCCAGGTGCGCGCGCACGTCGAAGGTCAGCTCGTACTCGCCCGCGGCGTGCGCTGCGCCGGCGAGCAGCGGCGCGTCGGTGCGCCCGTCGGCGTTCGTCGTCGCGGCCGCCAGGACCGTGTCCTC
>CAZRLR010000484.1:0-3354 GCA_964600395.1 uncultured Conexibacter sp.
GCCCCCGCCGCTGCCCCTGCCGCAGCAGCGGGCGGCGCGGCCGGCGTCGTCTTGGCCGCCGCCTGCGCGGCCTCCTCGCGGACCTGGAAGCGCGAGCGCCCGCGCAGATCCGCCAGGCGCTCCTTCACCGCGTCGGAGTCCTCCAGCGCCTGCGTCGGGTTGACGACCGCGTCGGGCAGGTGCTTGGCGATCGCGGTCTGGAAGCGGACGTCGAGCGAGAAGGCCATGGCGAGCGCCGTCAGCACCATCACGGCCCCGAGCGCCCGCTGCACCTGCGGCCCCCGCCCGCCCCGGCGCACCCGGTCCAGCAGCCCGCGCCCGCCGAGGGCCAGGCCGAAGAGGACGACGGCGGACCCCGTCGCGTAGGCCAGCCCGATGACGAACGTCTTTCCCGTGGCGGCGCTGACGGCGATGACCGCGGCGAGGATCGGGCCCGCGCACGGCGCGTAGACGAAGCCGAGCGCCGCCCCGACGGCCAGGCCGCTGACGAAGCCGTCGCCCGTGTCCTTGGGGCCGAAGCGCGCCAGGCGCGACAGCGGTGCCTCCAGGCGGTCGGCGACAGCGGGGACGAGGACGACCGTGCCGAAGACGAGCAGCGCGGCGATCGCGAGGTCGCGGGTGAGCGACGAGCCCAGGCCGACGCCGTCGACGACCTTCGCCAGGCCGACGATCGTCAGCGTGAAGGTCACCGTGAGCCCGCAGACGATGCCCAGCGGCCGTCGCCGCCCGCCGGTCGCGCCGGCCGACAGCAGGGCGGGGAGGACGGGGAGCACGCACGGGCTTACGGCCGTGCCGGCGCCGGCGAGGAGGGCGAAGAGCGTGAGGAGAAGCAAGGCACCATTGTGTGCGTAGCGGCCTTACGTTTGGATGACGATGACGATCCGCCGGATCAGCCGCCGATGGCGGACATCGTGCGCAGCGGCTGGATGAAGCCGTCCTCGTTCACGCGGTGCTTGAGCTCCTTCTTCCACACGGCGGCGCGGATGATCGCGTCCAGCTCGTCGTCGGTGCAGCCGCCGCGCAGCGGCGTGCGCAGGTCGGTCTCGTTGAGCGAGAACAGGCACGTGCGCAGCTTCCCGTCCGCGGTCAGGCGGATGCGGTTGCAGTCCCCGCAGAACGGGTCGCTGACGGGGTCGATGAAGCCGATCTGGCCCTGGCCGTCGGCGAAGCGGTACACGCGCGCCGTCGCCGACGGCTCGCGCTGCACCGGCTCCAGCGGGTACACCGCGCCGATCGCCGCGCGGATCTCCGCGCCGCTGAGGACGCTTTCGGGCGTCCAGTTGCGGTCGGCGTCGAGCGGCATGAACTCGATGAAGCGCACCTCGTAGGGGTGCTCGCGGGCGAAGCGCGCGAACGGCAGCGCCTCCTCCTCGGTGAAGCCCCGGATCGCGACGGCGTTGATCTTGATCGGGTGCGCCTCGGGGTGCCGGGCGAGCTTCTCGATCCCGGCGAGCACCTGCGGCAGCGCGTCCCGCCGCGTGAGCTCGAAGAAGCGGTCGCGCTGCAGCGAGTCGATCGAGACGTTGAAGCGGTGGACGCCGGCGGCGACGAGCGCGTCGGCGTCCCGCTCGAGCAGGTAGCCGTTCGTCGTGACCGACAGGTCCTGCAGGCCCGGCAGCGCCGCCAGGCGCGCGGCGAGCTGCGGGAAGTCGCGGCGGACGAGCGGCTCGCCGCCGGTCAGCCGGACGTCGTGGACGCCCATCTGGACGAGCAGGCCGACGATCCGCTCGATCTCCTCGAACGTCAGGACGCCGGAGCGCTCGAGCCACGGCAGCCCCTCGGCCGGCATGCAGTACTGGCAGCGGAAGTTGCAGCGGTCGGTGACGGAGATCCGGACGTCCTCGATGCGGCGTCCGTGGCCGTCGACCAGGGGTGTGCGGCGTGCGTCCACGCCCAGAGGCTACCCTGCGTCGCGATGGGGGAACGACACGCCGTGTCCGCGGCCACGGTGCTGGGAACGCTGGCCGCGGTCGCCACGCTCGGAGCCTGCGGGTCGCAGAAGGAGCAGGCCAAGCCCGTCAGCGGCCCGGAGGCCCAGGTGCGGACGGTCGTGCGCCGCTTCGCCGCCGCCTCGGCGGGCAAGGACTACCAGACGATCTGCGACCGCCTCATCGCCCCCGCGCTCGCCCAGAACGTCGAGGCCTTCGGGCTCCCGTGCGAGCTCGCCTTCAAGCAGGGGCTGCAGGACGTCCGCGGCGCCCGCGTGCGGATCGACGCCGTCCGCGTCCACACCCGCACGGCGTACGTCGACGTGCACTCCACCGCCATCGGGCAGGCGCCGTCGGACGACACGCTGAAGCTCACGCGCGGCCCCAAGGGCTGGCAGATCGCCTCGCTCAGCGCCGGCGCCGGCCCCCAGGCCCAGCAGCCGGCCAAGCCCTGACGCGGAGGTCGGGCCGCTCAGCGCTTGACGAGGACGTAGGTCATCGCGGCGCCGAAGCCGAGCTGCCCGAACGTCATGGCGGTGCCGAGGTTCGCCGCCCCGGCGACCTGCGCGACGAGCGTCACGAGGACGAAGACGGCCACGACGATGGCGAGGTTGATCGCGACGGGACGGCTCACGCGGGGGAGTCTGACGCATCGGCCGCCTGGGCCTCCAGCGCGCGGACGATCGACGGGATGTCCTCCCCGACCGGCAGGCCGTCCAGGAAGCGTCGCGCCGCCCGCCGGCCTCCGAGGGCCCGGACGCCGCGCTCGCCGTGCTCGGCGACGAGGTCGGCCAGCGCGCTGGCGCGCCGCGACGCCAGCCGCCGCTCGCCGAGGTCCAGCGTGGCGCGGTGGGCGTCCAGGGCGTCGACGAGGTCGCCCATCCCGATCGGCGGCGTGGCGACCGAGCTGACGGCGACGACCTTCGTGTCCCGCGAGCCCGCCGAGCGCAGTGCGGCGTTGAGGTCCCGCCGGGCGCGCATGGCGATGTCCCCGAGGTCGGCCTTCGTGACGACCAGGACGTCGGGAATCTCCATGATCCCGGACTTCAGGAACTGCAGCGCGTCCCCGGACCCGGGCTGGACGATGACCGCGACGGTGTCGGCGACCTCGGCGATCTCCGTCTCGGACTGCCCGACGCCGACCGTCTCGACGAGGACGACGTCGAAGGCGGCGGCCAGCGCGTGCGCGGCCGCGCGCGTGGCGACCGCCAGGCCGCCGAGCCGGTCGCCCGCCGCCGTCGAGCGGATGAACGTCGCGCGGTCGTGCGGGTCGAAGGCGATCCGCGCGCGGTCGCCGAGCAGCGAGCCGCCGCTGCGCCGCGAGGACGGGTCGACGGCGAGGACCGCGACGGAGCGGTCGCGCGAGCGCCACTCGCGCACGAGCTGGGACAGCAGCGTCGACTTGCCCGCGCCGGGGGCGCCGGTG
>CAZRLR010000485.1:0-3329 GCA_964600395.1 uncultured Conexibacter sp.
CGCGGGGACCGCGGCGACCCAGCCCACCGGCGGGCGCCACTCGCGCACGAGGTCGGCCAGCGCGGCCACGAGCTCGTCCGACACGCGGCCGGCGGCCAGGCCGGCGCGGATCAGCGGGTCCCAGCCGTCGTCCCCGGCGCGCGCGAGCGCCCGGCCGTCGCCGATGACGACGTCCGGCGGCATCCGCTTCATCGCGCCGGTCTCGCGGTCGGGGGCCATCTTCTTCGGCTCGAGCGTCAGCGGCCGCGAGCGCAGCGTCCGGGCCGCGGTGGCGACGAGGGCGGCGTCCAGCGTGACGTCGAAGCGCGGCGCGGTGCAGACCGCGCAGCGCCCGCAGTCGCTCGGGGACGGATCGTCGAGCTCCTCCTGCAGCGCCCGCATGAGGCAGCGCCCGTCGGCGCCGAACGAGGCCATCGCGGCCTGCTCGGCCCGGCGCAGCGCCGTGATCTGCGTGTAGCGCTCGGCGTCGTAGACCCAGGGCTGCGCCGTGCGCGTCCAGCGGGTGCCGTCGCGCTGCACGGCGCCTTCGACCTCGAGGATCTTCAGCATCGCGTCCAGCCGGCCGCGGCCGAGGTTCACCGCCGCCTGCAGCTCCGGGACGGTCGCGCCGTCGCCCTCGCCGAGGATCTCCAGCACCCGGTCGACGTGCTCCTGCCGGGGGAAGGCCTGCTCGATGAAGAAGTCCTGGATGCGGCGGTCCTCGCTGCCGCGCAGCAGGACGACGTCGGCGTGGTCCACGCCGCGGCCCGCGCGGCCGACCTGCTGGTAGTAGGCGATGACCGACCCGGGCGCCTGGAAGTGGACGACGAAGCGCAGGTCGGACTTGTCGTAGCCCATGCCCAGCGCGCTCGTGGCGACGACGGCCTTCAGATCGTCGGCGAGCAGGCGCTCCTCGATCTCGATGCGGGTGTCCGACGGCTGGTCGCCGGAGTAGGCGGCGGCCGGGATGCCATGGTCGGAGAGGAAGGCCGCGACGACGTCCGCGTCGCGCTTGGTGAGCGTGTAGACGATCCCGGAGCCCTCCAGGGTCGGCAGGACCTGCACGAGCCAGGCCAGGCGCGCGGCCTGGGAGGGCAGCTCGCACACCTCCAGCCGCAGCGAGCTGCGCCCGAGCGCGCCGCGGTAGGAGCGCAGGCCCCGGCCGTCGCCCTCCGCCAGCTGCTCGGTGACGTCGGCGACGACGCGGTCGTTCGCGGTCGCCGTCGTCCCCAGCACCGCCACTCCTTCGGGCAGGCGGCCGATCATGTCCCGGATGCGCCGGTAGTCCGGGCGGAAGTCGTGACCCCAGTCGCTGACGCAGTGCGCCTCGTCGACGACGAGCAGGCCGATCGTCTGCGCGAAGAGCGGCAACGTCTGGTCGCGGAACCTCGGGTGGTTCAGGCGCTCGGGGCTGATGAGCAGCAGGTCGACCTCGTCGCGCTCGAGCGCGTCCTGCACCTCGCGCCACTCCCCGACGTTCGTCGAGTTGATCGTGCGCGCGCGGATGCCCAGGCGCTCGGCCGCGGCGATCTGGTTGCGCATGAGCGCCAGCAGCGGCGAGACGATGAGCGTCGGGCCACTGGGGTGGGTGGGATGCGATCGCAGGAGCGCGGTGGCGACGAAGTAGACGGCGCTCTTGCCCCAGCCGGTGCGCTGGACGCAGAGGACGCGGGCGCGGTCGTCGACGAGGTCGCGGATCGCCTCCAGCTGGCCGTCGCGGAAGCCCGCGTCGGGTCCGGCGAGGGCCTGCAGCTGCGCGAGGGCGGCGTCGTCGGTGCTCTGGGTGGTGCTCGGGATCACGGTCATGTCCACCCTAGGCCGCGGCGCGCGGAATCCGCCCCCAGCGGCCGGCGAACGCCGGTACAGTCGAACGATGCGTCTGAAATCGACACGTCTGGTCGGCACGGCTGCCGCCACGGTCGTCGCGACCGCCTGCCTCGTCGCGGCGCTCAGCCCGGGCGCCGGGGCCGTCACCGGGCGGAGCGTCAAGATCCTGGGCGGCTCGGTCGCCGCGCCCGGCCAGTTCCCCTGGATGGTCGCGCTCGTGGACCCGCGCGCGACGAACGCCGCGGACGGCAACTTCTGCGGCGGCAGCCTCATCGCGCCGCGCGTCGTCCTCACCGCCGGGCACTGCGTCTACGGCTCGACGGCGAGCGAGATGGAGGCGGTCGTCGGGCGCACGCGCCTGTCACGGGGGGACGACGGGCAGCGGATCAAGGTCACGCGGATCGTCCGGCACCCGGACTACGACCCGCGGCGCCTCGTCAACGACGTCGCGCTGCTGCAGCTCGCCGAGCCGGCGAACGTCACCCCGATCGCCCTCGACGGGCCCGGCGACGTCGGGGCCGAGAAGCCCGCGACGCCCGTGATCGTCAGCGGCTGGGGCACGACCGCCGAAGGCGGGCAGACGTCCGACGACCTGCGCTTCGTCCGCCTGCGCGTCCGATCGGCCTCCGCCTGCCAGGCGCTCTACGACGACGTCAGCGCGACCAAGACCGTCTGCGCGGGCTCCAGCCGTGCCGGCGAGGACTCCTGCCAGGGCGACAGCGGCGGCCCGCTGACCCGCGGCGTCGACACGTCCGCGCGGCAGATCGGGATCGTCTCCTTCGGCGAGGGCTGCGGGCGCCAGGGCGTCCCGGGCGTCTACACGCGCGTGGCCGCCTTCCGCGACTTCATCTCCCAGCAGGCCGCGATCCTCAACGGCGACGCCCCCGTCCCGCCCCCGGTCGTCAACCCGCCGGTCGTCCGGATCGCCGACGTCGCCTGCGGCCCGACGACCTGCACGACGACCTTCAGCGTCCGCAACCGCCCGCCGGCCGGCGGCATCGTCCTGAACGTCGTGCGCGCCCGCAGCAAGGGCCGCACGCCGGTCGACCGCTTCGTCTTCGCCAAGCGGATCTCCGCGACGAAGTACGTCGCGCAGGACAACCTGCCCTACGGCCGCCTGACGCTCTACGCGATCCCGCTGAACGCGACGCAGGACGACCTGGACGGGGACGGCGACGTGGAGCAGATCTCGATCGTCCCGGGCTGACCGCGACCCGCCCGGGACAACCTTGCCACGATCGTGTCAAGGTTGCGATAGACTCCCCGGGTGATGCGTGACTACCTGAAGGCCACCCGCGAGCAGGTCATCGTCTTCGACGGTGGCATGGGCGCCACCCTCGAGATGTGGGACCTCTCCCTCGAGGACGACTACAAGCTGCCCGGGCGTGCGCACGAGGCGCTCGTCCTCAACCGTCCCGACATCATCGAGAAGCTCCACCGCACGATGGTCGAGGCGGGCGCCGACGTCGTCGAGACCGACACGTTCCAGGCCAGCCGCCTGAAGCTCGAGGAGTGGGGCCTGG
>CAZRLR010000486.1:0-3328 GCA_964600395.1 uncultured Conexibacter sp.
GGACGACGCGGCGCGGGGCGCAGGGCCTCCGCGACGCGTCCTAGCCGGGGGCGGCACGGTCGTGGGCGCGGGCGGCCACCGTCGTGGTGCGGGCCCTCCGTCGTTCCCGGGCGATGAACCGGAAGGCCGCCGGTCACGTAGTTCGGTGCATGCACCGCGCCCGCCCCGCCAAGCTGCTGCTCGCCCTCGGGGCGCTCGTCGCGATCGTGGCCCTGGCAGCCATCTTCGGGTCCGGCGACAGCTCCTCGACCGCCAGCGCCGCGGGCAAGCGGCAGGTCCTCACCGGCAAGGCGAAGAAGCTGACGGGCGGCGTCGTCTCCCTCTCGCGCTACCGCGGGCGGGTCGTGCTCGTCGTCAACACCGCGTCGCAGTGCGGCAACACCCCGCAGTTCGGCGGGCTGGAGACGCTCTACAACCGCAAGCGCACCAAGGGCCTGGTCATCCTCGGCTTCCCCTCCGGCGACTTCGGCGACCAGGAGCTCACCGATCCGGCCGACATCGCCGGCTTCTGCAAGAAGAACTACGGCGTGTCGTTCCCGATGTTCGCCAAGACCCACGTGCGCGGGTCCCGCGCGCACCCGTTCTTCAAGCGCCTCATCCGCGAGGCGGGCGAGCCGAACTGGAACTTCGGCAAGTACCTCGTGGACCGCAAGGGCCACGTCGTCAAGCGCTTCGACGCCTACACCGAGCCGACCGACAGCTCGATCGTGCGTGCGATCGACCGGGAGCTGAAGCGCTGAGCGACCGTCCGTGGGCGGCCGGTCGGGGTCGCCGCACGGGGCGTCGTCCCGCGTCGGGGATCGCTACACTGCGCGGCCCCCGGCGGGATTCCTGAGCGGTCAAAGGGGCGCGGCTGTAAACCGTGTGGCTCTGCCTTCGGAGGTTCGAATCCTCCTCCCGCCACCTTGCGAAGCACCCGACGCCGCCCGAGAGGGCGGCGTCGCCGGTGTGACGGGTCGCTGACCGGCGGCCCTGCGTCAGAGCCGGTGCTCGCCGGCGGCGGTGCGCCCGGCCGTCGCGGCCTGCGCGCCGTCCAGGCCGTCGGCGTCACCGAGCATCAGCGTCACGCGCTCGGCGTCGGTGCCGCGCACGAGCTGGACCGTCAGCCGCCCGCTGCGCGCGGCGTCGTCGAGGGCGGCGTAGAGGTCGGCGACCGCCCGCAGCGGCCGGGTGCCCGCGCGGGTCAGCACGTCCCCGGTGCGCAGGCCGGCCCGGTCGGCGGACGCCCCGCCGGTGACGGCGCGCACGAGCAGCCCGGTCACGGGGGGCAGGCCGACCGCCTCCCGCAGCGCGCCGGCGACGTGCGCGGGGGCGAGCGTCAGCCCGAGCCCGACCGTCGCGCCGTCCGGCGGACGGGAGCCCTCGAACTCGACGAGCAGCTTGCGCAGCAGACCCGACAGCGCGTCGGCCTCCGCCGGCCCGAGCGCCTCCAGCAGCCGGCGCTCGTTCGCCAGGTGGGCGTGCACGACGCGCTCGAAGAGCGCGGTGCCTGATTCCGTCAGCGAGATGCGGGTCGTGCGGCCCGAGCTGGGGTCCGGGCGGCGGTCCACCAGCCCCTCGGCGACGAGCCGGTCCATCCGCACGCTGATGGTGCCGGACGTGAGCCCGAGCTCCTCCATGAGGCGCCGCTGGTTCACGCCGCCGCCGTCGTCGACCCGCGCGAGCGTGGCGAGCACCGCGAACGTCGCGGCCGTCAGCCCGTGGTGCGCGAAGACGCGGTCCAGCTCGGCGTCGACGTGGGCGCGGACACGGGCCAGGCGGGCGACGATCGCGACCGGCGCGAAGTCGAGGTCCGGTCGCCGGTCGTGCCAGGAGGTCAGCAGGGCGTCGACCGAGTCGCGCGGGGTGCAGTGGAGGGCGTCCAGCGGTCCCGCACGATCGTCTGCACGTGCCATGAGGGCAAGCCTAGGAGCAAAGGCGCTTGACAACAACTTGAACTCAAGCTTTCATGTCAAGGCATGAGCCACAGCGATCTGAACCCCGTCAACCCCGGCCGCCCCAAGCGCGCGGCCATCGTCATCTCCAACCCCGCGACCTCGACCTCCACCGGCTGGCCCGTCGGCTTCTGGTGGTCGGAGCTCACGCACCCCTACTTCGCCTTCCGCGAGGTGGGCTGGGAGGTCGACGTCTTCTCGCCCGACGGCGGCGCCTGCTCGCCGGACGCGATGAGCGACCCGGAGGACGAGTCCCAGTGGCAGGCCGAGGACGTCATCTCGCGCGGCTACAAGCACGACCCGGCCTTCCTCGCGCTCGTGCAGGCGACCAAGCCCGTCGCCGACCTGGACGTCGACGCCTACGACGTGCTCGTCGTCGCCGGCGGCCAGGGCCCGATGTTCACCTTCAAGGAGGCCGTCGGTCTGCAGCGCAAGTTCGCCGAGTTCTACGAGACCGGCAAGGTCACCGCCGCGCTGTGCCACGGCACCGCGATCCTCGCGTTCGCGACGCTGTCGGACGGCACCCCGCTCGTGCAGGGCAAGACCGTGACGGGCTTTCCGAACGTCGAGGAGGACCTCGCCGACAGCATGACCTGGGCGGCCGGTGCGCTGCCCGAGGGGCAGCGCATCATGCCGTGGCGGGTGGAGGACGAGCTGCGGGCCCTGGGTGCCAACTTCCTGCAGGCCGGGGCCTTCCGGCCCTTCGCCATCCGGGACGGCAACCTCGTCACGGGGCAGCAGAACTACAGCGGGGCCGAGGTCGCGAAGGTCATCCTCGAGGCGGTCGGACGATGAGGGTCGCGGTGATCGGCGCCGGGCGGATCGGCGGGAACGTCGCGCGGCGCCTGGCGGGCGCCGGCCACGAGGTCACGGTGGCCTTCGCCCGCGACGCCGAGCGGCTGCGGGCCTTCGCGGACGAGATCGGCGCGGGGACCGCGACACCGGCCGACGCGGTCGCCGGCGCGGAAATCGTCATCGTGGCGGTCCCGTGGAGCGCGCTGCCGGACGCGCTGGCGCGGATGGGGTCGCTGGAGGGCAAGATCGTCGTCGACACGACGAACCAGTTCGGCGACGGGCCCATGCCGGCCGCCGGACAGACCGCCGCCGCGTTCAACGCCGCCCGGATGCCGGGGGCGCGCTACACGAAGTCGTTCAACACCCTCACCTCGGCCTTCCAGGAGGCGGTGGCCTTCCGCGACCCGCCGGCCGTGCAGTGGCTGTGCGGGGACGACGAGGCGGCCAAGGCGCTCGTCGCGGGCCTGATCCGCGACGCGGGCTACGCCCCGGTCGACGTCGGCGGCGTCGAGGGCTGCCAGGTCATGGAGGCTCCCCGCCGGGACGGCGCGGTGTAAGGCGAGGAGTACCGGCCGGAGGAGGCGCAGCTCGTCGTCGAC
>CAZRLR010000487.1:0-3326 GCA_964600395.1 uncultured Conexibacter sp.
CGTAGCGGCGGAGGCTTGATCGCTGCGCCGGCAGGTGCCCGGTCCACAGCCGCAGCTGCACGTCCTTCGGGCGGTGCAGGGCGATCGGCGCGAACTCCCGGCGGAGCTCGCGGACACGATCTTCGAGCTCGTCGACGTCGGCTGCCCCGACCGCGAGGCTGAGCTGCGCCCGCAGGAGCGGCGGGCGGCTGCTCGAGGTCAGCTGCTCCTCAAGCTCGCGGACAAGGTCAGGGCGCTCGGCGGTCCGGGAGCTCGGTCCGTGGTCGCCGTGGCTCTCTTCGCTGAAGGCGTGGTCGGCGTCGACGATCCGCTTGCGCACGAGCGCCAGTGCACGGTCGTTCGCCACGGTCCGGGCGGCGAAGCACGCGTCGACCGGGAAGCCGACGCTCTCAAGCGGGCTGAACAGCAGTTCGGCGCCCCGGCCCGGAAAGACCGTCGTCTCCGGCAAGGCCCCGGCCACCAGCACCGTCTGCACGGCGTCACCGACCTGCAGGTACTCACGGCACTCGACGATCGGCTCGTCCAGCAGTGACAGCAGGTCCGCGTCGGTTGGCTCGAAGCGGAGGCCGCCGTCCTCGTCATCGGCATCCAGCACGATCGCCTGCGGCGTCCAGAAGCGATCGAGCCACGGCTCGTGCGCGCCGCGACTCGCCGTTCGTCGCAGCAGCCACTGCAGCTCCTGGGTGGAGGCGCGCTCGACGTCGAGGTAGTCGGCCGCTCGCCCAAAGGCGTGGCGTTCGGCGTCGAGCACTTCCTGAAGCCGCCGGCCGCTCATGCCTGCGGCGTCGGACATGCCGAGCGTCGCGCCGATCTCCTGCAGCACTCGCGGCATCCGTCGCGCCGCGCTTCCCGCAAGGCTGACAGCCAGGAAGACCTCTGGTCGCGTCGGCGCGCGGTGGTCGAGTGCGGCGACGTGCGTGGCGAGCAGGTCTTCTAAACGGTCGGCGTGCCCGAAGCGGCTGTCCATCGTCTGGCGAGCCGATTCGACGTAGCTGCTGGGCGACCAGGCACGCGTGACACGCAGGATCTGGAAGTCGGCTTCTGCTGCGGCGGCGAAGGCAGCGCCCTGCCCGAGCAGCGCGAGCTTGTCGGACACCGACAGGCCGGCGTACGAGGTCGTGTTCAGCCGGTAGAGCGCCCAGGCGTCGTGGGCGCCCTGGCCGAAGAGGACGTTGCGGTACGCGAAGGTCAGCGGCCGGCTCATGCGACCACCAGCCGCTGACCTTCGCGCAGGCGCACCCGCTGAGACACGAGCAGCGGACGAGGCTCGCAGGGGGTCAGCCGAGCGAGCTGTCCGTCGATGAGCAAGCGCGCCGGCAGACGAAGCGCAAGCTCGGCCGGGCCGCTGACTGTTCCCGCGCGATACGCGTCGCCGCGTTCGTCGGGGACGATCGGGATCGGGGCCCGGTCGATGCCGGCGGGACGCACCGGTGTCAGCCCGAGGCGGTGCTTCGGCCGCACGACGTACGCGAGCCGCGCGCCGAGTGCCTCATGAACCGGACGGCCGTCGTCGGTCACGCGGCACAGGACGTGCGCCACCAAGCCGGGGAGGAACAGCAACCGCACCGGCATCGGCGCGAGCGCCAGTGCTGGCCCGATGACCGGCACTGGCGCGGCCATCAGCACCAGCACGAGCGTCGCGCCAGCCCACCCGAGAGCAGCCAAGGGGAGCCCGTACGGCAGCGGGATCCGGAAGCTGTCGATCCGGTGGATCCGCCGCTCCAGCTCGAACGCCAGGCGATAGGAGCGCAGGCGGATGCGTCCGTCCTCCATGACTAGGCGACCATCGACTTCCAGAGCGACACGATGACCTGCTGGACGCTGCCTTGGGCGAAGACGAAGCCGCCGAGGACGATGACGAGGATTGCGAGCACGACCCCGCCGTTGACGTCCCGCCGGCCGAGGACGGGCAGCGACACCAGTCCTGCGACCGCAAGGAACAGGGCGACGGCCAAGCCCTTCGCCTGCTCACCGAGGTTGTGACCGAAGTCGGAAGTGGCCGCCAGGACGACGGCCGTGACGTGTGCACTCATCTGCGTTGCTCCTTGGTGTTGGGGTTGCCGGCAACCGCAGCCACGAGCCAGCGTCCGCCGCGGCGGACGACCGTGAGCTCGTAGCGCAGGGTCAAAGCCAGGCCGTCCTTGTTCCGAGCGCGGACGGTCGTCGCGACGAGTCGCGGAGCGCGCGCCCACGTCACCGACTCGAAACTCGTCACCCGCAGATTGCTGACCGGGGGCGAGACCGTGGAACGGGGAGTGAGATCGGCGGCCAGGTCCACGCGGTCCCCAGCGAGGTAGTGCCGAACGAAGCGGGCAGCCACTTGCTTCAGCGCCGCGTCCTGCACCTCGTCCTCGGGCTTCGCGAGCTCGCCGACCGCGACGTGTGGCGGGCCCACGAGGGCGGGCGGTCCGCTGATCGAGAGGCCCTGCCGCGTGCGACGGACCGGGACCGCGAGGTACTGCCATGCGCTGTCGTCTTCGACCGCCACGGTGACGTCGACGCCGTCGGTGCGCGCCTGCGTCGCGACGGTGACGACGCTGCGCGGCGTCAGTGGTCGTCCTCCGAGGCGGTCGGGGGACACAGCGGCTTCCGCGAGACCGAAGGCTTGCAGGCGCTGCTGACGGGCGTCCTCGCCGCCCGGCTTCAGCGTGAAGTACTCCAGAGCGAAGCGCTCGGCGACGCCTCGCTCCTCGGTGTATTCGCGCGCAGCGATCGTGGTGCGAGGAGCAGGCGCCGCACCTGGTGCCGAGAACGTCCTGGCGACACCGGCAAACGTGAGAACCCCGCAGGTCGCGAGGACCGCGACCCTCGGAGCGCGCGCCGAGAATTGAAGACGGGCCACGGAAACCGTGGGCGGCGCGGCCATCAGAAGAACTCCCGGACTCCGGACGGGGTCGGGCTAGCAACGGGCGGCGGCGTGCTCGAGGTAGCAGCTGGGGTCTTCGGTCGCAGCGGCCTCCGCGTGACCGGAGCCGAGAAGGTCCGGGGCGGCGCGGCGTTCGGCACCGCTGCGGAAGTCACCACGGGGTGGCTGGGCGTCGTGTGCGCCTTCGACACCTGATGCTCGTCTCGACGCCCTTGGGTGGCCGAGCGGCCGGGTCGCGGATGCCTCTGCGCCGCCACGCTTCGTCGCCGCGCCGGCCCGACGGAAGACTTGCTGGGCACCGGTTGCGTCGCCGTTGGCTTCGTCGGTTGCCGCTGATGACCTGCCGCTGTCAAATGCTCGTCGGGCGACCGGTGCAGCATCACGGCGACCGAGACCGCAGCCATCGCGATCCCGATAGCGATTCGGTGTTGCCCGCTCCGAGGGCTTCGACCGGGTTCAG
>CAZRLR010000488.1:0-3325 GCA_964600395.1 uncultured Conexibacter sp.
GGTTTCCTGATCAACCTGGGGCGGAATACCCTCTTGTACTCCCTGCCAGAACGCGGTGGATACCACAATAAGGGAAGCAATCACATTCGGGTCAGGGAACACCGTGTAGACCCGGAAATCGCTGCCCCGGATCAGGACCGGCACGTCCACACGTTCGACGCCCATGTGTTTGGCGCAGAAGAGTTGCCACTGGGCTTGCACGAAGTACATCTGGGGAATCTCGTCGGTGCCCTCCGGTCCCCATCCGTCGTAATCCCCGGCGGTCTTGCACTCGACCAGGATGCCGCCAACAGCCAATCGGTCGGGGGTGCAGAATGCCCACGGCAATTCTTCCGACCAGATGATTCGCGGGGGATGCTCCCACACCCGCCGCCCGGTGGTCTCGCTGTAAGCGTCCGCGACCACGGCTTCCAGCTTCCGCCCCCACGCCATCTGGGGGTTGTCGGAATGAGGAAGCATCCCGCGCTTGTCCAGGTAGACGGACAGGGGACCGCCCCAGGTCTTGGGAGCGAGATTGCATATTTTGGCTATATCGCTTGCCCCCAGTCCTTTGCGTCTCTGGGCAAGCCATTCGGCGTGGGTAGACACCGCTACCGGGGCTTCTGCTAGGTCTGTCATGCACACTCCTGATGAGAATTCTTGAGGGGAAAAACGCTCAACCCGCGCTCAGTGCCTTTGCATCACCGATCCGCTCTGTCGTGGTCATCGCACTGGGGAAGTGAGGAACCCGGCTCGCACGATGGCTGCACGCGGGGAGCGACGGGTAGGCTAGCCGCCGATTCGCTTAACCGAAAATCGACCGTACTTCGGTCGCCAATCGCAAAGCCCGGTCTGGCTACCGCACACGGTCAGGATCTCTTCGATCTGCCGGGCGTCCATTTGCTCGTCGTCGTAGTTGATCTTCAGGTTGCACGCCCAGTTCTCGGCTTTGAACCGGGTGCGCATAACGCATGAACCCTTGACGCGGACACGCGCGGTCAGCCGGTTCTGGTCGCGATCCCAAAGATCGGGCAGGGAAAGATTGTCGCCATCGAATTCCAAAGGGGAGTTTTCGTCTATAGAGATGGCGGAACACACCTGTTTCCCGAGCCGCAACTTTTTGGCTCCCGAAACCATAGCGGATTCCCACACGTTGCCGGGAATAACAATTTTGCCCCCGCTCATGTAAATGGAGGCTAACCACTCCAGGCGGGACATTTCTTCAAGATCAGCGTCGGTCTTTTTTTTCTTCGTCGAGACGACTTTGATCTTCTTGGAAAACTCGTCTCGCGGGTCGGCTGTCCTCCCGGAATGTAACAGGATGGGACACTCGCTCGTGATCCGAAACTGTAAAACTTGCCTTGCCATTTGCCGTAAACTCCACAGTGCCAGGGTTCGGCACCTCGGGAACGTCCCAAGATGCCCTGCCCTCAAACCGACGACTCCTGATGATGCTTGTGATGGCGGTGTGACAATCCGCACACAGCGTTATCAGGTCGTCATCCAACTCCGACTCCGTATCAAATCTCTCGTAAGTGCAATGGTGAACTTCCAGCCCGTGAGCCGACGACCAACAGGTTCGGCATCGGTGCCCGTCTCGCTCCAAGATGCGCTTGCGAAGTGCCGCCCACGAGGGGCGGTTGTACCGCTCTTCAAATCGTGGGAAATACATCAAAAAAAGCCCTCGCCGTGCCAGTCCGTTCCGGTCCTGCCCTGTCCCATCCAATCCTTTCCACTCCCGTCCCATCCGGTCCGATCCTGGGTTGATTTGTGTTCCCTGTTCCGGGGAGAAAAAGAAGCCCATGCCAGTCCTGTCCCGTCCAGTCCCGTCCTGTCCGTTCCAGTCCCTTCCAATCCCCTCCGTGATTGGTTTGGATTCTCTGTTCCAAGAGAAAAAGAAGCCCATGCCAAGCCGCTCCGCTCCAAGCCAATCCGATCCTCTCCTGTCCGCTCCTCTCCCGTCCAGTCCAGGGTTGGTTCGTGTTCCCTGTTCCAAAGAGAAAGAAACCCATGCCACGCCAGTCCGCTCCTCCCCCGTCCAGTCCTCTCCTGTCCCTTCCGTTCCTCTCCGCTCCTTTCCCCTCCAGTCCACGTTTGACTCAACTCACCCACACCACGATGCGTCCGTGCTTCTGTATCTGATCTCGATACAGAGCAATCCGCCGCTCTCGTTCGGCATCCTTGCCGTCGCGCTGCACGCGCAACGACACTTTTTTGGTGGACCGGAAACTCATCATTCGTCGTTGCCGTGCGTTCATTGACCGTCCTTTCCTTGCTGGGTGGTAAATGGTCCCGCGCCGGAACAACGAGTTCCGCATCCGCAACGAGCGGCGGGCAGTCCCGATATACTGCCGGTTGGAAGGGGGAAGTTGGAACCGGACCCCTTCCATGTGACCACTGCCGCGCGGGGTGATCTCACAGGGATTCCAGTTGTCGCTGGGCGGCGGCAACCTGTTTGCGGTTGGTGACGACCAGGGTCGCGGTTGGCTCGCCTTGAAGCAGACGAAGAATCTCTGCCCCCAAGACAAACCACCTCCCCCCAATCCGCCTGCCGTCTACCTTGCCTGCGGCAATCCACCGCCGCAGACTGGCTTTGTTCAGGTGCATTCCCGGTTTTGAACTAGGAATGTATTTGCTCGCAAACTCCAGCGAAAAAAAGTCAGTTGGGTTTATTTCCGCACTCTTCATCCTCATGTCTCCGCTGTAGCGTTGTATGCTCCTCTGAGCGGCTTGTGAGACATTATATGGCGATTGAGTTTTGTGCAACTCAAATTTGCAGTAATTTTTTCAAAGTAGGCGCAGTGTCTGAAATAATGAGGATTTGCGGCTTCTCAGCTTTGGAATTGAAAGGTAGAATTGAATTAGGGTCACTATGTCTTTGGCAAAGGAGGTGGGGCATGGCACGCAAAAAATTGCCACCCAAACCGGAAATCGCGGAGGAAGATGGACGTTTCCGGCGTCTGCCGATTCTGCGTTTCTCCAGGTAGGCGGCTCTCGGGGAGAAGCAGTATCCCACCCGATCCATGAACGGGGACAGGATGACTTGCGCCGCCGGACCCAAGGGGATCTGCCGGGAGTGCCCGCGCCATTCATTTTTGTGGGCGTCGAGAACGAACAGCCAGATGGGAACCCCGTCGATGGTGCGCCACTCGCGGTCGATGTCCTCGCACCGGACCTTCCGCGACGAGTTGATCCACGCCCTGCAACGCCACTTGCAATTCCCACCCGTGGTTGTGATCGAAGGCAAAGACCTTCAAGATTCTTGAAGGAATCCTGCCACGAAAAATTTCCGGTTATTTTCTGCTGCTGGGCTGGACGATAGGATATTGCAGGGATATACTATCTA
>CAZRLR010000489.1:0-3313 GCA_964600395.1 uncultured Conexibacter sp.
GGCGTCGTCCGGATGAGGCGGGCGCGGCCGGCGTCGTAGCGGGCGCCGAGCTCGCGCAGCGTGCGCGTCGCGGCCGCGCTCAGCGCGTCCGTCGGCCGTCGCTCGCGGCGCAGGACGCCGAGCGTGTCGAGCAGCGCCGCGCTCGGGGCCGGCACGGGTGCCGCCGGCGCCGGGCCCGGGCGGCCGCGGCGGGCGGGCAGCACGTCGACGGTGAACGGGCAGGCGCGTCCGAGGGGCGCGAGCAGGACGGCGGCCCGCGGGACCGGCGCCTTGCCCGCGGTGCCGGCGGCCAGGGCCACCGCCCCGAAGCTCCCGGCCGAGCCGAGGACGACGAGCGGGACGGTGTGGCGAAGGCGGATCACGGGCGGGACTCCTGTCGGTCAGGACGGCAGCGGCCGTCGGCGGTGCAGGTCAGGCTGTGGGCGCCGGTCGCGTCGAGGCCGTCGACGCCGGCGAGGACGCGTAGCCCGGGCAGCGCCACGGCGAAGACCCGTAGGCCGGCCGGGACGCCGCGCGGCACCGCGCGGGGATCGATGCCCGAGGCCGGGACGCGCTGCGTGCTCGGTGCGGCGGAGGCGGACGCCCCCAGCGGCCGCGAGCGCACGTCCGCGCTGGCGACGGCGGACGGGAGGGCGGCGAAGACCCAGGTGCGATCGGCGACGGGATCGACGTACGTCTGCACGCGCCGGGCCCGTAGGCCGGCGGGGCTGCGAGCGCCCCGGCCCGGCCCGGCGACGTCGCAGCGGGCCCCCGCCCCGCCGCCGGGGACGTCGAGGAAGAGCCCGACGGCCTGCACCTCGCCGTAGCGGCAGAGGGACGCGGCGAGCGTCCACGGGACGCCCGCCGACCGCCCGGCGGCGACCCGGACCGGCGTCCCGGCGCTGTCGGGGCGGATGGCCCCCGGGCCGTCGAGGCTCCCGGGCGCGGGCGGCGGCGCGGTCTGGAAGAGCGTGTCGTGGGTCGCGACGGCGGTCGGGCCGGCGAACAGCGCGAGGGCGACCGCGGCGACCGGCCAGGCGCGGCGGCGCCGGCTCGGCAGCAGGCGGCGCGGGGGCCGCCGCAGGCGCCGGGCGGGTGCGGCGGCGTACCCCTCCTGCAGCCGGCGACCGAGCTCGCCGAGGATCGCGTCCACGTCGCGGGTGCTGCCGGACCCGGTCATGCCGTCTCCTCGACCGGGCGGTGGGCGTCGAGCGCGGTGGCCAGGACGCGCAGCCCGCGGGAGACGCGGGCCCGGGCGGCCTGCTCGGTGATGCCCAGCCGGCGGGCGATGACGTCGTAGCCGAGCTCGCGCTCGATCCGCAGGCGCACCGCGTCGCGTTGCTCGGTGCTCAGCTCGTCCAGCGCGTCGAGGAGCGCGACGCGGAGCGTGCCGAGCTCGGCCTCGTCCTCGATCCGCGACAGCTCGTCGTCGGTGAGCACGACGCGCTCCACCCCGAGGCGCTGCATCGCCCGGCGTTCGGCGGCGCCCTTGCGCAGCGCCTCGTGGAGGGTGTGACGGGCGATGCCGAAGAGCCACGCGCTGAGCGCGTCGTCGTCCCCGCCCTTGAAACGACGGCGGGCAGCGAAGGCGCGGGCGAACGTCTCGCCGACGAGGTCGGTGGCCAGCTGTCCGTCGTAGGTGCGGCGCGTCAGCCAGAGGAGCAGGCGGCGGCCGTCGCGCTCGTAGGCGGCGGCCAGGCGCTCGGCGGTGAGGGCGTCGGCAGCGGGCATCCATCCTCACCTTGACGCGAGCGCCGATCCTGTGACGCAGGCTCGCGTCGTTCAGGCGACGGCGGCACGGCGGCGCAGGCGCACGAGGCAGAACTGCGAGCCCGCGTTGACGGTGTGCTCGACGTCGCAGCCGCCGTCCTGCGCCGCGGCCCGCACCGCGTCGAGCGTCACCGCGCTGCCGCGCCAGGCCGGGTCGTCCTGCCCCTTCGGCGCGCGGCCGAGCAGCTGCTTCAGGCGCGAGGGCATCGCGTAGTCCTGCGAGTGGATCGTCGGGTCGTTCGAGACGTGGATCCCCGCCCAGCCGCCGGGTCTGAGCACCCGCCCGATGTCCCGCAGGTAGCCGAGGGTGATCTGCGGATCGGGGATGTGCTGGAAGACGACGAGCGAGACGACCCCGTCCACCGAGGCGTCGGGCACGGGCTGCAGCGACGTCCCGTCCCCCGTGTGCAGCGTCACCGGCAGGCCGGCGAGGTTCGTGCGGGCGCGCTGGACCATCTCGGGGGACACGTCGATCCCGACCGTCGCCGCGACGCGCGGCGTGAGCGCCTTGAGCAGGCGCCCGACGCCGCAGCCGATGTCAAGCACCGTCTCGTCGGCGGCGGGCCGCAGCTCGAGCAGGTCGAGCATCGTCTGCAGGTCGCGCTCGCCCTGCTCCCAGAAGAACGCCTCGTCGCCGCCGGTGTAGTCGATCCGGTTGTCGACGAAGTACTCGGCGTTCTCACGGGCGCGGGCGTCCCAGAAACGGCGCATGTGGTCGGCGTCGGCCATCGCGCCGGACGGTACCGGCTGTACCGTGCGGGCGTGCCCGCGGTCAGCGTCATCGTCCCCGCCCGTGACGCGGCGTCCACGCTGCCCGCCCTGCTGAACGCGCTCGCCGCCCAGGCGGCCGTCGACGGCGGCTTCGAGGTCCTGCTCGCCGACGACGGCTCGACGGACGGCACCGGCGCGCTCGCGCGCGCGCACCCGGTCGTCACGACGGTGGTGGACGCCGGCGGCCGCGGCCCCGGCCAGGCGCGCAACGCGGCGATCGCCGTCGCCCGCGGTGACGTGCTGGCCTTCACGGACGCCGACTGCGTCCCCGAGCCGGGCTGGCTGCGCGCGGCGCTGGCCGCCCTGGCCGGTGGCGCGGACCTCGTCCAGGGCGCCGTCGTCCCCGCCGGGCCGGTCGGGCCGTGGGACCGGACCGTCCGCGTCGACGCGCTCACCGGGCTGCACGAGACCGCGAACCTCGTCGTGCGCGCCGAGTGGGTGGCCCGGGTGGGGGGCTTCGAGCCGTGGCTGACGCCACGCCGCTCCAAGGAGCTCGGGGAGGACGTGTGGCTCGGCTGGCGCCTGCGCCGCGCCGGGGCGCGCGCGGTCTTCGCCGCCGAGGCCCGCGTGGCGCACGCGGTCTTCCCGGGGACGCCGGCGTCCTTCGTCGCCGAGCAGGCACGCCTGCGCTTCTTCCCGGTCATGGTCGCCCGGATCCCGGAGCTGCGGGCGACGCTCGGCTTCGGCGGCGTCTTCCTGCACCGCCGCACGGCGGCGTTCGACGCCGCGGTGCTGGGGGCCGCCGCCGCGGTGGCGGGCCGGCGGCCGTGGCCGCTCGCGGCCGGTGTCCCCT
>CAZRLR010000490.1:0-3280 GCA_964600395.1 uncultured Conexibacter sp.
CGACGGCGTCGGCCCCCGGCTCGGCTCGGACCTCGGCATACACAACATCCGCCGCCGCCGCTCAACCCCGGCCGTGGACGTGCTCACATTCGACATGCCGGGAGACATCACCGCCTCTGCCATTCTCTCGTACGGCTCTGCCTGTTACTTCCTCAAAGACGGTGTCGGCTGGTTCATCGGCAAGTGCGTGAGCGTTGTCCGTCGTGGCTCCGGCCGCGAGGAAGTTGTCTCATACCGTGTCGCCAACGCCTGGTGGGACCTCGAGAACCTCGTCTACCAGCAGCAGTGGAAGAAATGGGATCCCGACGTCGCCTCCCTCGCCGACGTCTACACCTCCCGGCTCGTGCTCTGCCAGGACGCCGCCGGCGTGAAGATCAGGACAGACGAGGAGATCACGGAGGCCGTGCACTTTGCCGCCGTGTGCGGAGTTGTCATCGCCGACCCCGTCACCATAGATGAAGGCGTCACCCCTCCCTGGGATGAAGTGCTCGACGTCACCGTCGCCGAGGCCATCCGCAAGCTGCTCCGCTGGACCCCCGACTTCGTCACCTGGTTCAACTACGCCGCCCAGCCGCCCACCATGTTGATCCGTTCACGCGACAACATCGCGGCGGACTACATCGCCGTCGACGACGAAGTCATTTCCACGATCGACATCGCGCCTCGCCCCGACCGCAAGGCTGCCTCCGTCGTGCTTAAGTACGAGCAGACCAACCAGGTCGACGACATCACCTATGACAGCGTCTCCCTCGACGTCTGGCCGGCGGACTCCACGGGCCTCGAGATCACCGCCCTGCACAACACCATCGAGCTCGCCGGCATGCGCGCCATGCATCAGACGCAGCGCATCGTCGTCGAAGCCCTCCCCGTCGACCTCACCACAAAAGCCTGGTGGAAAGCCCGCATCGCCTGGCTCGCCGGCATCGCCGACGCCGACCTCACCATCCACGACGCCAGCCAGAACGGCGTGCTCCCCAACGAGCTGCTCGAGGGCACCGTTCACGACTGGATGAACGTCGACTCCGAGCGCGCCGTCATCACCGCCCAGGTCGACTACACCTGGAAGGACTCCGGCGGCAACATCGTCGAGAAGAGAGACAACAGGGTCATTGAGTTCCGCTACGTCGGCACCGACGCCACCAGCAAGACCTACCGGGCCATCGCCTCCTTTGAGACCGGAGAGTCCGTCCCCACGGGCATCGCCCAGGCCCTTTACGAAGCCCTCGACCGCACCGAGTACGCCGGCCAGATCGTGCTCGCGGAAGAGGAATGCTCGGGCACCTATCACCCCGGCTCGATCATCAACATCACAGGCGGCAGCTCCGCCTGGACCAGCATGCGCGCCCTGGTCCAGACCGTCGAAGAAGACATCGACCGCGGCATCACCACGCTCACCCTCGGCCCTCCCGAACACCTCGGCCCGAGCGACATGATCGAGCTGCTGCGCGTCAACCGCTCACGCCGCATCAGCATCTCCGCCGGCGCGCGCGTCAGCGGCCAGGCCGGCGACCGCGAGGCCCAGGTCGACATGTCCGGCCCGGCCGCCGGGGTGGGGGGCGCCGGCGCCGCCGGCGGCGGCCTCGTCGAGCAGATCAAGATCATCAAGCCCGCCGCCGGCGCCGACCCCGCCAAGTCCGTCGCCCTCGACCGCGCCGACCTCCCCGCCGGCACCGACGCCTGCGAAATCAAAGCCCGCGTCGTTTACCTCCCCGTCCCCGGCACCAACCCCATGCTCTTCAAAAAAGCCGTGGTCATGTGCTCCGACTTCATCCTCTCCGCCGACAACGTCGAGTTCAACGGCCTGCCGGACGGCGACGCCGCCTACCAGGGCCTGTACTGGATGAACGACGGCACGACCCCCGGCTGGACCGCCGACTTCGAGAAAGGCCACGACTAATGCGCGTCCCCGCCTCACGCCCCGCCGCGCCCCGCGCCCCCGCCGGCTTGCCACTCGGCGCCGCGCCGCGTGGGCTCGCGCCGTCCCACGCCCCCGCCGGGCTCGCCCCGGCGGAGCGCCATACGCTCGTCACAAAAGCCCATAACCGATACCCTGACCCGCCCGACCCCCGACCCCCGACCCCCGACACCCGACACCACTCTTCCCCCCCCATGCCCGCCTTCACAAACCCCTCCGGCGCCCTCGTCCGCAGCACCGCCTTCATCAACGAGCTCATCGACGCCTACAACGAGCGCCGCCTCGCCGTCGACCCCACCGACACCGACGCCCTCCTCGCCTTCGCTGCCGGCGACCTCTGGCGCCAGGTCTCCCCGCAGGCCGACCCACGACTGGACACCGAATGGCACATCGACACCTTGCAAGCCAGAATGGAAGCCCTTTGCACATCGTATGTATACGACGCGCAAGCCGGTGTCGCCGGCCATTTCAACGGCGTCCTGGAGCCCGACCTCCCCATGTATGACCTCGCCACCTGGCGCGCCGACGCCGGCCTCAACGCCTCCGGCTTCACCCGCACGCGCGACGGCGTCGTCGTGGGCTACGGCCTCTACCAGGCCGGCGACAACATCACCAACCAGCTCTGGTCGGAACTCCAGGCCGGCCTCGACTCCATGCGCTGGACCACCAAGACCCACACCACGGACGGCTGGGACGAACCCCACATTCAGCAAAAAGCACGGCTCAGCACGGGTGGGTGTGCCGCCGCCCGCGCCCTGCAGATTGCCGCATGGGACGCGGTCTTCCTCAACGTGGTGAACGCGGGACCGTATGAAGCGTGGGGCGGCCGCACAGTCGGATCGGGGTCGGACACGTTCTTCGCCTGGCGCGTCTCCTCGCGCCCGACCGCGAGCGGCCTCTATGACGCCATCGCCCACGTCGCCGATGCCTACGGCGTGAACTGGATCGCCCCGTCCGTCTGGTCCTTCGTCGACACGGACGCCATTGGCCTGCTGGGCACCGACTTGGAGCTATTCCGGGTGGAGGAGTTCGCCTCTGCCGCCACCGATCATCGCCTGGGCGACTGGTTCAACGGCCTCCTGACGAACCCCGTGGAGATCATCCCCATCGACTGCTCCTCCACCGTCGACCTCGCCTACGGCGTCATCTTCTACCCCCGCAGCCTCTGGGTCCTCAAATGGGCCTTCACCCACACCCTCTGACGCCGCCCCTTCCGCCCCCCTCCGCCCCTTTAGGCTCAAACCTCGTTCAAACCGGCTCAAACCTGTTTGCAAAATACACGAGATCCTGCCGATCACGGACAGTCCCTATGCCCCCTGGCACTGCGGCTGGGGGCTCTCCGTGGGGCGCGTCATCGGTTCCGCG
>CAZRLR010000491.1:0-3273 GCA_964600395.1 uncultured Conexibacter sp.
GTCCTGGTCGAGGGCGGCGAGCGCCTGCAGCTGGCCGGGCTGGACATCGACGTCGTCTTCACGCCGGGCCACAGCCCCGGGCACGTGACCTACGTCGCCCGCCAGATCGGCGCGGACCCGGCAACCCCGCCGTCGCTCTTCAGCGGGGACGTCCTCTTCCAGCAGTCCGTCGGGCGGACCGACCTGCCCGGGGGCGATCACGAGACGCTGCTGCGCTCGATCAAGCTCCTGCTGGACACCCTGCCGGACGCCAGCGTCGTGCACCCCGGCCACATGGGCCTGACGACGCTCGGCGCCGAGCGCGCGCAGAACCCCTTCCTCACCTCGCTGACGGCGGGATGAGCGCGGCTCGCCTGCAGGGTCCGCGCGGCACGCAGGATCTGCTGCCGGAGGACTGGCCCGATCGCCTGAACCTCGAGCGGGTGGCCCGCCGCGTCCTGGAGGACGCCGGCTACGAGCGCGTGCAGACGCCGGTCTTCGAGGCGACCGAGCTCTTCTCCCGGGGCGTCGGGACGTCGACGGACATCGTCCAGAAGGAGATGTTCACCTTCCGCGACCGCGGCGACCGCTCGCTGACGCTGCGCCCCGAGGGGACCGCGCCGATCATGCGCGCCTACCTGCAGCACGGGATGCACAAGCGCCCCCAGCCGGTGAAGCTCTGGTACTGGGACAGCTTCTTCCGCGACGAGCGCACGCAGGCGGGCCGCTACAAGCAGTTCTGGCAGCTCGGCGCCGAGGCGATCGGGGGGACCGATCCCGCCGTGGACGCCGAGCTCATCTGCCTGCTGCACACGATCCTCGTCGAGGTCGGCGTCGGGTCGATCGGCCTGCGGATCGGCTCGCTGGGGACGGTCGCCACGCGCGCGGCCTACCGCGAGAAGCTCGTGGCCTTCCTGCGCGCGCACGAGGACCGCGTGAGCGCGGAGGTCCGCGACCGCATCGACCTGAACCCGCTGCGCGCGTTCGACGCCGACGATCCGGGCACCCGTGCGGTCATGCAGGACGCCCCGCTGCTGCTGGACGAGCTCGACGCCGACGACGCCGAGCACTTCGCGCAGGTCCGCGCCCGGCTGGACGTCGCCGACGTCCCCTACGAGGTGGACCCGACGCTCGTGCGCGGCCTGGACTACTACACGCGGACGGTCTTCGAGTTCACGAGCGAGTCGCTCGGCGCCCAGTCCGCGCTCGGCGGCGGCGGGCGCTACGACGGCCTCGCCGAGCAGCTCGGGGGCGCGAGCGTCCCGGCCGTGGGGTGGGCCGCGGGGGTCGAGCGGATCCTCCTCTCCGCCGGCCCCGTCCCGCAGCGCCACGCCGTCTGCGACCTGTACGTCGTCGGCGAGTCGGTCGCCGCGTTCGCGCTGGCCGCGGAGGGGCGCCGCGCCGGGCTGGCCGTGCAGCAGGAGCTCGCCGGGCGCTCGCTCAAGGGCGCGCTCAAGCAGGCCGTGCGCGTGGGCGCCACGCACGTCGCGCTCGTCGCCGACGACGGCAGCATCGAACTGAAGGATTCCGAGACCGGCGAGCAGACGGTGGTGCCCGGCGCCACCGCGACCATCGCCCGCGTCCTGAAGGGACGACACCCATCATGAGCTCCATGCAGCAGGCCCCGGCCGCCAACGCCTACCGCGACACGTGGTGCGGTGACCTGGACGCGTCCCGCAGCGGGTCCACGGCCCGCGTCAGCGGCTGGGTCCACCGCCGCCGCGACCACGGCGGCCTGATCTTCATCGACCTGCGCGACCGCTCCGGCCTCGTGCAGCTCGTCTTCCACCCGGACACGAGCGGGGAGGCGTTCGCGGCCGCCGAGCGCCTGCGCTCCGAGCACGTCGTCAGCGCCGTCGGCGACGTCGTGGACCGCGAGGCCGCCAACGTCAATCCGAACCTGCCGACCGGCGCGATCGAGCTCGCGGTGACGCAGATGACGGTCCTGGCGGAGTCCGAGACGCCGCCCTTCCCGATCGACGAGGACACCCCCGTCGACGAGACCCTGCGCCTGCAGCACCGCGCCCTGGACCTGCGCCGCGACGGGATGCAGCAGGTCATGGCCCTGCGCCACCGGATCGTCAAGACGATGCGCGACGTCCTGGACGCCCAGGACTTCCTCGAGGTCGAGACGCCGATCCTCACGCGCTCCACGCCCGAGGGCGCGCGCGACTTCCTCGTGCCCTCGCGCCTGCAGCCCGGCTCCTGGTACGCGCTGCCGCAGTCGCCGCAGCTGTTCAAGCAGCTGCTGATGATCGGCGGCTACGAGCGCTACTTCCAGATCGCGCGCTGCTTCCGCGACGAGGACCTGCGCGGCTTCCGCCAGCCCGAGTTCACGCAGCTTGACCTCGAGATGTCGTTCGTCGAGGAGGAGGACGTCATCGCGGTGATGGAGGACGTCATGAGCGCCGTCTTCGCCGCGGCCGACTTCCCCGTCCCGCCGACGCCGTGGCCCCGGATGGCCTACGCCGACGCGATGCTGCGCTACGGCAACGACAAGCCCGACACCCGCTTCGGCCTGCACATCAGCGACGTCTCGGAACTGCTGCGCGGCTCGTCGTTCAAGGTCTTCGAGGGCGTCATCACCGGCGGCGGCGTCGTCCGCGCGTTCAACGCGGGCAAGCGCGAGATGTCGCGCTCGGAGCTCGACGGCCTCAACGAGGTCGTCCAGCGCCACGGCGCCAAGGCGACCGCGCCGATCGTCGTCGGCGGCGAGGCCGGCTGGGTCGGCAACCTCGCCAAGTTCTTCTCCCGCGAGCAGATCGACGCGGTCAACGCCGCGCTCGAGGCCTCCGAGGGGGACCTGCTGCTCTTCGTCGCCGACAAGGAGATGACGGCCGCGGCCGCGCTGAGCGCCCTGCGCCTGGAGATCGCCGAGCGCTTCGGGCTCGTCCCCGAGGGTGAGCACCACCCGCTGTGGATCGTCGACTGGCCGATGTTCGAGCCGCTGGACGACGGCGGCTTCACCGCCATCCACCACCCGTTCACCGCGCCCAGCGGTTCGTTCGACGACGTGGCCTCGCTCGGCTCGCGCGCCTACGACCTCGTCCTGGACGGCACGGAAATCGGCGGCGGCTCGATCCGCATCCACACCCCCGAGGTCCAGCAGCAGGTCTTCGACGTCCTCGGGCTGTCGGAGGACGAGGCGCAGGCACGCTTCGGCTTCCTGCTGGACGCCCTGAAGTACGGGGCACCGCCGCACGGTGGCATCGCGATGGGCATCGACCGGATCGTCGCGATCCTCGCCGGGCGCGACTCGATCCGCGACGTCATCGCCTTCCCGAAGACCGCCTC
>CAZRLR010000492.1:0-3271 GCA_964600395.1 uncultured Conexibacter sp.
TCGGCCGTCGCCTCGATGATCGTCCCGAGGCGCAGATCGCTGTGCACCAGGCGCTCCGCCCAGAGCAGCGTCAGATTGATTCGCCCGGTATCGAGAGTCGTGGCGACGCCATACGCAGGATTGTGTCCAGTGTTGTTGTGGAGATCCACGAGGGCTTCGCAGCCGGACTCCCGCAGCAGCCGGAGCGCCTCGCCCGCAACCTCGCCCTCCTCTCCGTCGTACGGGGGGGCGAAGCAACGGTTCAGGTCGCGGCGGCCCGGAAGCATGCGATGGGCGAAGCCCGGCGCCGCCTGCGCCGCGGCGACCGCGCCCACGAAGACCACGAGGTCCACGGCCGGCAGGGCGCCGCTCCGCAGGAATGCGTGCAGCGCGCGCAGGCCCGAGGGCTCGTTGCCGTGGAGCAGCGTCGATAGCCCCCGCGCCCGGGTGCGATCCTTCCCGGGAATCTGGAGCACCGCGGGCCCGGCGAGCCAGGCGAGGAAGTCCCCGGCCGTCGCTCCGAGCTCATCCGGGCGCGGACGCCCGCGGAGCGAGACGCGAGGCGCCGGTATCGTCACGGCGCGATCGGCCACTCGTGTACCGGTCTCCGCGTCTCCGACTGCGCGCGGTAACGCGTGACCAGAGCCGCCAGAGCCTCGCTCCGTGTGAGGCGCTTCTCGAACAGCGTCAGCTGCTGGCGCTGCCAGCGGGCGCCGGTTCGTCCACTCGCCACACGCGCCTCCAGCACGCCGAGCCAGTGTGAAGCCTCGGCGGGCTCGACGCCTGCCGCCACGAGCCCGCGCCGTGCCAGCGGAAGCAAACTCAGGACGAGGTCGGCCGCCCGCATGGGCTGCGGCGACGGTGGCTCGCGGCTCGGCCAGAGCAGCGTCGCGTCGAGGCCGTGCCGCGCGGCGCGGTAGAAGTTGCGATGCGCATGCTCGAACGGAAGGGCCGGCAGCATCCAGCTCGTCTCGTCGCGGAGTCCCAGCGTGAGGCCGAGCAGGAAGGCAGCGTTCGCGACCATGTCCGCCACGGACGGGCCGGAGGGCAGCGCCCGCAGCTCGATCCGCAGGTGCCCGCCGGCGGCGGGGTCGTAGACCGCACGGTTCCAGCGCCACACCGTGCCATGGTGCAGCCGGAGCTCGCCGAGCTGGGGCACGCCCCCGGCCCGCACGCAGTCGAGGGGATCCTCGGCGCCCATGACGGGCAGGAGAATCGGATGGAGCGCCACGCTCTCCCCGAAGAGCTCGGCGGCGCCCTCGCGCACCCAGCCATGCCCGAACGAGACGCGCGCAGACGGGTGCCAGGTGTCGGGCAACGCACCCCGGTCGTCGACCGCCTGCTTGAAGAGCGCGATCCGCGTCTCCTCCCACAGACGGTGTCCGAGGAAGAGCGGGGAGTTTCCGGCCGCTGCGAGCGCCGGCGCCGTGGCGATCTGCGCTGCCGAATGCGTGCGGGCGAACTCCGCAGGCGCGACCCGCAGGTGCACCTGGAGAGCTACCTCATGCCGTCGGTCGCCGAGTTCGAGCGCGAGGCCACCCGCCTGACCCGGGACGACGCCGCGCGCGTCGCCACCGCGCACGCGCTGCACCGGGGGGACGGGGCGCCCGCCCCGCGGCACCTGCTCGGGCACCACGGCCGCCTGCACCTCCCCCACCGCCACCGCGGTCCCGCCGCGGACGCCGTCAGCCGGAGACCTTGAGCGTCTGCATCGCCGCCCCGACGTCCCGCTGCAGCTCGTCGGCCAGCCAGCCGGCGACGAACGGCAGCGACACGCTGATGAGCAGCAGGCCGACGACGACCTTCGCCGGGAAGCCGACCTGGAAGACGTTGAGCTGCGGGACGACGCGCGAGACGACGCCGAAGGCCGCGTCCGTCAGGACGAGCGCGAGGATGACGGGGCCGGCGACCTCGATCGCGGCGAGGAAGATCTGGGTGAAGGCGCTCACCGCCCCGGCGACCATCGCGTCCAGCTGCGGATACTGCGTCAGCCCGACGATCTCGTAGGTCCGCGCGAGGCCGCGGATGACCCACGCGTCCCCGCCGATCGCGATGAAGACGAGGACCGACACGAGGCTGTAGAGCTGCTGCAGGACCGTCGACTGGTTGCCGGTGACCGGGTCCACGAGCGAGCCGAAGGAGAAGCCGATCATCGTGTCCAGGAACGACCCGGCGATCGTGACGGCGGCGAAGAGCGCCCCGAGCGCGAACGCGAACGCGAGGCCGACGAGCAGCTCCTTGCCCAGCAGCGCGGCGAAGGCCGTCTCCTCCGTCGGCAGGTGCACGTCCGCGCCGGCCACGGGCGAGAGCCCGACGGCGAGGGCGACCGCGACGATGCCGCGCACCCGCCCCGGGATCATCTTCGAGCTGAACAGCGGCGCCAGGACGAAGAGCGGCGAGACGCGCGCGAGGACCATGAAGAACGCGCCGACCCGGTCGGGCCCGAGCTGCTCCAGGAGCTGCTGCAGCGTCATCTCCACGGCGCGGCCCCCGCCGTCCGCCGGCCCGCGGCCGGCACTAGGTGCCGACCATGTCCGGGATCGAGAGCCACAGCTCGGTCGTGTAGTTCAGCAGCTCGCCGAGCATCCACGGCCCGCCGATGAGCAGGACGCCCGCGAGCGCGAGCACCTTCGGGATGAACGACAGCGTCTGCTCCTGGATCTGCGTCACCGCCTGGAAGACGGAGACCGCCAGGCCGATGATCAGGCCGACGAGCAGCAGCGGCAGCGCGATCTTCAGCGTCAGCGCGAGCGCCTGGGTGGAGAGGCTGATGACGGTGTCCTGGTCCATCAGTGAAAGCTCTCCACGACCGATTGCGTGACGAGGTTCCACCCGTCGACGAGGACGAACAGCAGGATCTTGAACGGCAACGAGATGAAGACCGGTGGCAGCATCACCATGCCCATCGACATGAGCGTCGAGCTCACGACGAGGTCGATGACGAGGAACGGCAGGAAGATCAAGAAGCCGATCTGGAACGCCGTCTTGAGCTCGCTGATGATGAACGCCGGGATGAGGACGTAGGTCGGGACGTCGGCGCGCGTGCGCGGCCGGTCGAGCTTGGCGAGCTTGACGAAGAGGGCCAGGTCCTTCGTCCGCGTCTGCTTGAACATGAACGAGCGGATCGGCTCCTGCCCGCGCTTGAACGCCTCGCCCTGGGAGATCTTGTGCTCGGTCAGGGGCTTGATCGCCACGTCGTTGACCTGCGTGAACGTCGGCGCCATCACGAAGATCGTGAGGAACAGCGCGATGCCGACGAGCACCTGGTTGGGCGGCGCGGTCGGCGTGCCCA
>CAZRLR010000493.1:0-3267 GCA_964600395.1 uncultured Conexibacter sp.
GTGGCCCTGGGTGCCCGTGTCCCCGCGGACGATCTGCACCGCGCGCCCCGCCGCGGTGACGTAGGCCGCGCCGTCCTGGGGCTGGGCGTCGGCGAGCACCGCGCCGGCGAGCCCGACGGACTGCAGGATCCGCAGGACCTCGTCGTCGATCGCCGCCGCGCGCGGCAGGTGGTAGGGCCCGTCCGCGGCGTCGACGGCCATGACGTCGACGCCGAGCGCGCCGAGCAGGTGGGCCAGCAGCTGCCCCACCGGACCCAGGCCGGCGACGAGCACGTCGCACCGCTCGACGTCCTCGCCGTCCATCGGCCGAGCGTAGCGTCAGACCGGGGCGTGCCCCCGGGCCGTCTGCGCCACGAACGTCGCGACGAGCTCGGCCAGCCGCTGCGGCTGATCCAGCGGGATGAGCGTGCGGCTGTCGGCGACCTCGACGTGCTGCGCCTGGGGCAGCAGCTCGGCCAGGCGGCGGCCGTGGGCGGGCGGCATGACCTTGTCGTCGGCCGCCCAGGCCACGAGCGCCGGGCGGTCGAAGGTGCGCAGCGCCTCGGCGTTGCGCGTCAGCGCGCGCTTGTCGACCGTGCGGATGTACTTCGTCAGGTCCCGGCGGATCGCCTTGTCGGCCAGCAGCGGGGCGATCCAGCCGGCGAACATCGCGTCCGGGATCGGGCGCTTCGTCATCCAGCCGAAGGTCAGCGGCGAGCGGCGCAGCGGCCCGATGCGCAGCTGCTGCATCGCGAGGTAGACGCCGCCGGGCAGGCGGCCGAGCAGCCCGATCGCCTTCCCCGGGACGCCGGGCGGGTAGTTCTCGAAGGCCTCGCAGGAGGTGAACACGGCGCGGGCCAGCCACGGCGGGGCGTCGGCGGCGATGAGCTGCAGCATGCCCGTGTCGTTCTCGACGAGGGTCACGTCGTCGCCGAGGTCCAGTGCCTCGACGGCCTCGCGGACGATGCGGGCGTGACCGGCGAGGGAGAGGTCGGCGTCCGCGTGCATCGGCAGGCGGTGCGCGCCCCAGGGCAGCGTGAGGACGATGCAGCGGTGGGCGGGCGCCAGCGCGGCGACGACGCCGTCCCACAGCGACGGGCCGATCGCCAGGCCGCCGAAGAGGACGACGACCGGGCCGGCGCCACCGGTGTCGGCGTACTCGACGGGACCCTGGCTCGTCTGGACCTGCGGCATACGGATGCTCCTCGACGGGATGGCAGCAACTAGATAGATCGTTCTAGCGGACCGTACCGTACGATGGGCGCCATGACCAGCACGAAGGACCGGATCCTGTACGCCGCGGCCGAGCTCTTCCGCCGCAAGGGCTACACCGGCACAGGGCTGAAGGAGGTCTCGGCGCAGGCGCAGGCGCCGTTCGGCTCGCTCTACCACCACTTCCCCGGCGGCAAGGAGGACCTCGGCGAGCAGGTCATCCGCGTCTCGGGGGCCTTCTTCCTCCAGCTCTTCGTCCACATCGCCGACGAGGCCCCGGACGTCGGCACCGCCGTGGAGGACTTCTTCCGCGGTGCGGGTCAGACGCTCGTGGCGACCGACTTCCAGGACGCCTGCCCGATCGCCGTCATCGCGCTCGAGGTCGCCTCGGCGAACGAGACCCTGCGGGTCGCGACGGCCGACGTCTTCGAGAGCTGGCTCGGCGAGGCCGCGGCCCGCTTCGCCGCGGCGGGTGCCGACGCCGCGCAGGCCCGTGAGCTCGCGCTCTGTGTCGTCGCGTCGCTCGAAGGCGCCTTCCTCCTGTGCCGCGCCCTGCGCAGCACCGAGCCGATGGACGTCGCCGGCGCCGCGACCGCCGCGCAGGTCCGTGCGGCGCTCGGGCTCGTGGCCGCCTGAGCGCCTGTCGCGCCGGCCTTCAGCCGGCGCCCGTCGTGGGCGTCGCGCTCAGCCGATGACGAGGTCGACGTAGCCGTCGGCCAGCGCCTGGACCTTCAGCCGCCCCCCGGGGCGGTACCACTGCGCGGTGTGGTTGACCATGCCCAAGAGGGCCGAGAGCAGGACGCGCCGGTCCCCGCGGGCGGCGCCCTCGGCGATCACCTCGCCGAGCAGGCGCTCGACGATCCGCTCGAACGCCTTGCGGCTCTCGCGCACGGCCTCCCACTGCGGCCCGTGCTCGATGACGTGCCGCTCCTGCTGGAAGACGAGCACGTGGTCGCGGTGCTCGACGACGTGCGCGACCCAGGCCCGGACGAGCGCCCGCAGACGGTCGGCGGCGGGCCCGTCGCCACCGGCGATCTCCGGGGCGAGCGCGAGCAGCGGCTCCATCAGCTCGTCGCAGATCCCGATGAGCAGCTGCTCCTTGCCGCTGAAGTAGTGGTACAGGCCGCCCGCGGCGAGGTCGAGCTCGTCGGTGAGCTGGGCCACCGACGTCTGGTCGTAGCCGCTGCGTGCGAAGACGGCGGCGGCGTCGAGCACGAGCTGCGCCCGCCGCCGGTCGTACTTGGCCCGCAGGGCCGGGCTGGTCGGGGGAGCGGCCACGTCCCGACCAGCCTACCGAACGACCATTCGGATTTTCAGTGGTGGAACGAGCTGCGCGAGTCGTCCGGCGGCACCGGCGAGCCGTGCCGCTCCAGCCGGTCGACGACCCGCTCGAGGTCCTCGAGCAGGAGCCGCGCCAGGTCGCCGGTGAAGCCGTTGCGGACGCAGATGCGCAGCACCGTCATGTCCTCGACGCCCTCCGGCATCCGGTAGGCCGGGACGATCCATCCGTAGGTGCGCAGCTGCTCCGAGACGTCGTAGGCGGTGTAGCCCTCCACGTCGTCCCGCAGCCGGAAGGCGAAGACCGGCAGGTGCGAGCCGTCGGACACGAGCGTGAACGGACCCAGCCGCGCGATCTGCGCGGCGAGCGTCGTCGCGATGCCACGAGCGCGCTGCTGCAGCTCGCGGAAGCCGTCGAAGCCCAGGCGCACGAGCGTGTAGTACTGCGCGGCCACCTGGGCGCCGGGCCGCGAGAAGTTCAGCGCGAAGGTCGGCATCTCGCCGCCGAGGTAGTCGACCTTGAAGACGAGGTCCTCCGGGAGCGCGTCCGGCTCGCGCCAGACGATCCAGCCGATGCCGGGGTAGACGAGCCCGTACTTGTGGCCGCTGGCGTTGATCGACTGCACGCGCGGCAGGCGGAAGTCCCACACGAGTTCCTCGTCGACGAAGGGCGCGACGAAGCCGCCGGAGGCCGCGTCGACGTGCACGGGGACGTCGGGCCCGCCGCCGGCGGCCAGCGCGTCGAGGGCGGTGACGATCTCCTGCACCGGCTCGTAGCTGCCCTCGAAGGTCGACCCG
>CAZRLR010000494.1:0-3253 GCA_964600395.1 uncultured Conexibacter sp.
GGTGCAGGCCGATCGACGGCTCGTCCAGGACGTAGAGCACGCCGACGAGCGCCGAGCCGATCTGCGTCGCCAGGCGGATGCGCTGCGCCTCGCCGCCGCTGAGCGTCGCCGCGGCGCGGTCCATCGAGAGGTACCCGATGCCGACGTCCTCGAGGAAGCGCAGGCGCTCCTCGATCTCGCGGACGATGAGCCGGGCGATGTGCCGCTCGGTCTCCGTCAGCTGCACCTCGTCGAGCCAGACGCGGGCGCGCCGGACCGACAGGCCGCAGAACTCGTGGATCGCCGTCCCGCCGACGAGCACCGACCGCGAGGCCGGGCGCAGGCGCGAGCCCTTGCACGCCGGGCACGGGACGACCGCCATGAACTCCTCGATCCGCTCCCGGATCTGCTCGGAGTCCGTCTCCTTGTAGCGCCGCTCGAGGTTCGGCATGACGCCCTCGAAGCGGGCGTTGTAGGAGCGGGTGCGCCCGAAGCGGTTCTTGTACGTCACCGGCACGCGGTCGTCGCCGAGGCCGAAGAGGTAGAGGTCCTGCTCGGCCTGCGGGAGGTCCTGGAACGGGACGCCGCGGTCGATCCCGTACGCCTCGCTGATCGCCTCGCCGATCTGGTCGTAGTACTGCGAGCTCGAGTTCGCCCACGGCGCGATCGCGCCCTCGTCGAGCGACAGCGACGGGTCGGGCACGACGAGGCCGGGGTCGATCTCCATCATCGAGCCCAGACCGGTGCAGCGCTCGCAGGCGCCGTGCGGCGAGTTGAAGGAGAAGATCCGCGGCTCGAGCTCCGGCATCGAGGTGCCGCACTTCAGGCACGCGAACTTCTCGCTGAAGGTCAGGACCTTCCCGGCCGTCCCCTCCGGCGCGCCGCGCTCGGGCAGGATCTCGACCTCGATGATGCCGTCGGCCAGCGCGATCGCCGTCTCGATCGAGTCCGCCAGGCGCTTGCGCAGCTCGCCGCGCATGACGAGGCGGTCCACGACGAGCGAGATGTCGTGCTTGAACTTCTTGTCCAGGACGATCTCCTCGTCCAGGCCGCGCAGCTCGCCGTCGACCTTCGCGCGGGCGTAGCCGTCGCCGCGCAGGTCCTCGAAGAGCTTGCCGTACTCGCCCTTGCGCCCCCGGACGATCGGCGCCATGACCATGAAGCGCGTGCCCTCGGGCAGCTCCATGACCTGGTCGATGATCTGCTCCGCGGACTGACCGGCGATCGGCGCGCCGCACTTGGGGCAGTGCGGGTGCCCGATCCGCGACCACAGCAGGCGCAGGTAGTCGTAGATCTCGGTGACCGTGCCGACGGTCGAGCGCGGGTTCTTCGACGTCGTCTTCTGGTCGATCGAGATCGCCGGCGACAGCCCCTCGATCGAGTCGACGTCCGGCTTGTCCATCTGGCCGAGGAACTGCCGCGCGTAGGCGCTGAGCGACTCGACGTAGCGGCGCTGCCCCTCCGCGTAGATCGTGTCGAAGGCGAGCGACGACTTCCCGGAGCCCGACAGGCCGGTGATGACCGTCAGCGCGTCCCGCGGGATCGTCAGCGAGACGTCCTTCAGGTTGTGCTCACGGGCCCCGGAGACGACGATGGAGTTCGACGGCGGCATGGACACATAAGCCTAGCCGCCCGAACAGATGTTCGACCGGGCAGAACGCCGCACGTTGCGGGCTTCCTGACGCGCCCAGGTCAGCTTCGGTCCGCGATGACGCCGCCGTCAGCCCCGGCGCCGGGCCTTCGGCGCCCGCTGCAGCGCCTTGCCGGCGCGGACGGCCACCTTGGCGGGGCTGCGCTGCCCCGCCGGGGACACCGCCTGCACCGTGACCCGGGTGGCCCCCGGGGCGTCCAGGCTCTTCGGCGGGCCGGGGATCGTCACGGCGGAGCGGTTCGCCGGGATGATCGCCGAGGCCCCGCCGCCCTCTCCGAAGCGGGCCGTCACCACGAGCGGCGTCCGCGCCGTGCCGGCGCGCACCACCGACACCTTCAGGCGCGAGGCGCCCGACGGCGTCACCGTGACCTTCCGCGGGGCGCGCGGGCGCGGCGGCGGCGGCTGGAAGAAGCTGCCGACCTGCCGCTCCTCCACGACGAACCCCTCCGCGGTGCTCAGCCGCGCGATGACGAGGTGACGCCCGGAGACCTGGGCGTTGGGCCGGAAGCGCAGCGTGCCGGTGCGCCCGCCGCCGGCGAGCACGACGTCGCCGGTCCGCGTCCGCTCCACGAACGTCACCGTCGCGTCCTTGTTCGCGCTCACGGCGTAGCGGATCCCCCGCCGGCCGGCCAGCGGCTTCAGCAGCAACGCCTTCAGCACCGGCTTGGCCGCGGGGACGCTGACCTGGGTCCCCGTCAGGGCGGGCGCCCCGTCCACCGGCAGGACCGCGTAGCGCCCGGGCTTGGGGTTGTCGATGTCCACGCTCGCCGCGTGCGCCGCCGCCGACGTCGAGAGCTCGGCGTTCGCCGCCCCCAGGTCGAGGTTCACGCCGTCCGGGTCGTTCAGCGCGAACTGCGGCACGCCGGTGGCCGACTGGACGTTGACCGACAGGGTCTCGGTCCCCGGCGGGACCGTGAACGTGCCGCCGGCCCCGGCCTGGCGCGGGCCGGCGCCCCGCAGCAGCCCGACGCTGATGTCGTCGTAGAAGCACGACTTGCCCTTGCGGCGCGTCAGCGGGCCGCCCCAGCGGTAGGTCACCGTCCGGAACTTGCCGAGGATCTCGGCGCACGCCGCCACGCCCTTGGACGAGGCGTACGCCTCCGGCAGGTCCTTGCAGTAGCTCACGAGCTTGATGCCGACGCAGACCTCCCCCGTCCCCTTCCCCTCGAAGCCGGGCGGGCCGACGGCGGCGCGCACGTCCGCCCCGATGTAGGCCCAGTCCTTGTCGCCGATCCCGACCGAGAAGTCGGCGCGGACGACCCCGTCCGAGCCGGCGCGGACGTAGGCCGAGGCGATGTCGAACAGGCTCAGGAGGCGCAGGTCCCCGCGGATCTCGAAGACGAACGGGTTGGCGAACGTCAGCGTGAGCGTCCCGGAGAGGTCCAGCGCGTAGCGGCCCGGCGAGAGGGGCAGGGCGCCGACCTTCACGCCGCCGTTGACGACGAGCGGCTTGCCGCCGCGGTTGATCGCGATCCCCGCCGACACCTGGTGCAGGTAGACGACCGGCGGCGGCGCGAAGAGCGCCGCGCCGGGGAACGGCAGGTCGTAGGCGGCCTGGGCGGTGAACGAGGTGCTGTCGAAGCTCGCGATGGCCACTCTGATGCTGACGGTCACCGCGATCAC
>CAZRLR010000495.1:0-3236 GCA_964600395.1 uncultured Conexibacter sp.
GCCGTCGCCCCGCGGCGAGCTCGAGATCACCGACGCGATCCAGTACCTCGTCGACCAGGGCAAGCGCGTGGAGCCGCACGTCGTCAAGGGCTGGTGGAAGGACACCGGGCGCCTGGCCGACATGCTCGAGGCCAACCGCCTGATCCTCGACACGATCGAGCGGTCGGTGGACGGGGAGCTCGTCGACTCCCAGCTCGACGGCCGCGTCGTCGTCGAGGCCGGCGCGGTCCTGACGCGGGCGACCGTCCGCGGCCCGGCGATCATCGGCAAGGACGCCCGCCTGACCGACTGCTACATCGGGCCGTACTCGGCGATCGGCGACGGCTGCGTCGTCGAGCGGGCGGAGGTCGAGCACTCGATCCTGCTCGCGGGGTCCTCCGTGACCGGCCTGGACGGCCGCATGGAGTCCTCGCTGCTGGGCCGCGACGTGAAGATCACGCGCTCGGACCGCCAGCCGCGGGCCTACCGCTTCATGGTCGGCGACACCTCCGAGATCGAGATCCTCTGATGCGGCTGCTCGTCACCGGGGCGGCCGGCATGCTCGGCCACCGCGTCGTCGCCGACGCGCGCGCGCTCGGGCACGACGTCACCGGCATCGACCTGCCCGACCTGGACCTCACCGACGAGGACGCGACGATCCGCCGGGTCGCCGAGCTCGCGCCGGACACCGTCGTCAACTGCGCGGCGTACACGAACGTCGACGCCGCGGAGGAGCACGAGGACGTCGCGCTGGCCGTCAACGGCGACGCGGCGGGGAACCTCGCGCGCGCCACCGCGCAGATCGACGCGCGCATCGTCCACGTCTCGACGGACTACGTCTTCGACGGCAGCAAGCGCACGCCGTGGGTCGAGAGCGATCCGACCGGGCCGCTCGGGGCCTACGGGCGGACGAAGCTCGCCGGCGAGCTGCAGCTCGCGCACGCCAACCCCGAGCACGCGATCGTCCGCACGGCGTGGCTCTTCGGCGCCGGCGGCCCGAACTTCTGCGACACGATGCTCCGCCTGGCCGGCGAGCGCGACGAGGTCTCGGTCGTCACCGACCAGGTCGGCAGCCCGACGTGGACGGGACACCTGTCCCCGGCGCTCATCGAGCTGGCCGAGCGCCGCGGCGACGTGGGGATCTTCCACGGCGCCGGCGCGGGCGGCTGCTCGTGGAACGAGCTGACCTTGGAGCTCTTCGAGCGCGCCGGCGTCGCCTGCCGCGTGCTGCCGACGACGAGCGCGGAGTTCAAGCGGCCGGCCCCCCGGCCGGCGTGGAGCGTGCTCGGCACCGAGCGCGACCCCGGCGTCCTCCTGCCCCCCTGGCAGGACGGCGTGCAGGGCCATCTGGACGAGAAGGAGAAGGCATGAAGCTGTTGGTCTGTGGCGGCGCCGGGTTCATCGGCTCGAACTTCGTGCGCCTGCGCGTGCGCGACCACGGCGACGAGGTCGTCGTCCTGGACAAGCTCACCTACGCAGGACGCCGGGAGAACCTCGCCGACGTCGAGCACGAGTTCGTCCACGCGGACATCGCCGACCCGGTGAAGGTCCGCGAGGCGATGGCCGGCGTGGACGCCGTCGTGAACTTCGCCGCCGAGACGCACGTGGACCGCTCGATCGCCGAGCCCGACGCGTTCGTCACGACCCACGCGGTCGGGACGTACGTCCTGCTGGAGGCCGCGCGCGCGGCGGGCGTCCGCTACCTGCAAGTCTCCACGGACGAGGTCTACGGCTCCATCGAGTCCGGCTCGTTCACCGAGGAGTCGCCGCTGCAGCCGTCCTCCCCGTACAGCGCGACGAAGGCCGGCGCCGACCTGCTCGTCGCCTCCTACTACGAGACGTTCGGGCTGGAGACCGTCATCTGCCGCGGGTCCAACAACTACGGGCCCTACCAGTACCCCGAGAAGCTCATCCCGCTGATGGTGCTCAACGCCTTCCACGGCGACAAGCTGCCGGTCTACGGGGACGGGCAGCAGGTGCGCAACTGGCTCTACGTCGAGGACTTCGGCCGCGGCATCGGCCACGTCCTGGCGCACGGCGCCCCGGGCGAGGTCTACAACGTCGGCGGCCCGGACGAGTGCCCGAACCTCGACGTCGTCAAGCGGATCGTCGCGCTGACGGGCAACGACGAGTCGCTCATCGAGTACGTCACCGACCGGCCCGGCCACGACCGCCGCTACTCGCTCGGCAGCGAGAAGGTCCGCGCGCTGGGCTGGGAGGCGCAGGTGCGCTTCGAGGAGGGCCTGGAGCAGACGGTCAAGTGGTACCGGGACAACACCGACTGGTGGGAGTCCATCCGCTCGGGCGACTACCTGGAGTACTACAAGCGGCAGTACGGCACGTCGCTGGGCGCATGATCACGAACGGACGGCATCCAAGCCCTCTGGGCGCCGGATGTCGCAAGTACGGCACGTCGCTTGGCAGCTGACCCCGGGCGGCTGCCGCTGCTCGTCGCGCTGCCGCCGTCGGAGGGCAAGGCGGCCGGCGGGGACGGGCCGCCGCTGGACCTCGCGGCGCTCGCTCACCCGGACGTGCTGACGCGCCCGCGCGAGCAGGTCCTGCAGGCGCTCGTGAAGCTCTGCGCCGGCGAGGGCACGCGGGCGACGAACCGCGCGCGGAGGATCCTCGGCCTCTCCGAGGGCCTGACCGGCGAGCTGGCGGTGGACGCGGCGGTGCGCACGGCGCCGACGCTGCCCGCGGCCGAGCGCTACACCGGCGTGCTCTACGACCACTTGGCGCTCGGCACGCTGCCGGCCCCCGCGCGTGCCCGGGCGGCGGCGAGCGTGCGGATCGTCTCCGCGCTGTGGGGCGTCCTGACGCCGGAGGACCCGATCCCGCCCTACCGCCTGAGCATGGGCGTCACGCTCCCGAAGGTCGGCAGGCTCACCGCGCACTGGCGCGCGCCGCTGGCCCGGGCGCTGGACGCGCCGGCCCTCGTCGTGGACTGCCGCTCGAGCGACTACCAGCAGGCCTGGCGGCCGCCGGACGACAGCACCGTCGTCCTCGTGCGCGCCTTCGCCGTCGCCCCCGACGGCACGCGCAAGACCATCAGCCACATGGCGAAGGCGACGCGCGGCGACGTGGCGCGCGCGCTGCTCGTGCGCGCCGACGGTGCGGACGAGGACGCGGCGACGCCCGCGGAGGTCCTGCGCGTCACGCAGGCGGCGGGCCTGGACGCCGAGCTCGTGGCGCCGGCGAGACCCGGCGCGCCGTGGGCGCTGGACGTCCTGCTCGCCGGCTGAGGCCCGGCGGGCTCA
>CAZRLR010000496.1:0-3235 GCA_964600395.1 uncultured Conexibacter sp.
GGTTCTCGGGCACTGCACGGGCGCTCAGGGGCCGCGACTGCACTACACTGCACCATCCCCAGGAGTCCTATGGCCCGCGCTCGTAGCTCGAAGCCGATCCCGCCGCCGCTGCCCGCCCTGACCCGTGTGGGGGCCGTCGAGCGGATGCTGGTCACCGGCACGCGACCGTCCCGCGTCGTGGAGGTCATCATGGAGCTGCACGCCGTGAGCGAGCGCCAGGTCTGGGACGACGTGAAGGCCGTACGCGACCGCTGGGCCAAGGAGAGCGAGGCCGAGCGCCCGAAGGTGCGGGCGGAGCTCTTGGCCCAGGTAGATGACCTCTACCGGCAGTGCCGCGAGGACAACGACCACAAGATCGCGATCGCGTCGTTGCAGCTCAAAGCCGACCTGCACGGGTTGCGCGTGCGGCCCATGGCGGCGATTACGCAGCCCGGGGCGAAGAAAGCCGACGTCGACGCGTGGCTCTCGGGCGTGCTCGGGTTCGGTGGAGAGGCCGCGGCGAGCGATGACAGCAGCGGCGACGGCTGACCCAGAGCGGGCGCTCGCGCAGCGTCTCCACGACTCGCCCGTGGAGTTCGCCCGCGTGTGCCTCGGGCTGGAGTGCTGGTCACGGCAACGGGAGTTCCTTCTGGCCGTCGCCGAGAACCCGCGCGTCGCGGTGCGCTCGGGCCACAAGGTGAGCAAGAGCACGTCGCTCGTGATCCTCGCCCTCTGGTGGGCGATGACGCGCGAGCGGGGCATCGTGGTCATGTCCGCGACCGCGGGTCACCAGCTCGCCGACATCCTCTGGCCGGAACTCCTGCGCGTGTACAACGCCGCGCCCGTCCCGCTCGGAGGGAAGCTCAGCGAGGACTACCACCGCGGCCTGCGGTTCTCGGGCGGCCGTCGCATCTTCGGCAAGAAGGTGGAGGACACCTCGCCGGAGTCGTTCGCGGGCATCTCGTCGCCGAACCTGCTCTACCTCATCGACGAAGCGAGCGGCTTCCCCGACGCGCTCTACGAAGCGGCGCGCGGCAACCTCGCGGGCGGCGGAAAGCTGGTCGCGACCTCGAACCCCACGCGCATCGGGGGCTGGTACTACGACGCCTTCCACGGCGGCGCGGAGGGGTGGAAGACCCTGCACATCGACAGCCGCGAGTCGCCCAACATCACCGGCCGTGAGCCTCCCGTGCCGGGCCTCGCCACGGCGCAGTGGGAGGCAGACATGGCGCGCGACTTCGGGCGCGGCTCCCCCGCCTACAGCGTGCGCGTCGAGGGCAACTTCCCGCGCGCCGGGGACTGCACCGTCAACCCGCTCGAACTGGTCGAGGCCGCGCAGGGCCGCGCGACGGACGACGGCGGCGAGCTGCGCTTCGGTCTCGACGTGGGTCGCACGGGCGATGACCCCTCGGTGCTCTGCTCCGTACGCGGGAAGCGCGCGCTCCGCTTCGACGCGACGCAAGGCCAGGAGGGTGACGTTGTCGCCGGGTGGGTGCTCTCGATCGTGCGCGACCTCCGCACGGACGCCGACGCCCGCCCTCTCGTGCGGATCGACCTCATCGGCGTGGGCACCAGCGTCTACGATCACCTCAAGCACGAGCCGAGCATCCGCGCCGTCGGCGTGAACGTCGCCGAGAACGCCAACGACGTGCGGCGCTTCGCGCGCAAGCGCGACGAGCTCTGGTTCGCCGGGCAGTTGTTCTTGAAGGACGGCTCCATCCCCGCCGACGGCGAGCTGCACGGCGAGCTCACGGCCGCGCGCTACAGCTTCGACCCGCGCGGGCGCTACGTGGTCGAGTCGAAAGACGAACTGAAGAAGCGCCTGAAGCGCTCGCCGAACAAGGCCGACGCGTTCAACCTCGCGGTCTCGGACGACCCGGTCGCCACGTTCGACGACGGCATCGCCGAGGACTTCGCGGATGTGCTCCTGCGGTCGGATTGACCTCTGTGCCAATCTGTGCCGCGCCGTGATACCGTCCCGTCGATGAGCCTCTTCGACCGCGTATCCAGTGGCCTCGATGCGATCGCCGCGTCGCTCGGGTTCGTCCGCATGTCTCCCGCGGGTGATCGGCCTGAAACACCGCCCGAGCCCGTGAAAGAGACCGGCGAGAGCCGCGCCCTCGCGTACCCGCCGAACACGCTCAACCCCCAGATGATCACGTTCGCAGCGGCGCGCGCGATCCTCGAAGAGCACGAGCACGGGCGGTTCAACCTCTCCGCGGCGCTCTCGCGCACGGTGCTCCGCGACCCCGACCTCGCCGCGGCGCTCAACCGGCGTCTGCTGGCGCTTGTGGGCGCCCCGCACTGCATCGAGGCCGCGACGGACACAGGCCCCGGCGAGCGGTACGCGCGCGACCTGGCCACGCGGTTCAGGATGATGGTCCCGCGCGCGGCGGAGCTCGATATCGTCCGCGACGCCATTTTGCTGGGGCAGGGCATCGGCCAACTCGTGTGGTGGTTCCACGAGTCGAGCGGCGAGTTCATCCCGGTGTTGGAGCCGTGGCCGATGGATCACGCGGAGCACGACCCGTACACCGACACCTGGTACGTCCAGTCGCAGCGGGGGCGCATCGTGATCACGCCCGGTGACGGCCGATGGGTGCTGTACGCCCCGTGGAGCCCGCGCAGCCCCTACTACTACGGCGCCGTCCGTCAGGTGACCGAGTGGTATCTCCGCGCCTCGAACGCGTCGAGGGACTACGGCCGCTTCATCGAGCTGAGCGGCCAGGGCATTCTCAAGGCCAAGATCCCGAGCGGTAGCCGCGGGACGCCGGAGCGTTCGAACTTCATCAACTCCCTGCGCAGCTTGGGGCGCAACGCCGTCGTGCCGCTCCCCCAGGGCGAGAAGGCGCACGACTCGTATGACGTGGAGCTCGAAGCGCTCGCGAGCGACATGCACAAGGTCTTCGTCGAGATGCTCCGCGTGTGTAGCGGGAAGCTCCGGCTCGTGATCCTGGGCGAAGACCTGTCGTCGCAGAACAACAAGGTCGGCACGAACGCGAGCTCGGAGACCGGGATGCGCGTCTCGCGCGCGATCGTGGCGGCCGACGCCGAGACGTGGGCCGAATGCCTGCGCGCGCAGGTGCTCCTCCCGTGGGCGATCTACAAGGGCCGCGCGGAGCTCGCGCCGTTCGCGTACTACGACCTCGAAGAGAAGGGCGACGCGAAGGGCGAGGCCGACGCCGCCAACGTCGCCGCCGACGCCCTGAAGAAGTGGGGGGAGCTCGTGGCCGCCGCGCAGGTGGGCCGCGTGGTC
>CAZRLR010000497.1:0-3233 GCA_964600395.1 uncultured Conexibacter sp.
TCGCCCTGAGGGCCTGCCGGACCCTGCGGTCCGACCGGACCGTCGGCGCCGTTCCCGCCGGGGGAGCCGACCGAGCCCGGGGCCCCCGCGGGCCCGCGGACGTTCCACGAGATCTTGCGCTGGCCGCGCGGGCACGGGGCGTAGCGCGTCGTGAGGTTCAGGGTCTTGTAGCTCTTCGTCACGCAGGCGTAGAGCCGGATGGTGCTGCTCGTCGCGGCGTCGGCCCGCGGGCCGGCGGCGAACACGAGGGCCGCGAACACGGCGGCCAAGCCGACGGCCAGGGTGAGCCGTCGAGGGTGAAGCGAAGCCATGGGAAGCCTCCTGCTAAGGGGGTGGGTGGGTGGCGCAGACGCTCTCAGACGGCACGATCCGCGACAAGGCGATCGAGACCGGCGCCGTGCTGTCAGGACCGGGCTCCCGGGCACGACCCCGTGGACGTCGTGTGCGAGTCTCCGACCCCGATGCTGCATGTCCACCGAGCCACCCGCGCCGACGCCCTCGTGGCCGCGCTCGGCACGCTCCTGGCGACCCCGCCGGCGGACCCGTTCGCCGGCGAGGTCGTCGGCGTCCCCACCCGCGGGATGGAGCGCTGGCTCACGCAGTCCCTCTCCCTGACGCTCGGCGCCAGCGCGCCCGGCCGCACCGACGGCATCGTCGCGAACGTCGCCTTCCCGAGCCCGCGCGACATCACCGACAGCGCCACCGCCGCCGCCCACGGCATCGACCCGCGGCAGGACCCGTGGAGCCGCCAGCGCGTCCTGTGGCCGCTGCTGGACGTCGTCGACGACAACCTCGACCAGGCGTGGCTCGGCCTCCTCGCCGAGCACCTGCGCGACAGCGCCGCGATCGCCCCGACCGACGCCGGCGACGGCCCGCGCCCGCAGCGCCTGGTCGCCGTCCGCCACCTCGCGCACCTCTTCGACCGCTACGCCACGCACCGCCCGCAGATGCTCACGCGCTGGGCCAACGGGGAGGACGTGGACGGCTCGGGCCGCAAGCTGCCGCCGCACCTGGCCTGGCAGGCCGGCCTCTGGCGTCGCCTGGCCGAGCGCATCGACGCCCCCGACCCGGCCACGCGCCTGCACACCACCGCGCAACGGATCGCCGCGGACCCGACGCTGCTGGACCTTCCGCCGCGCCTGTCCCTCTTCGGCCTCACCCGCCTGCCCGCGGCGCACCTCACGCTGCTGCGGGCGATCGCCGCCACCCGGGACGTCCACCTCTTCCTCCTGCACCCGTCCCCGGCGCTCTGGCAGCAGGTCACCACCGACCCAACGACGATGCCGCGGAATCGCCTGCTCGCCTCCTGGGGGCGGGACGCGCGCGAGCTGCAGCTCGTCCTCGGCCCGCCGCAGGACGCCGCCGACCACCCGTCCGCGACCCCGGACGCGGACGACCCGCCGCAGACCCTCCTGCAGCGCCTGCAGCACGACGTCCGCCATGACGTCCACGCCCCCGGCCCGCCGCTGCCCGGCGCACCCGACGTCCGCCCCGCGCTGGACCCCGCAGACCGCTCGGTCGAGGTCCACTCCTGCCACGGCCGCGCCCGCCAGGTCGAAGTCCTGCGCGACGCCATCCTGCACGCCCTGCAGGAGCACCCGGAGCTGCAGCCCCGCGACGTCATCGTCATGTGCCCGGACATCGAGACGTTCGCGCCGCTCATCCACGCGACGTTCGGGGTGGGGGACGCCGGCCGCGCCGACCCGGACGACGACGACGGCTTCGGGGACGACGAGGACGCCGACGCCACCGCGAACGACCCCGACGTCCCCGTCCCGCCCGACCTGCGCGTCCGCCTCGCCGACCGAGCGCTGCGGCAGACGAACCCCGTCCTGGGCGCGATCGGCCGCCTGCTCGAGCTCGCCGACCAGCGCCTGACCGCCTCGCAGGTCCTGGACCTCGCCGACCGCGAGCCCGTCCGCCGCCGCCTCAGGCTCGACGACGACGACTTGGCCCGCCTGGAGGACTGGGTCGCCGCGACGAACATCCGCTGGGGCCTGGACGCCGCCCATCGCGCGCCGTTCAAGCTCGCCAAGGTCGACGCGAACACGTGGCGCGCCGGGCTGGACCGCGTCCTGCTCGGGGTGACGATGACCGAGGACGAGCAGCGCCTCGTCCATGGCGTCCTCCCGCTCGACGACGTGGAGAGCGGCGCGATCGACCTCGCCGGGCGCTTCGCCGAGTTCGTCGACCGCCTGCAGCAGACCGTCGACCGCTTCGCCCAGCCGCACACGATCGCGCAGTGGGCGATCGAGATCGCGACCGCGGCGGACCTCCTCACCGCCACCGGCCCGCAGGACGCCTGGCAGCGCGCGGGCCTGGACCGCCTGCTCGCCGACCTGACGCACGAGGCGGCCGGCAGCACCGCGACGATCGCCCTGGCCGAGCTGCGGGACCTGCTCGCCGAGCGCCTCGCTGGCCGCCCGACCCGCGCGAACTTCCGCACCGGCCACCTGACCTTCTGCACCCTGCAGCCGATGCGCAGCGTCCCGCACGCCGTCGTCTGCCTGCTCGGCCTCGACGACACCGCCTTCCCGCGCAAGGCACCGCAGGACGGGGACGACCTCGTCGTCCAGGACCGCCAGGTCGGCGACCACGACGGCCGGTCCGAGGACCGGCAGATGCTCCTCGACGCGCTGCTGGCCGCCAAGGAGAAGCTCATCGTCACGTACACGGGCAACGACGAGCGGACGAACGCCGCGCGGCCGCCCGCCGTCCCCGTCGGCGAGCTGCTGGACGTCGTGGACCGGACGGTCCGCCCGCCCGAGGAGGGCGACGCCGACGTGCCGCACGCCGTCGCGACCCGGGACGTCATCACCGTCCGCCACCCCCTGCAGCCGTTCGACCCGCGCAACTTCACGCCCGGCCACCTGCAGTCCGGCGGGCAGCCGTTCTCCTTCGACCACGTCAGCCTCCAAGGCGCCCGCGCGCTCACGCACCCCCGCGTCCCGCCGGCGCCGTTCCTCGACGCGCCCCTGCCGCCGCTGGACGCCGACGTCGTCGAGCTCGACCACCTCATCCGCTTCGTCCAGCACCCCGCCCGGGCGTTCCTCAGGCAGCGCCTCGGCATCGGCCTGGGCGATTACGACGACGAGCTGCAGGACGCCCTGCCGATCGACCTCGACGGCCTGCAGCAGTGGGCCGTCGGCGACCGGATGCTCGCCGCGCGCCTGCAAGGCCAGGACCTGAAGGCGACCGTCTTCGCCGAGCGCGCCCGCGGCGCCCTGCCGCCC
>CAZRLR010000498.1:0-3232 GCA_964600395.1 uncultured Conexibacter sp.
GGCCTCGATCCACTCGACGGCCGGCGGGACGAGCGGCGGCATCGGGAGGGCGGCCAGCGCGCGGGCGGCGCCCTGCGCGAGGCGGCCGGGGAAGGGGATCGGCGTCAGCCCGACCGCGCGGGCCACGTCGACGGCCGAGAGCACGTCGTCGGCCGCGATGTTGTAGACCCCGGGCGGGCCCTCCGCGAGGATGCAGGCGAGGAACGCGCTGCCGACGTCGTCCTCGTGGATGAGCTGCAGCGGCAGGTCGGGCACGGGCGCGGGGATGGGCACGGGGAGGCCGCCGCGTACCCGGTCGGCCACCAGGCGCGCCAGCGGCGCCAGCGCACCGGGCAGCAGCTCCTTGCCGCCGACGGCGTTGGGACCGAGGACGACCGGCGGGCGCAGGAGGTAGAGCGCGAGCTCCGGGTGCGCGGCGGCCGCGTCGGCCAGCAGCCCTTCCAGCTCCGCCTTCTCCTGGGCGTAGAAGAGGTGGGCGGCGGGCCGCGTGGGCCAGTCCTCGGCCATCGGCACCGGGTTGTCGGGGTGGAAGCCGTAGGCCGCGACGCTCGAGGCGTAGACGAAGCGCTGCGCGCCGGCGGCCGCCGCGGCGCGGAAGACGTTGAGCGTGCCGTCGACGTTGATCGCCCGGGTCGTCTGCCGGTCGGCGGTGCCCGTGATGAGGAAGGCGAGGTGGACGACGACGTCGGCGTCGGCGAACGCCGCCTCCAGCGCCGCCTCGTCGCGCACGTCGCCCTGGCGGTACTCCATCTTCGTCCAGCCCCGCTCGGCGGGGTCGAAGGGCCGCCGGGCGATGCCGACGACGCGCTGCACGCGCGCGTCGGCCTGCAGGAGCGGCATCAGGCCGGAGCCGAACGTCCCGGTCGGGCCGGTGATGGCGACGGTGAGCTTGCGGGGCGTCTGCTGCTTGGGTGCGGGCACGGTCAAAGCCTCCCCGTGGGCGCGGGCGTCGACACGCCGGGGGCGCGCTCCGGGCGCGTAGGCTACGCCGATGCGCACCGTCGCCGGCGGCCCCGCGGCATCCTGAGCCGCTCTGACCGGCTCAGGATGCCACTGGCCCGCAGACCACCGGGCGGCGCGGGCGCGCCGGGATCACGCTCCGCACGCGCATCCGGGGTGTCGCGACGCTCGCGGTGGGTACGGCAAGGGGATCCAACCCCCGAAGTAGCGAAGGAGCACGCACATGGTCAAGAGCGTTTCCACCGTCTGGCTGCCCGTCACCGACATGGACCGCGCGGTTGCGTTCTACGGCGAGACGCTCGGCCTGAAGGTCACCGAGCAGGACGGCGGCGACTGGGCCCAGCTCGACGCCGGCGGTACGACGATCGGCCTCAACGGGCGACCCGAGGAGACGCCCGACGGCTCCGGCGGCGCGGTCGTCGCCTTCAGCGCCGACGGTGACATCGAGGCCGAGGTGCAGCGCCTCAAGGACGCGGGCGTCACCTTCACCGGCGACGTCTCCGACCACCCGTGGGGCCGCGTGGCGCCGTTCCAGGACGCCGACGGCAACGACCTGCAGCTGTACGCCCCGCCCGCCTGACGCGGCGGCGCGGACGCGGTGGCAGACGACCGTCCGCCACCGCCGCCGGCCCTCAGTAGTCCACCGCACCACGACCGCACGTTGCCCCCGATGGGACGACCTGGGCGCGGGTCTAGTGTCGCGGGCGTGCCTGCCCTCGCGACCTGCCCCCAAGCCCGATGAGCCCTGAGCCCACGCGCGTCGTCGTCGCCGGCGGCGGCGTCGCGGCCCTCGAAGCGGTCCTCGCCCTGCGCGAGCTGGCCGCCGAGCGCGTCCGCGTCACCGTCCTCGCGCCGGCCACCGAGTACGTCGACCGCGCGATGACCGTCCGCGAGCCGTTCGCCGGCGCCCGGGCGCAGCGCTACGACCTGGCCACGCTCGTGCACGGCATGGACGCGGAGCTCGTGGCCGGCGAGCTGGCCTGGGTCGACCCGGCCGGCAAGGTCGTGCACACCGCCGACCACGGGACGCTGCCCTACGACGCGCTCGTCCTCGCCCTCGGCGCGCGGGCGACGGCACGCTTCCCGGCCGCGCAGACGATCGACGACCGCACGATGGACGCGACCTTCCACGGCCTGGTGCAGGACGTCGAGGAGGGCTACGTCAAGAGCGTCGCCTTCGTCGTGCCCACCCGCATGGCCTGGCCGCTGCCGGTGTACGAGCTGGCGCTGCAGACCGCGGCGCGCGCGTTCGACACCCAGGAGACGGTGCGGGTGCTGCTCGCCACGCCGGAACCGGCCCCACTGGCCGTCTTCGGCACGGGGGTCAGCGATGCGGTGGCCGCCCTGCTGGCCGAGGCCGGGATCGAGCTCGTCACGGACGCGCACGTCGAGGTGCCCGCCCAGGGGCAGGTCGTCGTGGGCCCCCGTCCGGAGGACCGCCTGAAGGTCGATCGCGTCGTGGCGCTGCCGCAGCTCGACGGCCCGGCCGTGCGCGGCCTGCCGGCCGGCGCCCACGGGTTCATCCCGGTGGACCCGTACGGCCGCGTGCCCGGCGTCGCGGACGTCTACGCCGCCGGGGACGCCACCGACTTCCCCATCAAGCACGGCGGCGTCTCCGCCCAGCAGGCCGACACGGTGGCCCGCACGCTCGCGGCGTCGATCGGGGTGGACGTCAGCCCCGAGCCCTTGCGGCCACGGCTGCACGGGGTCCTCGTCACGGGCGGTCGACCGAAGTACTTCAGCGCCCGGGCCGGGCAGGAGCACGGCTTCGAGTCACGGGTCGCCGACGAGCCGACCTGGAGCCCGGCGGGCAAGGTGACGGCCCGGCTGCTGGGGCCCTACCTCGAGCAGCACGCGGCGCCCGCCGGCCGCTCCGTCTGACCCGCGGCCGGCGCGCGGGGGACTACGGAGGTGGCGCGCGGGGATGCTCCGGATGGCGCGGACGCCCCGCAAGCCTAGTTTGTGCCCATGTTCACGAACGTCATCGCTGCGGTCGACGGATTCGACGGGGGTCGCGACGCGGTCGCGCTCGCCAAGGCCCTCGGGTTTGAGCACCTGACCCTCACGCACGCCTACCCGCACGACCCGATCGTGTCGCGGGCCTCCTCGCCCGCCTTCGAGGCCCTGCAGCAGGAGGACGCCGACGGGTTGCTGCGCGCCACCCGGGCCGAGATCGGGGTCGAGGCCGATCTGCTGGCCGTGCCCGACCTCTCCCCGGCGCACGCGCTGCACCGGGTCGCCGAGGCGCACCACGCCGACCTGCTCGTCGTCG
>CAZRLR010000499.1:0-3227 GCA_964600395.1 uncultured Conexibacter sp.
CGACTTCGATAGCTGCCAGGGATCGGCGGCCCCGACCGCCGGCGACTTCGACTGCACCGTCGAGGGGTGCGCCGGGCAATTCGGTCCGCTCGCCGGCTGCACATGCCAAATCGTGCAGCCGTGACGCCGCTCAGCGCAGCGCCGCCGCCAGGACCTCCCGGGCGACCGGTGCCGCGCTGGCCGCGCCGGCGCCGGCCGCGACGAGCAGCACCGCGACCGCGACCTGCGGGTCCTCCGCCGGCGCGAAGGCGACGAACCACGCGTCGGTGTTCTTCGGATCCGGCGTGCCGTTGGCGGTCGGGCGCAGCTCCGCCGTCCCCGTCTTGCCGGCGACCTCGACGCCCGGCAGCGCCGCCGCCCGGCCCGTGCCCGAGCGCACGACCTGCAGCATCATCGCGCGCACCTGCCCGGCGACCTTCCGGCTGACGACGCGGTGACGGACCACCGGGTCGGTGCGGGCCAGGTGCGGCCGCGCCCGGACCCCGCCGGCGGCGATCGTCGCCCCGACGGTCGCCATCTGCAGCGGCGTGGCCAGGTCGCGCTCCTGCCCGATCGCGGCCGCGCCGACGGCCAGGTCGTCCTTCAGATCCTTCGCGTCCGCGATCGTGCTCGGCTTGACTGCCGGGATCTTCGGGCGCTCGCCGAAGCCGAAGGCACGCGCCGAGGCGACCAGGCGCTTGGCCCCCAACCGCGCCCCGAGCGGCGCGAAGACCGAGTTGCACGAGACGGCGAAGGACACCGTCAGCGTCCCGCCGCACGACTCGTTGGACGCGTTGCGCAGCTTCGTCCCCGAGAGCGTCGCGAAGGTCCGCACGGGATAGGTGGACGACGGGGTCGCGATCCCCTCCTGCAGCGCTGTGGCGAGCGTGATGATCTTGAACGTCGACCCGGGCGGCTGCGGCGCGCTGACCGCGAGCCCTGCCAGCGCGAGGACCGCCCCGTCGCGCGGCCGCACGACCGCGACCCCGCCCAGCCGCGTCCCCAGCGCCGCGGCGGCGGTGCGCTGCAGCGCCGGGCGGATCGTCGTGCGCAGCCGGCGGCCCGGGACGGCGTCGAGCTTGCGGATCGTCCGCTCGCCGAAGAGCAGGCGCTCGGAGGCGCGCCCGCCCAGCCGGTCGGCGTAGAGGCGCTGCAGCCCGGTCGCGGGCGGCCCGACCGTCCCGGCGATCGAGGCGCCCAGCGGGTCGGCGTCCAGTGGCGAGTCGTCCCCGGCGAGGATCGCCCCGCGCCGGGGCGCCCGCCCGCGGCGCAGGCGCACGGGCTCGCCGCGCTGCAGCCCCGGCAGGCGCAGGGAGGCGTCCCACGCGACACCGGCCGTCTGGCCCGAGCCCTCCAGCGGCAGGCGGACCGTCCCGCGGAGCGTCCCGAAGCGCGCGGTCCGTTCGACGACCGGCACGGCGACCGCGCCGCCGGAGACCTCCCCGAGCGGGCCTGCGACGACGCCGGTCACCCCGGCGGCACGGGCCGCGGCGCGGTAGGCCTCCGCGAAGCCGCGCTCGCCGTGGGCCGCCTGCGACGCGGCGCTCGTGGCGCGCCACATGGCGCGGTAGTCCTGCCGGCCCCAGGCCGTCACGTAGCGCGCGGCGGCGTCCCGGCGGGAGGTGTCGGCGGCGTGGTCGCGCAGCAGGAGCACCGCCCCGCCGCCGACGAGGCCCAGGACGAGCAGGACGGCGAGGACCGGGACGAGCGGCACCCGCGGGCGCTCGCGCCGCGGCCGGAAGGACGCGCTGCGCCCCGGCTGGCGGCGGTTGGCGCCGCCCCCGGGCATGAGGGTCGAGCGGGCGGGGGGGAAGGTCGACCGGGACCGGCGGCGGGGCACCGCACGGTTCTACTGCACCGCGCCCCCCGACCCGTCGCCCGGGCCCCACCCACACGGCCGGCGGTGCTCACGCCAACGCAAGGCGCCGGCCCCGGGGCCGCCCGCTGCCCGCGAGGGGGCCCGCTCAGGCCGGCGTGCCCCCGCCGCCGGCCGCGCCGAGCGCGTCGAGGTCCAGCGCGTCCTTCGGCGCCGTGATCGGCGCGACCTCGTCGAAGCGGTCGAACGTCGACGTCGAGCGCTTCGTCGTGTCGTCCTCCTCGCCGCAGCGCGGGTCGACCTTGCCGCCCGGGCGGCGCGCGCCCGTCTGGCGCACGCGCAGCGGCAGCGCGGCCCCGGTCGCGGCGACCGTCAGCTCCCCGGGCGAGGTGCCCGGCTTGTCGCCCTTGTCGCGGATGACGACGACGGGCTTGCCGTCGAGTTTGCGCGCGCCGAGGTTCTCGAGCGTCCCCAGGCCCTTGGCGACGCAGTAGGCGAGCTCGGTCGGCAGCAGCTGCCGGACGTCCTTCTGCAGCGACGCCGACGCCGACGCCGGCATCTTGACCCAGCGGTCGGCCAGCAGGCGGGCGGTCGCCTCGCCGTGCGAGCCGCCCTTGCGCCAGAACGCCTCCCCGGCCTTCAGGTAGGTGTCGCGGCCGATGGCGATGACGGTGAAGCGGTCTGAGCCGTCCACGACGGTGAAGCGCAGCGCGCCCTTGTCGGTGATGTTGCCCGAGATGCGGGTCTCGCCGTCCTCGTCGATCGACCGGCCCCTGATGTGGTAGCTGTGGACGCCCTTCAGCGCGGCGGCGGTCGCCGCGAGGACCTCGGCGGGGGACTGCTCGGACCGCGGCCCGGACGCCGCGGCCGCGCCGCCCGACGGGGCGGAGGACGGGTCGTCGTCGCCCCCGCCGCAGCCGGCCAGGACGATGACGAGGACGAGCACCAGCAGCGCGACGAGCAGCCCGGCGAACCCGAGCTGCGCCGGACGCGTGCGCCACCAGAAGGCGGGCTTGGCCTGGTCGCGGGTGTGGCGGCCCTCCGGGGGGACCCCGCCGACCCACTCGTCGTCGTCGTAGCCGGACATGGGTCCAACCTACCCGTGCCCGGGCGGCCCTACGCGACCGGTGCGGCGGCCTGCGGGCGCGCCGCGCGCGCGGAGAGGACGACCCGCCCGCCGCGGTCCGGGCTGACGGTGATGTGGCGACGCAGGCGCCGCTCCGGGCGTCCGCCGCGGTCGTCGGTCACCGCGAGGTCCGTCGTCCCGACGAGCGCCGCGAGCACCACGCGCATCTCGAGCATCGCGAAGGCCTGGCCCAGGCAGCGCCGGCGGCCGCCGCCGAAGGGCAGCCAGGTGAACGTGCCCGGCCCCTCCTCGAGGAAGCGCTCCGGACGGAAGGCCGACGGGTCGGGGTAGAGCACCGGGTCGTGG
>CAZRLR010000500.1:0-3203 GCA_964600395.1 uncultured Conexibacter sp.
CAGGGGGCCGCGGCCGATAACTCGCGGTTGCGCGCGTAGCTCGAGGCTGCGCGCGCAGCGGCCGCGACCGCAGACGTTGAGGTGCTCCGACTGACCACTGAGCTCGCCACGCAGACGCTGATCGCCGAGCGAGCGGCGATCAGGGGGCCCGCACCCGAGGTGCCGACGGCCTCGGCAGCGGCACCCCCCGCCGCGGCCCCGGAACCGGCCGGACGTGCCGTTGCGCCTCCCCCGTCCCTTCGGCGGGCGCTTCCGCAGCCCGCGACACCCCGACCGGGGCACGCCGCGGAGGCGAGCTGGCCTCAGCTCCCGGCCGCTGAGGTGGCTGTCCAGCAGACCTTCAAAGCCGCGTACGACGTCATCGACGAGACCGTCGCCGACATCTCGCTCCCCTGCCCGACGGATCGGAGCGGGGTGCTCCGGGCCGACGGCGATGGCGGGCCGCAGCCCTCAGTCGACGTGGTGGTCTGCGTGCACAACGCCCTCGACGACGTCCGCTGCTGCCTCTGGTCGCTGGTGCAGAAGAGCACCTACCCCTTCCACCTGGTCGTCGTGAACGACGGCAGTGACGAGACGACGACAAACTTCCTCCGCAGGTTCGCTGCGGACCACCCCGCCGTCACGCTTGTCGAGAACCTGCATCCGCCTCATGGCTACACGATCGCCGCGAACCTCGGCGTCCGCTCGACGTCTGCCGACTACGTGGTCCTGCTCAACAGCGACACGATCGTGACCTTGGGTTGGCTCGAACGCATTGTCACGCGCGGCGAAGCCGACCCGAGCGCCGGGATCCTCGGCCCCCTGTCGAATGCCGCGAGCCATCAGTCGGTCCCGGAGTTGCGCGATGCCGATGGCTGGTCGACTAATCCGCTCCCCGACTGGCTGACACCCGACGGAGTGGCACTCGCCGCCGCACGAGCGGGACTCCACCCTGATGCCCGCCTGCCGTTTATCAACGGGTTCTGCTTCGTCGTCAAACGGGCGGTGTTCGAGGTGGTCGGCGACTTTGACGAGGAGCACTTCGCGAGCGGGTACTGCGAGGAGAACGACTTCGCCTACCGCGCGCGCCTGGCCGGCTTCACCACCGCCGTCGTCGACGACGCCTACGTCTTCCACGCGAAGTCGAAGTCCTTCGGTGTCGCGGGTCGTAAGCCGCTGGCCAAACGCAACTATGAGATCTTCCTCGAGAAGCACGGACCCGAGAACATCGAAGAGCTGGTGCGCACCATGGAGGCCGACCCCGCGCTCCGGCCTGTCCGCGAAGCGATCGCGCAGAGCATCTCGTCCCCCGAGGCGTTTGCACAGACGATCGACTCAGGCGCATCGCGACCGCTGACCATCGTGTACATCCTCCCTGGCCTCAGCGACGGCGGGTCAGGTGGCGCGCATTCCATCTACCAGGAGGTCCACGGGCTCCGAGCGCTCGGGGTTCCCGCCCGGATCGCGCTCTGGCACAAGGCGATGCCCCGAGCGCGCTCGGTCTACGCGGATGCGGACGAGATCTTCCAGACGTTCGCCAGCGACGAGCAGCTCGAGCGGATGACGCGCGACGCGGACGTCATCTCCGCGACGCACAATACGTCCGTCGCCATGCTCGCGGCCATCCGCCGAACGCGCACCGACTTCCTACCGGCCTACTACGTTCAGGACTACGAGCCGCTGTTTACGCAGGCGGACCCCCGTCGCGTCGACGAGGCGATCACATCGTATACAGCCATCGACGGCATGCTGCTCTTCGCCAAGACCCATTGGCTGTGCAATCTCGTCGGCGAACGTCACGGTCTGTACGTCGCCAAGGTCGAGCCCAGCATTGATGCCGACGTGTATTACCCGTCTGCGGAGGAGAACACCGCCGACGCGCTTCGCGTGACCGCGATGATCCGCCCGCGCACACCCCGTCGGCAGCCGTTCAGCACCGTGCACGTGCTTGAGCGCCTGCTCGAAGACTTCCCCGGACAAGTGCAGGTCCGGACGTTCGGATGCAATGCGGACGCACTCGCGAAGGTCACCCGGTCCTCACAGATTGCAGCCTCGAACCGCGGCGTCCTACCGCGTGACGACGTTGCCGACCTCCTCCGGGACACCGACGTCTTCCTCGACATGTCCATGTATCAAGCCTTCGGAAGGACCGCGCTCGAGGCGATGGCGTGCGGCGCCACGGCCATCGTGCCGCGAATCGGTGGGGCTTGGGAGTTCGCCCGCCACGGGGAGAACGCCCTCATGGTCGACACGCTGAGCCGCGAGGACGCCTACGCGCAACTCGCCGGCCTCGTCAAGGACCGGACCAGAGTCGACGAGCTGCGTGCTGCTGCCAGGGTGACCGCCCAGCGCTACTCGACCACCCGCGCCGCACTGTCGGAGTACGTCGTCTTCGAGCACGCGTACCGCCAGCGTTTCGGGCGTCCAGACCAGCGGCTCGGCTCACATCCTCGCGACGACGAGCCGGTGAGACCGAAGTAGCGGAATCCGCGCCAGCCGCCGGTACGTGCTCCCCTCGACGCGCCTGGCCAGCGGTGGGAGGACCGTCAACGACTGGATCTGCAGGTGGTCCCCCAGTTCGTGGCGGAGCAGCGCGCGGGCGACCCGGGCGGTCTGACGGTTCCCGGTCGGCAGGCGCGGTTCCCACAGAACGACAAGCCCAGTGGGCGCGGTCACGCGGCAGGCCTCGCGCAACGCCCGTCGTCGCAAGCCGTCCCCCCCAACTGACGAGACGACCGTCAGTAGCGTCACGAATGCCACGCTGTTGTCGTCGTAGGGCAACGCCGTGGCGTCCCCGACTCGCACGTCAGCTCCGGGGACGCGCCGACCAGCGGCATCCGCGCGCGCGGGCTGGATCTCGACGCCGGCGAGCCGCTCCGGCGCGATTCCGGTTCCCGCGAGCGCCGCAAGCCACCAGCCACCGCCGCAGCCGACATCCAGGATCAGCCCCTCGGGCGGGACGAGCGGCAGCACCGCGGCGACGAGCTCGGCCCGCATCGCCTGGTTGCCGGCGTTCGTGCCGCTCCACGCGCGCTGCTTGCGCGAGTCGGCCGCGTAGCCGTCGTAGACGTCCTGGACCCGCCGGCGCTCGTCCGCGTGTGACACTTGCCCGCGTTGCGCGTCACGTTCCTGACCCATTACTTCCCTCCCGAGCTCGGCGCGGCGCCCGCCCGCATCTCCGGGCTGGCACACGGGCTCGCCGCCGCGGGGTTCCAGGTCACGGT
>CAZRLR010000501.1:0-3190 GCA_964600395.1 uncultured Conexibacter sp.
GAGGCCGAGGACGATGACGGCGCCCGCGCTGCCCAGGCCCGCCTTCTCGGGCGCCGGCGGCAGCCCGGCCGCGGCGGCGGGGGTCACGTCGCGGTACTCCGGCGCGCCGGCGAAGCGCTGCTCGGCGACCTGCCAGGCGGGCTTGCGGCGTCCGGTGTAGGTGATCAGACCCTTGTTGTGGATGCTGTCGCGCGGGACGTCGCGCTCGGCCCCGCCGTCCCAGCGCGGCTTGACGGCGAACTCCTGCAGGGTCCAGTAGATCGATCCGGCGACGAACGGCCGCTGGGCGACGATGTCCAGCACGTCCCGCAGGTAGTCCGTCTGGAAGGCGTAGGTCTCCTTCTCGCGGGCGGGCCCGGTGAACGTCGACTCCGCGCCGAACTCGGTGACGACGAGCCCCGCCCCGGGGTAGAGGTCGCGCATGCGGTCCAGGTACGGGCCGAGGTCCGCGAGGTGCTCCACGGAGTGGTCGGCCTTGCCCTTGTACCAGCCGAAGTACGAGTTGATGCCGAGCAGGTCGTACGCCGCGTAGGCCCGCTGGCGCCCGTAGCCGGGGTAGCTGAGCAGGTCGACGCTCGCCGGCAGCGTCGGGTCGGTCTCGTGCGCGACCCGCCGGGCGTCGGCGAGGAAGGTGCGCGTCCCGGGGACGGTGTCCGGCGTGGGGCTGAGCTCGTTGGCCACCGAGTGCGTGATGACGGCGGGGTGGTTGCGCGCCCCGAGGATCGTCCCGCGGACGGTCGCCAGCGCCGCCTCGCGCCCGGCCGCCGTGCGCAGCGCGACGTCGCGGTGGTAGACCGGCGCCTGGCTCCAGACCATGATGCCCGCCGCGTCCAGCGCGTCGAGCAGCTTCGGGTTCAGGAGGTAGTGCGCGCGCGTGACGTTCGCGTGGACGGCCTTCAGGTCGGCGACGATCCGGCGGATGTCGGCGTCGTTCAGCGCCGGCCCGCGGCCCGGGACGTCCTCCTGCACCGACGCCCCGTGGAGGCTGAGCTGCCGCCCGTTGAGCGTGAGCATCCCGCCCTGGACCTTCACCTCGCGCAGACCGGTGCGCCAGCGGTCGACCTGCTGCACCCGGTCCCCGGCCGCCGTCGTCACCGTCACGCCGTACAGCCGCGGGGCCTCGGGGGACCACAGCTCGGCGTCGGGGACGGCGATCGTGCGGCGCAGGTGGGTGCTCTCGCCCGGGGCCAGCGGGCGGGCCGCGACGGTCGCGGTCGCGCCGGCGACCTGCACGGTGACGCGGCCGCCGGGCACCGTGACGCGGCTGCGGTTCTCCAGCGTCCCGTCGAAGATGACCTGCCGGGTGCAGTCCCCGCCGCCGGGCCGGCAGTGCACGTCGCTCAGGACGCCCGGGTCGCGCAGCGCGAGGATGCCGCGGGGGACGAGCGCCACCGGCCGGACGATGCCGCCCCAGTTCCACCAGCCCTCACGGGTCCCCGGGACGCGCCGGTTGTCGGCGCGGACGACGAGGACGTTCTCGACGCCGGGCTTCAGCGCGTCCCCGGCGTTCAGCTCGAAGGGGACGTACGGGTCGTCGTTGCGCCCGAGCTCCACCCCGTTGAGCCACACCCGGGCGCTGCGGCGGACCTGCTCGAAGCGGACGGCCCAGCCGAAGCCCGGCGTCCGGGCGGGGGCGCGGAAGCGGATCCGGTACCAGCCGACCGTGCCCGCGAAGGCCGCGGGCGTCGTCGCGGGGTCCAGGACGGACGGGACGGCGCCCGGCCGCCAGGACGCGCGGCTGTCGGGGCGCCAGAAGCCGTCGCGCACCCCGGTGGCCCCGGGGTCGGGCAGGCGCTCCCAGCCCGCGGTCAGCGGCAGGGGCGCGGGCACGCCTCCGGTGGCGGCGAGCGCCGGGGAGGGAGCGCAGCAGAGGGCGGCCAGGACGGCCACCAGTGTCGTCGCGAGGAGGGGGCGAGGCACGGGCGCCGTCCATTGTGACGCACGCACGCCGGCCTGTCGGCTGACGCGGCGTCGGGTGCGTCAGCGCCCGCTCAGGCCTCGGGACCGGGATCGCCGGCGGCCTGCAGGCGGACGGCCAGGCGCTCCATCCCGTGTTCGCGGGCGGCCGCGGCGGCGCCGGCCCAGTCCGTCGGCGCGTCGGCGGGGCGGGTGACGTCCACCGGCTGCAGCGTGGCGATGTGGCGGAAGGCGCGCAGCTCGTCGGCCTGCTCGCGCAGGGCGCCGCGGGCCTTGGGCTTCAGCGGTCCGCTGAGGTCCGCGTCCGTCGCGGCGACCTCGAGCAGCCGCTCGAGCGTCCCGTAGTGCGTGAGCAGGGCGGCGGCGGTCTTCTCGCCGATGCCCTTGGCGCCGGGCAGGCCGTCGGACGGGTCGCCGCGCAGGGCGATGAAGTCCGGGACCTGGGCGGGCGCGATGCCGTAGCGCCGGCGGACCTCGGCCTCGTCGACGACGGTCGGGCCGCCCTTGGCGCCGGGGTAGAGCACCCGGACGCTGTCGCCCACGCACTGGAACATGTCGCGGTCCCCGGTGAAGAGGAGGCACGTGCCGCCCGCCGCGGTCTCGGCCGCCGCGAACGCCCCGAGGAGGTCGTCGGCCTCGAGGTCCGCGGTGACCGCGTGGGTCCAGCCGAACGCGCCGAAGAACGCCGGCGCGACCTCCCACTGCCAGACGAGCTTCTCGGGCATCGGCTCGCGCGCGGCGTGGTAGCCGGGGAAGGCGGCGGTCCGGTAGTGGGCGGCCTCGGCGCCGTTGCACAGGACGACGGCCCGCGGCCCGTGCGTCTCGACGGCCTGCAGGACGAGGTTCGCGCAGCCGAGCAGGCCGTTGACCGGGCGCCCGCCGGCGCCCGTGATCGAGGACGGGAGGGCGAAGAACGCGCGGTACAGCAGCGACGGCGTGTCGACGACGAGCAGCGGGCCGGCGGCGGAGGCGGAGGGCATCGGCTCGCATGCTGCCATCCTGGACCGCCCGCCGTCCGTACCACGAGAGCCATGAGCCCCAAGATCCCCACGTCCCGCATCGGCCGCACCGCGAAGTTCGGCGGTCTCGTCGCCGGTCAGGGCGCGCGCTGGGTGGGGACGAACACCGCCAACCGCTTCCGCAGCGACGAGAAGGCCGACGAGAAGCTCGGCGAGCGGGCGATGGAGACGGCGAACGAGCTCGTCGCCCAGCTCGGGCAGATGAAGGGCGCGGCGATGAAGATCGGCCAGGTCCTCTCGACGATCGACTTCGA
>CAZRLR010000502.1:0-3174 GCA_964600395.1 uncultured Conexibacter sp.
GCCGCGAGCGTGAGGAGCGTCGCGCCGGCCGGACGTGACGGTTGCCCGACACGCCGTCAGGGAAGGTGGGAGGCTAGAGCACAATGAGCACTTCCCTCGCCTCCTTCCTGACCGACTCGGCCGCCCGTGACCCCGAGCACGCCGCGCTGAAGCTCGACGACGCCGTCCTGACCTACGGGCAGCTCGACGACCTGACCCAACGGGTCGCGGGGTTGCTCGCGTCCAAGGGGATCGGCGCCGGCGACCGTGTCGGCGTCATGCTGCCGAACGTCCCGCACTTCGCGATCGCCTACTACGGCATCCTGCGCGCGGGCGGCGTCGTCGTCCCGATGAACGTCCTGCTCAAGGGCCGCGAGACGACGTTCTACCTCAAGGACCCGGGGGCCAAGGCGGTCTTCGCCTGGGCCGACTTCGCCGAGGCGGCGGAGGTCGGCGCGAAGGAGAGCGGCGCCGAGCTCATCACCGTCGAGCCGACCGGCTTCTTCGAGCTCCTCGCCGGGTGCGAGCAGGCCGCCGCCGAGCCCGTGGAGCGGGCCGACGACGACACCGCGGTCATCCTCTACACCTCCGGCACGACGGGGACGCCGAAGGGCGCGGAGCTCACGCACAGCAACATGCGCCGCAACGCCGAGGTCGCGAAGGCGCTCTTCAGCCTCGGCGACGACGCCGTCGTCCTCGGGGCGCTGCCGCTGTTCCACTCCTTCGGCCAGACCTGCGGGCTCAACGCGACGATCGCCGCCGGCGGCGTCCTGACGCTCATCCCGCGCTTCGACCCCGGCAAGGCGCTCGAGATCATCCAGCGGGATGAGGTCAACGTCTTCGAGGGCGTGCCGACGATGTACGGCGCGATGCTGCACCACCCGGACGCCGGGTCCTTCGACACCTCGTCGCTGAAGGTCTGTGCGTCGGGCGGGTCGGCGATGCCCGTCGAGGCGATGAAGGCCTTCGAGGCGAAGTTCAGCTGCAAGATCCTGGAGGGCTACGGCCTCAGCGAGACCTCGCCGGTCGCGTCCTTCAACCACCCCGATCGGGAGCGCAAGCCCGGGTCGATCGGGACGCCGATCGACGGGGTGCAGATGAAGGTCGTCGACGACGAGGGCAACGACCTGCCCGCGGGCGAGGTCGGCGAGATCGCGATCAAGGGCCACAACGTCATGAAGGGCTACTGGAACCGCGAGGACGCCACCGCCGAGTCCATCAAGGACGGCTGGTTCTTCACCGGCGACATGGCGAAGGTGGACGAGGACGGCTACTTCTTCATCGTCGACCGCAAGAAGGACCTCATCATCCGCGGCGGCTACAACGTCTACCCGCGCGAGATCGAGGAGGTCCTCTACGAGCACCCCGCGGTCCGCGAGGCAGCCGTCGTCGCGGTGCCGCACGACGACCTCGGCGAGGAGGTCGGGGCGGCCGTCGCGCTGAAGGACGGCGAGTCCGCGACGACCGACGAGCTGCAGGCCTTCGTCAAGGAGCAGGTCGCCGCCTACAAGTACCCGCGCAAGGTGTGGCTCGTCGACGACCTGCCCAAGGGGCCCACGGGCAAGATCCTCAAGCGCGAGATCGCCGTTCCCGAATAGGGCTGCGCCCGGAGGGCTTGCCTCATCCGGGAACGGTCGGGAGTTCGCCCAGGGGGCGAACGTCCCGCCGCCGGGGCCCTCGGCCCGCGTCGGCCAAGACGGCGTCCATCGTGTGTCGCCTGGGCAGCACAGGATGGACGCCGTCCCCGGGCCGGGCCGGGCCGGGGCGGGCGCCGCGCGGGGGAGGGGAGTGCATCTGGTGCTGCCAGGGCGACACCGAATGCACTCCCTGCTCGACCTCGGGGCTGCGTCCTACCCGCCCGCTCCGGACGGGGGAGGGCGTCCATCGTGTGTCGCCTGGGCAGCACAGGATGGACGCCGTCCCCGTCTGGGTCCCGGGTCTTCGTCAGGGCGGGCGGCAGCCGGCCTGGCGCGGCGGGCGCGGGGGAGGGGAGTGCATCTGGTGCTGCCAGGGCGACACCGAATGCACTCCCTCGGCCCGGCGTCGTGCCGTTCCCGCCAGCGTCCCTACTCGAGCGGTCGGGTCGTCCCGGTCAGGCCTGGCGGGCGACCGACCGCGCCACGAGGACGAGCTTGCGCCGCCCCGGGACGACCGCCCGGCCGGGGCGCGCGCCGAGGCCCTCGCGCTCGAGCTGGCGCAGGATCTCGCGGTACATGACGGCGGCGGCGCGGATCGCCGTCGCCCCGCACGCCAGCGCCGGCAGCCCGGCGAGCCCCTCGTCGTAGCGGGCGTCCGCGCGGGCGATCTGGTCGCGCAGCAGCGCGGCCCGCGCGCCCGGCACCGGCGGTCCGAACCGCGCGATCGCCTCGTCGCTGACGTAGCGACGCCCGGCGGCGGCATCCTCGTCCAGGTCACGCAGGATGTTCGTCCGCTGCATCGCGATGCCGAGCGCGGCGGCGGCCTCGCGCGCGGCCTGCGGGTCGACGCCCGGCCGGACCCCGAGGATCGCGGTCATGACGACGCCGACGGTCCCCGCGACGCGGTAGCAGTAGCGGTCGACCTCGGCCTCGGTCACGGGCGGGTCATGGTCCAGGTCGTCGCGCATCCCCGCGCAGAACGCCAGCAGGGCGTCCCGGGGGAGGGTGTGGCGGCGGTCCAGCTCGTCGAGGATGCGCGCCTCCGTCGTGGCCGGCTCGCCGCCGCGGCACCAGCCCTCCACGGCCGCCAGGCGTGCGGCGGCCTCCGGACGGCCCTCGTCGACGAGGTCGTCGAGGGTCCGGAAGACGAGGTAGAGGAGGTAGACGTCGTCGCGGACCCCGCCCGGCAGCAGCCGGCAGGCCAGGGCGAAGGTGCGTGCGACGCGCTGCGTCGTGGCGCGGGCCTGCTCGCGGACCTCGTCGCGCTCAGACGGCAGCAGCATCGGTGCTCTTGGTCGACGGGGAGGACGGGGAGGACGGCCGGCGGGTCGGACGGTGGTCCTCCGAGACGAGGCCCGCGGTGACCTCGGCGCCGAGCAGCACGCCGGGGATGCCCGCACCCGGATGCGTCCCGCCGCCCGCGCGGTACAGGCCGCGCACGCGCTTGTCGCGGTTGGCCGGGCGCAGCGCGGCGGACTGGTGCAGCGTCGGCTCCAGCGCGAAGGCGTTGCCGTCCACCGCGCCGAGGTCGTCGGCGAAGTCCTGCGGCGTCATGCGG
>CAZRLR010000503.1:0-3172 GCA_964600395.1 uncultured Conexibacter sp.
CGGGTCGACGTCGAGGAGCTCGGCCCCGGCCGCCTCGAGCAGCTCGAGGTTCTCCTGGTAGTGGAAGGAGAAGGCGGGGCCGCGGGCGATGGCGATGCGTGTCCCGGCGGGGACGGGGTCGGCGGCGACCGGCGACCACGCCGGCCCGGGGGACGACGGCGCGGTCCGCGCCAGGCGGACGACGGCGTCCAGGTCGGCGTAGCGGTCCATCGCCTCGGCCAGCGCGTCGAGCGCCTCGCGGGCGCTGTGCTCGCGCTCGGCGACGGGCACGAGGCCGAGGTGTCGCTCGGGCGTCGTGACGCGCTCGTCGCGGCGCAGCGCGCCGAGGACGGGCAGGCCGCTGCCCTCGACCGCCTCGCGCAGGAGCTGCTCGTGGATGTCCGAGCCGACCTTGTTGAAGAGGACGCCGGAGACCTTCACGTCCGGGTCGAAGGTCCGGAAGCCGTGGACCATCGCGGCGGCGCTGCGCGCCATCGCGGCGGCGTCGAGAACGAGCAGGACGGGCGCGTCCAGGAGCTTGGCGACGTGCGCCGTGGAGGCAAGCTCACCGCAGCCAGAGGCGCCGTCGAAGAGCCCCATGACGCCCTCGATGACCGCGATGTCGGCGTCCTGGCTGCCGTGGCGCACGAGCGGGGCGATGAGCTCGGGGCCACTGAGGAAGGCGTCGAGGTTGCGCCCCGGGCGGCCGGACGCGAGCGCGTGGTGGCTCGGGTCGATGTAGTCGGGGCCGACCTTGAAGCCCTGGACCTTCAGGCCGCGGGCGCGCAGGGCGCCGATCAGGCCACAGGCGACGGTCGTCTTACCCGCGCCCGAGCTCGTGCCGGCGACGACGATGCGGGGGATCATGCGAGGACCGGCTCCTTGGTCAGGTCGGTCAGCGGCACGTCGGCGACGGCGCGCTCGGTCAGCCGCCGGCCGACCGCGGCTTGCGGTCGAACATCGATCGTGCCCGCTCCAGGACGGGCCGGATCGATGTTCGGCCGGGTGGGGCGCCAGGTGAGGCACGGGACCGGCAGCGCGTCGTGGGCGCCGGTCGCCGGGTCACAGCCGTGGTCGGGCAGGACGCGCAGGACGCCGCCGGCGGCGCGGACGGCGTCGGCGAGCGGGGCGATCAGCTCGCGGTCGGCGCGTTCGAGGAAGGCGACCTTCGCGGCGGCGTCGTGCTGGTGGCCGGCCTCGTCGGCGCCGCCGGCGTGGACGACGACCCGGCCGTAGCCGCCACGCAGCCCCGCGCGGGCCGCCGCGACCTTCGCCAGCAGGTCGCTGTCGGGCAGGCCCGTCGCGCCCGCCGGGACGACGGTCCGGGCGCCGAGCAGGCGCGCGACCCCGGCGGCGGCCCCGGCCGCGGCGATCACGACGCCGGTGTCCTCGTCGAGCGTCGCCGGCGGCACGAGCCCTCCGGGCCAGACGCGCAGGCCGCGCCCGGCGAGCGCGACGTCCGGCAGCGGCGCCGAGCCGACGAGCAGCAGGCGGTGTCCGCCGAGCGGGTGGACGACGTGACGTGGCGCGCCGTGGCGCAGGACGTCGGCGGCGCGGGCCGTCGCCACGGCCGACGCGCGACCGCCGGTCGGGCAGCGCACGTCGATCCGCCAGGCCCGCTCGCCGTCCGGCACGGGCACGCCCTGGGCGGCGGCCTCAACGGCTCCGCGGTCGACGGGTCCAATCGGCGTCCAGCCCAGCAGCACCGGGATCGCGACCTCAGACCCGGGGACCAGGCCGTCCGGCACGGTCTGCACCCGGCTGAGCGCGCCCCGTTCAGCCAGCGCGTCGAGCGTCGGCGTGTCGGCGCGCTCGAGCGACGTCGGCTCGCCCGCGCGGACGGGCTCCGACGCGCCGTCGAGGATGACGAGGACCTCGGGGGTCACCATTCGATCCCCTGCTGGCCGCGGATGCCCTTCTCCATCTGGTGCTTGACGAGCGTCACCTCGGAGACGAGGTCCGCCGCGTCGATCAGGGCCTGCGGCGCGTCACGGCCGGTGATGACGACGTGCTGGAAGCCGGGGCGGTTCGTGAGGACGTCGACGACCTCGTCGACGTCGACCCAGCCCCACTTCAGCGGGTAGGTGAACTCGTCCAGGAGGAGAAACTCGTACGTCTCGTCGGCGATGAACTGCTTGACCTGCTCCCAGCCGGCGTGCGCGAGGTCGGCGGACTCGACGATGTCCTTGGAGATCCAGGACCAGCCGTCCCCCATCTTCATCCAGTCGATCCCGCCGAGCGCCTCGGCCGCGCGCTGCTCGCCGACCTTCCACTTGCCGGACTTGATGAACTGCACGACGCCGCAGCGGTAGTCGCGGTTCCAGGAGCGCAGCAACATCCCGAAGGCGGACGTCGACTTGCCCTTGCCGTCGCCGGTGACGACGACGAGCAGCGGCTTGTCGCGGGGCTTGCGGCGGCGCGGCTCGGCGGTGCCGCGATCAGTCGGGGCGTGGGGGACGTCGACGCCGGGCGCGGTGTTCCGGGCCAGCGCTTCGGCATCGGTCTCCGGCCTGCGAAACGCACGCTCAATCGGCGCGTCGTCCGGGTCGGGCGCCGTCCCGCGGAGCGAGCACTTCGCGACGTAGCCGGCGGGACGTTCGGTCTTCTGGTCCGAAAGCGAGCCCTCTGGGCGAGGTTTTGGCGTCATCTAGGCGGCGCTCCTGCGATTCAGGTCTTCGGGCATGACGAGGCGGGTGAGGTCGGCGCCGGTGGCGGCGGCCAGACCGGCCGCGAGGCCGAGGCGCACGCGCCCCTCCTCGAGGTCGACGACGACGGTGCGGTCCGCGGTGGCGACGACCCGGGCCAGCGCGACGCGGGCGTGACCCTCGCGGTCGGCGGCGCGGCCGTCCGTCAGCAGGACGGCGACGCGCGCGCGGCCCGCGAGGCGACCGTGGTCGACGGACTCCAGCAGCGTCGCCGCGTGGGCGATGCCGGCGGCCAACGGGGTGCGTCCGCCGGCGGGCAGGTCGCGCACGGCGGCGGCAGCATGCTCGAGCGGGGCACCGGGCTCGACGAGCGTCCGCGCGCCCTCGCCGCTGAAGGCGACGACGGCGACGAGGTCACGCCGCGCGTAGGCCTGGCGCAGCGCCGCCTCCAGCGCGCCCTTCACGCGCGACAGCCGCTTGCGCGCGGCCATCGAACCGCTCGTATCGACGATGAGGCACAGCAGCGCGCCGCGGCCGCCGCCGGTGAT
>CAZRLR010000504.1:0-3122 GCA_964600395.1 uncultured Conexibacter sp.
CGGCGCGGCGCTGGCCGCCGGGGCCGACACGGCATACCTCACGCCGGGGGACGACGGCGCCGCCCGCGTCTACGCCCGGGCCGGCTTCCAGGGCGTCGGGCACATGCTGCACGTGCGGCGCGACTGACCGCGCGGCCGGTCAGCGGACCCGGACGTCGACGCGGCGCGGCGCCGCCTCCTCGTTGCCGCGCGCGTCGACGGCGCGGCTGCTGAGGACGTACCGTCCGGCCGGCAGGTCCGCCCGCCGGCGCAGGACGTAGCGGCGGCCGCCGTCCGTGAGCCGGGCCGCCAGCCACGTGCGGCGGGCGCAGGAGGTCGTCGCGCCGAGGCGCCCGCCCGGCGCGAGCGCCCGGCAGCCGCCGGCGACACGGCGCTGGACCGACACCTGCACACGCTGCACGGACCGCGCGGGGCCACCGCACGCGCGGTCGCGCGCCGGTCCGGCGACGGTGACGGCCGAGCGGCTGAGCACGGTGCGCGGCAGGACGCGCGACGGCGTCAGGCGGACGCGGCTGCTCGGGGGCGTGAGGTCCAGGCAGGCGAGCGCGGGCGCGACGCGCGGCGGACCGCGGAAGACCGTGAAGCCGGTGAGCGTCCCGGTCCAGACCGCGCCGTCGGGGCCGACCGTCGTGGCCGAGTACGCCGCGTTGTTGTCCGGCGTCGCGGTGCTGTCGACGCGCAGGGCCGAGGCGCCGGTGGCGAAGTCGATGCCCTCCAGGCCCCACGTCCCGCCGCGCTGGCCGATGCCGTAGACGAGGCCGCTGTCGGTCGACATGGACGGGATGCCGTTCGGGATCGACACCTCCCGGTTGGCCCACCGCGTCGTGCAGGTCTGCGTCCGCGGGTCCCAGTCCACGCGCTGCATGCCGTGCGGGGCGTTGTTCGGGTCCCCGCCGGCCAGCGCCGCGGCGACGAGCTTGAGGTTGCCCGGAAGCCCGGCGAACGCGTCGTCGTTCTTCAGCTGGTTGTTGACGACGACCGAGCCGTAGCCGCGCACGAGGACCGACTGCTCGTTCTGGGACTCGGTCGCGGCGGGGTCGCCGAAGGTGATCGGGACCTCGCAAGCCAGGCGCCGGTCCCGGCCGGGCAGGCCCTTCCAGCCGGCGGGGATCTCGTCGCGCCAGAAGAGGTCCAGGTGCATGAGCTTGGCCCCGTCGGTGATGACGACGAAGCGGTCCTGCCGCGGGCCGCTGCCCATGAGCGTCGGGGTGGAGCCCGAGCCGTCGCCGATGCGCACGGCGCCCGTCTCGGTGCCGGTGTCGTAGGGCGTGCGCCAGGTCTGCTGCAGGCGCGCGCCGTCCCAGCCCAGGCGGTACATCGCCCGCGACGTGACGACGAAGATGCCGCCGCGCTCGTCGGCGGCGATCGAGTTGGAGACCTGGTCCAGGCGCTTGTCGGCCGCCGTCGCCCCGGCGCAGCGCGTGCCGTTGAGCGACGTCGTCACGAGGTTGGCGGCGGTCATGCGGTCGACCTCGCGCGGGATCGTCCCGACGACCCCGAGCGCGCTGGCGAAGGCGACGCGCCCGTCGAAGAGCATCGTCGCGCCGACGAGCTTGTCCTCGGGGCCGCAGAGCGCGCTGTCGGGGAAGGTGAAGCGCTTGAGGTGCGCGATCGGGGACAGGCGGTCGCCCGGGACCGCGTCCCCGTAGACGTCGAGCGAGCGCTCGCGCCCGACGATGAGGTGGTTGTCGCGGTCCAGCAGGCTGTAGGCGCCCGACACGCCCCCCGAGCCCGGGGGCTCGGGCTCGTTCTCCGCGCCGAAGCGCGCGATGACCCGCCCGGTCTGCGCGTCGACCTTGTAGACGTAGCGCCCGTCCGGCGTGGCGACCGTCGAGGCCCAGGCGGCGCGGCCGCCGTCGGCGTACGGCTCGGTGAAGTCGAAGATGAGCGGGACGCCGAGGACGCCGGCGGTGTGCTCGTAGCGGACCGCGTCGCCGGGGCGCGGCGCCGGGTAGGGCGAGGAGGCCTGCGCGTAGGAGCTGCGGTGCGACCCGGCCCAGGTCGGGCTGGAGAGGTACGGGTTGCACGGCGGCTCGAAGCCGTCGGAGGCGACGGGGGTCAGGCAGATCGGCGGGCCGTCCGTCGGCGCCGCGGCGGCCGGCGGGACGGGCGCGACGAGGCCCGCGCCGGGTGTCGCGACGACGACGGCGAGCACGGGGACGAGGACGGCACGGCGGACCCGGGAGCGCACGCCGAGGTTGTACCACACTTGAGGAACGTATGGTACAAACACCGTATGACTGTCTCATCTGCCGCGCGCGCCACTCCGACGGCGTTCTCGGCGCTCCCCGGTCCGCGCACGCCGCCCATGGTGCAGATGATGCAGTGGCTCGTCGCGCAGCACTCCTACTGGAACCGGCAGGCCGAGCGCCACGGCCCCGTCTTCCGGGCCCGCTGGCCGTTCATGTTCGGGCAGATGGTCGTCTTCACCACCCCTGCGGCGGCGAAGGAGGTCCTGCGCCTGAAGCCGTCGGTGGCGCTCGCGGGCCGGGCCTACAAGGTGCTCGAGCAGTCCGCCGGCCCGAACGCCGTCATCCTCCTGGACGGCGACGAGCACCTGCGCATGCGCAAGCTCATCCTGCAGCCGCTGCACGGGGAGCGCCTGGCGCGCTGGGAGCGCTTCTGCGAGGAGCGCACGTTGCAGGAGGTGGAGCAGTGGCCCGTCGGCGAGCCGATCCGGCTGCGATCCGTCACCGAGCGCATCAGCCTGGCGATCATCCTCAAGGTCGTCTTCGGCGTGCGCGACCCCGCGCGCAGCGAGGAGCTGCGCGAGCTGCTGCCGACGCTCTTCGACATCCCGATCGGGGCGGCCCCCGGGTACTACCACCGCCTCGGGCGCCTGGACCTCGGGCCGCGCAGTCCGTGGGGTGCCTTCCGACGGCGGCGCGACCGCATCGACGCGCTGATCCTGGCCGAGGTCGCCGAGCGACGGGTGGAGCTCGCCCGCGGGGACGCCGGCGAGGAGGCCCGCGCCGACCTGCTGTCGATGCTGCTCACCCAGCGCGACGACGAGGGCCGTCCGATGAGCGACCGCGAGCTGCGCGACCAGCTCGTGACGATGCTCGCGGCCGGCCACGAGACGACGTCGACGTCGACCGCGTGGGCGATCGAGCGCCTCGTCC
>CAZRLR010000505.1:0-3120 GCA_964600395.1 uncultured Conexibacter sp.
GCGGAAGTCGCGCTTGCGGTTGCGGCGATCGCGGTACGCGTACGCGTCCGCCTTCATCACCGCTTCCTTGGCGCGCTTGTAGTTCGAGTTGGCCTGCCCGCGGAAGCCCTTGGCGCGCTCGAGGGTCGAGCGGCGCTTCTTCTTCGCGTGGACGGAACGCTTGACGCGGGTCACTTGGTCTTCGCTCCCAGGAGCTTCTTCACGGTCTTGGCGTCGGACTCAGACAGGATCAGGGCGTTGCCCTTCGCGCGCTTGAGCTTGGGCGACTTCTTCTCCAGGATGTGGGACATCCCGGCGTGGCGCGCCTTGACCTTGCCTTTGGCGGTTAGCTTGAAGCGCTTCTTGGCGCCCGAGTGGGTCTTCATCTTCGGCATAACGGACGCGGAAGTATGGCAGACGCAAGCGGTCCGGCGCGGTCACCCCGCACCGGACGACGTCCGCCGGGCCTTCTAGCTCTTGGCGGCTTCCTCGTCGCCGTCGACGGCGACCGGCTCGGGCTCCGCGGCAGCGGACTCGGGCTCGTCGGCGGCGGCCTCCGGCTCGTCGGCAGCGGCCTCGGGCTCGTCCGCGGCCTTCGCCGCGGCGGCGCGCTCGGCCTCCTCGGCGGCGTCCTGCTCGGCGTACCGGGCCTCCTCGGCCTCGATCGCGGCGGCGGCGGCCGCGGCGGCCGCGGCGTCCTCCTCCAGCGTGCCGGCGAGGACGGCCTTGCTCGGCCCCAGGAGCATGGTCATGTTGCGGCCGTCCTGGATGGGGCGCTGCTCGATCTGGCACAGCTCGGCGAGATCCTCGGCGAGGCGGTCGAGGATCATCACGCCGCGCTCGGGGTGGGTCACCTCGCGGCCACGGAACATGATCGTGATCTTGACCTTGTCCTTGTGGCGCAGGAAGCGCTCGACGTGGCCCTTCTTCGTGGCGTAGTCGTGCTCGGCGATCTTCGGCCGGAACTTGATCTCGCGGACCGTGATCTGCTGCTGGTGCTTCTTGGCAGCCTTGACCTTCTGGGCCTGCTCGTACTTGTACTTGGAGTAGTCCAGGACCCGGCAGACCGGGGGCTTGGCCTCGGGGGCGACCTCGACGAGGTCGAGCTCCTTCCCGATGGCGTAGCGGAGGGCCTCGTCCGTGCGCATGACGCCCACCTGGGTCCCCGTCTCATCGATGAGACGGACCTCCGGGACGCGGATACGTTCGTTGATGCGCGTGGTGTCGCGCTCCGGCATCCGCCGGTCGAACCTACGAGGGACCGGCACTAGCTGTGAGGACGCGTGGACGGCGCGCCGCGGAAAGAATTAGCAGTCAACCCGCGGGAGTATAGCCAGGCTTTAGCTGGCGTGAAACTCCGTCGGCGCCGGGGTTTCTCAGCGGGCGCGGGCGGCGCTGTCGGCCGCCAAGCGCGCGGCGAGCGCGTCGACGGCCTCGCTGCCCTCGTCCCCCTCCCGGTGCCGGCGGACGCTGACCGTCCCGTCCTGCGCCTCCCGGTCCCCCACGACGAGCATGTACGGGACCTTGCGCAGCTCGGCGTCGCGGATCTTGCGGCCCACGGACTCCGTGCGGTCGTCGACCTCGACGCGGACCTTCGCGGCCCGCAGCGTCGCGGCCGCGGCGTGCGCCGCCTCGGCGTGGCGGTCGGCGATCGGCAGGACGACGGCCTGGACCGGCGTCAGCCAGAACGGCAGCTCGCCGCCGGTGTGCTCGAGCAGGATCCCGATGAAGCGCTCGTAGGAGCCCATGAGCGCGCGGTGGAGCACGACCGGGCGGTGGTCGGCGTTGTCGGCGCCCGTGTAGGTCAGGTCGAAGCGCTCGGGCGCCTGGTAGTCCAACTGGACGGTCCCCAGCTGCCAGGACCGCTTGAGCGAGTCGGTGAAGTGGAAGTCGATCTTCGGCGCGTAGAACGCGCCGCCGCCCTCGCCGATCTCGTACGCGATGTCGTTCGCCTTCAGCGCCTGGGCGAGGATGTCCTCGGCCTGGTCCCAGAACTCGTCGGTCCCCAGGCGGTTCTCCGGACGGGTGGCCAGCTCGTAGCGGATGTCCGCGTCCGTGAAGCCGAAGAGCGCGTACGTGTCGCGCGCGAAGGCGATGCAGGCGGTGATCTCGTCCAGGAGCTGGTCCTCGGTGACGAACAGGTGCGCGTCGTCCTGGCAGAACTGCCGCACGCGCATGAGGCCGTGCAACGCACCCGACAGCTCGTTGCGGTGCAGCAGGCCGGGCTCGCTGAAGCGGACGGGCAGGTCCTTGTAGCTCCAGCGCGACTGCCCGAAGAGCTCGAAGTGCCCGGGGCAGTTCATCGGCTTGAAGCCCATCGTCCGGTCGTCGCCGGTCGTCGTGAGGAACATGTCGTCCTGGTACTTGTCCCAGTGCCCGGACTTCTTCCAGAGGCTGGCGTCGAAGAGCTGCGGCGTCTTGACCTCGGTGTAGCCGCGCTCCTCCCCCATCTCGCGCGCGAGCGCGACGAGCGAGTTGAAGACGCGGGTGCCGGCCGGGGTCCAGAACGCCGAGCCGGGCGCGGCCTCGCTGAAGTGGTAGAGCCCGAGCTCGCGGCCGAGCTTGCGGTGGTCGCGCTTCTTGGCCTCCTCGAGCAGCTCCAGGTGCGCCGCGAGCTCCTTCTTGTCGAAGAACGCCGTCCCGTAGACGCGCGTGAGCATCGTGCGCCCGGAGTCCCCGCGCCAGTAGGCGCCGGCGACGGACTGCAGCTTGAAGGCGCCGATCTTCTTCGTCGACGGCGCGTGCGGGCCGCGGCACAGGTCGGTGAACGGGCCGTTCGTGTAGAGCGAGACCGTCGTGACGGGGTGCTCGGGGTCGGCGTTCCGGACGAGGTCCTCGACAAGCTCGACCTTGTAGGGCTGCTCCTCGGACCGGAAGCGGGCCAGCGCCTCGTCCGTGCTGACGTCCTCGCGCGTGAACGTCTCGGCGGCCTTGACGTGCTCCTTCATCTTCTGCTCGACCTTCGGGAAGTCCGCGTCCGTGAAGGTCACGCCCTCGGGGAACTCGAAGTCGTAGTAGAAGCCGTCCTGGATCGGCGGGCCGATCGAGATCTTCACGCCCGGGTACAGCTCGAGCATCGCGGCCGCCAGGACGTGGGCGGTGTCGTGGCGGATGAGGTCCAGCGCGTCCTGCCCGGAGCGC
>CAZRLR010000506.1:0-3118 GCA_964600395.1 uncultured Conexibacter sp.
CGGCGTGCTGCCGGCGGGTGCCCCGGCGGACGGCGTCCCCCCGCTGCCCGGCGCGCCGGCGGCCGCCGGCGTCCCGCCGCTGTCCTTCGCGGGCTTCTTGGCGCAGGCGCCGCCCGCGCGCGCCTTGGCCGCCGCGTCGATCGCGTCCTTGAAGTCCGGTGCGTACTGCTCGTAGTCGTTCGGGATCTGGCTCTTGGCCTTCGCCAGTTGCGCCGGGGTGAACTTGCAGGGGTCGATCGTCCCCGTCGTGCGGTAGGCCTTGAAGACGTCGGCGAAGGCGTCCGCGTGCGCGGCGGAGGCCGTGCCGAGGGCAAGCGGGAGCGCGCAGAGGACGGCGAGGGACAGGCGTCGGCGACGGCGCATCACGGCCTCGGATGGTAGCGTCGGGCCTCGAGCCGATGGCGCACCCCGCTCCCCAGCCCACGCCCGTGGCGCCTGCTGCGGGCGGGGGGACGACCGACCCCGGAGCGACCGGGCGGGCCCCCGGCCTCCTCCTCGTCGGGCTGCTCGCGACGCTCGTCTACGCCGTCTTCGCGCACGGTGCGACCGACACGCCGGCCGAGACCCGGGTGCAGCTCGCACTCGCGCTGCTGGCCCTGCTGTGCGGCGGCGCGATCCTCACCGGCAACCCGGTGCTGCGCCTCCAGGCGCCGGCGACCGCACGCTGGGGCGTCGGCCTGCTGCTGGCCTTCGCCGTCTGGTGCGGGCTGTCGCTCCTGTGGTCGGTGGCGCCCGACGAGACCTGGACGCAGGTCAACCGCGCGCTGGCCTACGCGCTCGTCGCCGGCCTCGGGCTCGTGGCGGGTGCGAGCGTCCTGCGCTGCGTCGAGCGCCTGGCGATCGGCTGGCTGCTGCTGGTCGTCGCCGTGGCCCTGTACGCGCTGGGCGGCAAGACGTTCCCCGGCCTGCACGTGGACGGGCTCTTCGACCTGGACCAGGGCGGCGGCCTGGCCCGCCTGCGGGCGCCGCTGCAGTACTGGAACGCGCTGGCGCTCGTCCTCGTCATGGGGCTGCCCGTCGCGCTGCGCCTCGCGCTGGACCGCACGCGGCGCGAGGCGGTGCGCGTCGGCGCGGTGCTCGCGGCGGCGCTCTTCGTCCTGGACCTCGGGATGACGTACTCGCGGGGCGGGCTGCTGGCGCTGGCCGCGGCGCTGGCCGTCCTCGTCACCCTCGGCGGCGCCGGCCGCCTGAAGAGCGTCCTCGTCCTCGCGGTTGCCGCCCTCGGTGCGGCTGCGCCGCTCGCGTACGCGCTCACGCGGAATCCGCTCAGCGACTCAGGCGTCCCGCTCGGCGACCGGATCGCCGCCGGGCGGATCCTCGCGCTCATCACGGTCGTGAGCGGCGTGGCGCTCGCGTTCGTCGTCCGGGTGCTCCTCGCGCGGGAGGACCGCGTGCGCTGGAGCGCGGCCCGGACCCGGTCGACGGGACGCCTCGCGGTCACCGCGGGCGCCTTCGTCCTGTGCCTGGCGGCGGTCGCCGCGGCGGGCTCGCCGAAGGGGCTGCCGGCGAACGTCGACGACGGAGTGCGGTCGTTCACCGTCCCGGCGCAGGACAAGCAGCTGGACCCGTCCCGCCTGGCGACGACGAACTCGGGCAACCGCGGGGGGTGGGGGGAGGAGGCCGCCGGCGCGTTCTCCGACCGCCCCGCGGAGGGCTTCGGCGCCGGGTCCTTCCGCGTGACGCATCTGCAGTACCGCACGAACGTCATCCCCGTCGTCCAGCCGCATTCGGTGCCGCTGCAGTTCCTCGCCGAGACGGGGCTCGTCGGCTTCCTGCTCGCCTACGCCGGGATCGGCGCGCTGCTGTGGGCGGCGGTCGCGCGCGTGCGGAGGCTGGAGGGCGGGCGCGAGCGCGACCTCGCCGTCGGGCTGCTGGCCGCCGCCGTGGCATGGCTCGGGCACGGGGTCTACGACTGGGACTGGGACATCCCCGGGGTGACGCTCGCGCCGCTGCTCTTCCTCGGGGTGCTCGCCGCGCTGCCTGCGGGTGTGGACGGGGCCGGTGGGCCGGTCCCCCCTCGGGGACGCCGCGGGGTGCTCTTCCTGGATCCTGATCGCGAATCGCGCGTGCGCCCCGGCGCGGTGGTCGCGGTCGCGGCGCTGACGCTGGCGCTCTTCGCGTACGCGACGTCCGCCGTGCTGCCCGCGTGGTCGGCGTCCAAGGCGGACGCCGCGCAAGAGGCGGTCGGCGGGACGACGGTGAGCGACGAGGACCTGCGGCGTGCCGCCGCGCAGGCTGACCTCGCGTCGAAGCTCGATCCGCTGAGCATCGAGCCGCTGCTCGTCGAGGCGACGATCGCCGAGCGGCGCGGGCGCACGGTGCAGGCACGCCAGGCGCTCCTGGACGCCGTGCACCGCCAGCCCGAGAGCGCGCGGGCGTGGAACCAGCTGGGGACGCTCGCCTTCTCGCTCGGCGACCGCGCGGGCTTCCTCGAGGCGGCCACGAAGGCGCTGGCCTTGGATCCGCACAACCCGCTGTTGCGGACGCTGGCGTTCCGCGCGGTGTCGTTCCAGGCGCCCGCGGGGGACAGCGCGACCGCGACGGGGACGCCGCTGCCGGGTGCGCCGGTGACGGCGCCTGCGGCGCCGGTCGATCCGGGGACGGCGGCGGACCCGACGGCCCCGGCAGACCCTGCGGCGCCTGTGGTGCCCTGAGGGCGGTCAGCTCTCGGCGAGGATCCGCAGGACGCCGACGAGCAGCGCGAGCCCGGCGGCGGTCGCCAGGACGAAGACGACGAGCGCCAGCGTGCGCTCGCTGGGGACGGGCAGGCGTCGTGCCGGGCTCGGCGGAGCGGTCGTGAGGACGCGGGCCGTGGACGGCGCGGCGGGCGTCGCGGCCGGTGCGGTCGGGCGGTAAGCCGTGGCGGCCTGCGCCTGCGCGGCCGCTGCCGCGGCTGCGGCCAGCGCGTCGTCCTTCTCCGCGAGCGCGTCGTCGAGGGCGTGCTCGAGCCGGGCGCCTCGCGCGGTCGCGGCCTCGAGCTCGGCGTCGCGCCGCGCGAGGGCGTCCTCCAGCGCGGTGAGCTCGTCGAGCAGGTCGGCGCCGGCGGCGCGCAGCTCGGCGAGCTCGGCCGCGAACCCCTCGGCGCGGGCGGCGGCGGCGGCGCGGTCGGCGCGGAGGG
>CAZRLR010000507.1:0-3093 GCA_964600395.1 uncultured Conexibacter sp.
CACCGTGGACGGCCTCGGGCCGGCGCTCGCGGTCGTGCTCGGCACGAGCGTCGTGACGACGATCGTCGCGGCGATCCTGTCGATCGACGACGACGCCCGCTTCGGCGCCCACGTCGCCCGGGTGCAGCGCCGGCGGCGCCACCGCACGACCGCGATCCGGACCGACGTCCCCGGCGTCCTCTTCCTCGAGATCGACGGCCTGGCCCACCCCGTCCTGCAGCGGGCGCTGCGGGACGGCGACGTCCCGACCCTGCAGCGCTGGCTGTCGGACGGCACCCACCACCTGCACCGCTGGGAGACCGACCTGTCCTCGCAGACCGGCGCCTGCCAGGCGGGCATCCTCCACGGCGACAACGACGACATGCCGGCCTTCCGGTGGTGGGAGAAGGACCGCGGACGCGCGATCGTCACGAACCATCCCCGGGACGCGGCGGAGCTCGAGCGCCGCGTGTCGGACGGGCGCGGCCTGCTGCACGCCGACGGCGCCAGCCGCGCGAACATCCTGTCCGGGGACGCGCCGCACACGCTGCTGACGATGAGCACCGTGCTGGACGTCCGCCGCGGGCCGATCGGCGCCGACTACGCCGCGTACTTCGCCAACCCGTACAACGTCGCGCGCACGTTGCTGCTGACGATCGCCGACGTCGTCGTCGAGGTCGCCTACGCCACCGCGCAGCGCCGCCGTGACGTGCGCCCCCGCGTGCACCGCGGCCTGCGTTACGCGCTGCTGCGCGCCTGGGCCACCGCCGTGCAGCTGGACCTGCAGGTCGAGGCGGTCCTCGGCGACATCGACGCGGGCCGCCCCGTCGTCTACACGACCTTCCTCGGCTACGACGAGGTGGCCCACCACTCCGGCATCGAGCGGGCCGACACCCTCGCGGTGCTGCGGCGCCTGGACCGCCGCATCGCGCGGATCGCCGCGGCCGCGGCGCACGGGCCGCGCCCGTACGAGATCGTCGTCCTCTCCGACCACGGGCAGACGCAGGGCGCGACGTTCCTCAGCCGCTACGGCCTGACGCTCGAGGCGCTCGTGCGCGGCGCCTGCGGCCTTGACGAGGCGCAGGTCGCCGTGGCGGAGGAGCGCGACGAGGCGGCGGGCACGTTCAGCGCCGCGGTGCGCGAGGCCAGCAGCGGCGACACCCGCGTCGCCTCGGCCCTGCGGACCGCCCAGCGCCGGCGCGAGGAGGCCTCCGCCACCGCCCCGGACGAGGACGACGACGCCGCGCTGCCGGAGGTCGTCGTCATGGCCTCCGGCTGCCTCGGACTCGTCAGCTTCCCGCGCCTTCCCGGGCGGGTGACGCGCGAGGCGCTCCAGGCGCGCTACCCCGGGCTCCTGGACACGCTCGCCGGCCATCCGGGGATCGGCTGGGTCATGGTGCGCGACGACGCGGGTGAGGACGTCGTGATCGGCGCCGCGGGCGAGCATCGCCTGGGCGACGGGCGCGTCACCGGCGCCGACCCGCTGGCGCCCTTCGGCGAGCGCGCCGCCCGGCACGTGCGGCGCACCGCCGGCTTCCCGCACTGCCCGGACATCCTGCTCAACAGCACCTACTGGCCCGAGACGGAGGAGGTCGCCGCCTTCGAGGAGCTCGTGGGCTCGCACGGCGGGATCGGTGGCCCGCAGAGCCATCCCTTCGTCATGGGGCCGAGCGCCCTGGCGGTGCCCGAGGCGGAGATCGTCGGTGCCGAGCATCTGCACGAGGTGCTCTGCGGCTGGCTCGCGGCCCTCGGGCAGGACGCCTACGCGGGCGACCGTGCCGGCGGCTGAGCGGCCCGCGGCCGCGGCCGCCGCCTGCACCGCCGTACTTTTCCGAGGGCGGTCTACGGTCGCCTGCGGTCGGCGGGACGGCGGCCGTGCGCGACCGTTCCGAAGATGGCCAGCACCCCCTCGCCCGGCCGGCGGACCCTCAGGGAAGCGTTGGATCACCAGCGCTTGGTTGCCCGCGAGCGTCGCTTGGCTCAGGTCGTCGCCGCCCTGCAGCTGCGGGTGGACGCCTACGCCGACCGCACGGCCGTGCCCGGCCCGCTCGCGCTCGCGCTCGACGGCTTCCGGCGCGAGCTGGGCGACGTGCGCCGGCAGCTGTTCGCGACCGGCCACGACGACGACCGCCCGACCGGGATGGCGACGCCCGCCCCGGTCTGAGCGGGCGCGGCCGGCCACGGCGGCCGGCCGTCGTTCAGCCGGTCGCCGTCAGCACGTCGAGCGCGGCCTCGACCCGCTCGACGACGTGCGCCGACGGCGCGTCGCCGCGGACGAGGACGTGGCGTCGCGGATCCACCTCGTCCAGCGCCTCGAACGCGGCCGCGAGCGTCGCGGCGACCTGCGGGCCGGCGTCCGATTCGCGCGCGGGATCCGCCAGCCGTGCGGCCGCCCGGCGTCGCGTCACCGCTGCCGGAGCGACGCACTGGACGAACACCGGGTGCAGGCTCGCCGGGAGGCCCTCGACGAACGCCCGGCGCAGCGCCGCCTCGCGCATGGTCGCGTCGACGATGACGCCGCCGGCGCCGGTGAGGAGCGCCGCCGCACGGTGGCCGAGCACCCGGTAGAGCTCGAGGCTCGCCTCCGGGGTGTAGGCCTGCGCCGGCGCGGTGGCCCCCGGCGGCACCCCGCGGGCCGCCCGCCGCACGTGGTCGGAGGAGAGCACGGGCAGCGCCGACCGGGCCGCCAGCGCGGCCGCGAGCGTCGACTTGCCGGTCGCCGGCGGCCCGCAGCAGACCACGACGAGCGGCAGACGCGTGCGCCAGGCCAGGCGTCCGGCCAGGGCGAGCCGTGCCGCGGCCACCGCCGTGGCGTCGGTCTGGCCCTGGGCGGCGCGCAGCCACGCGACCTTCGCGCTCACGAGGGCCCGGTAGGCCATCCACGTGGCCAGCAGCCGGTCCTCCCCCGGGTCGCCCCCGGCCCGCCGGTACGCGTCCAGCACCCGCCGGGCCGCCTCCGGTGCGCCACGCGCCTCCAGGTCCATGAGCAGGAAGGCCAGGTCGGCGCCCACGTCGTCGCAGCGCAGGGCGCGGTCGAACTCGAGCCGGTCGACGATCCGCAGCCCGCGGTCGTCGATGACGACGTGGTCGGCGCGCAGGTCACCGTGCACCTCC
>CAZRLR010000508.1:0-3091 GCA_964600395.1 uncultured Conexibacter sp.
TCATCGCACTCGCTCCTTTCGTCCGTGGCTGAGCACGGCAGAAAGGTCGCGAGCGGGCGTCCCCGCATCCGTCCCCCCAGGCCCCCGATTTCTAGGGGGGACGCTCGATCGGCGGCGGGGACGGACCCACGTTTGCGCAGGTCAGAGCGGGGGGACGCCCGCGTCCCCCACGTCTTTTCACGAAGTTGGGCCAGTCCCTTGCTTGCAGGGCTGTTGTGGAGATGCAGCGAACATTTCCAAACGCGGCGCATCGTCCTTTCCACCCTGGATCGCTAGACATTCAGCGATGCGAGCAGGGCCCGAACAGCGCACTGGGCGGGCTGGTCCGGCATGGCCCCCATCCGGGAGCGCGCCGCAATGCGCGAGGGCGGACCACTCCGATGTAGAGCACTCAGCGCGGCCGTGGTTTCATTGCAACCGTGGTTGCAACGATGCGTGAGCCGGGTTCCTGGGTGCTGCTTACCTACAAGCTGCCCCGCGACCCCTCGACGCCGCGCAGCTCGGTGTGGCGCAAGCTCCGCCGGCTCGGTGTCGCCCAGCTGGCCGACGGCCTGGTGGCGCTGCCCGAGGACGCACGCACCCGCGAGCAGCTTGAGTGGATCGCCGACGAGGTGCTGGCGGCCGGCGGCACGGCGATGCTCTGGAGCGCGCGGCCCACAGCGATCGGCGACGAGCGGTCGATCGCGGCGCAAATGTCCGCCGACCGCTCGCGGGAGTACGCCGAGCTGACCGCTCGAGCCACGGTCGCACTCGAGGCTCCGTCGGTCGAGCAACGGCGGGCGATACGCAGCCTGCGCACCGAGCTCCGCGCGGTCAGGCGCCGGGACTACTTCTCCGCCGACGGCAAGCAGGCCGCCGTCCAGGCAGTCGATGCCCTCGCCCGAATGGTTGCCGCGACCGAGGAGCCAGCCGCGAGCGGGGTGCGCCGATGAAGTGGGCCACCCGCGCCGGTATCCACATCGACCGGTCCGCCTCTGCCTGGCTGATCGCCCGGTTCCTCGACACCGACCCCGAGTTCGTGTTCGTGACCGACCCTGCCGACGTACCGTCCGGCGCCACTCCTTTCGATATGCGCGGCGTCGAGTTCGGCCACCACGGCAGCGACTGCACCTTCGAGACCCTGCTGCGCCGCAACGACGTCAACGACCCGGTGCTGTGGCGGATCGCCGAGATCGTGCACGAGGCCGACCTCGACGACGCTCGCTTCGACGCACCCGAGGCGCCCGGTCTCGACACCGCCCTTCGCGGCCTGTCGATGGTCTGTGACGACCACCAGATCCTCCAGCTCACCCGGCCGCTCTTCGACGGCCTCTACGAGTTCTTCCGCCGCGAACTCCTCCTCGGAAGGGAACCCTCATGACACCACCGGACCAGGACCCAGCCCCCGTCGCAGCAGCGGCCACCCACCCGACCGGCGGCGACGTCATTCCGCTCCGCGAGGCCACCAAGGCCTGGTTCCAGATCTCCTTGCAGACCTTCGGCGGCCCGGCCGGACAGATCGCCGTCATGCAGCACAAGCTCGTCGACGAGAAGCGCTGGATCGGCCAGAAGCGGTTCCTGCACGCCCTCAACTACTGCATGCTCCTGCCCGGCCCCGAAGCCCAACAGCTCGCCATCTACACCGGCTGGCTGCTCAACGGCATCCGAGGCGGGCTCATCGCCGGCGGCCTGTTCGTCCTCCCCGGCATGCTCGCCCTGCTTGCTCTGTCCGGGATCTACGTCGGCTACGGCGAGACCGACTTCGTCTCCGCCCTTTTCGCCGGCGTCGCCCCGGCGGTGATCGCCATCGTCGTCCAAGCCGTGCAGCGGGTCGGCAAACGAGCGCTCAACCACGCCGCCCTGGTGGGCCTGGCGGTCGCTTCGTTCGTGGCACTGACCTTCTTCGCGGTCCCGTTTCCCGTCGTCGTGTTCGCAGCCGCTCTGCTCGGCTGGCTACTCAGCCGACACATCCCCGCACTCCTGGAGACCAAGGCCCACGCAGCGGCCGACGGGCCGGCACCGCTAATCAGTGACGAAGCCCTGCACCACGAACTTCCGTCGGTCCGACGCTCGTTCGGCGTGGTCCTCCTCGGGCTGGTGCTGTGGTTCTCTCCGGTCGTCGCGTTCGCCCTGCTCGCTGGTGCCACCGACACCGACGTATTTGTCGACCAGGGCCTGTTCTTCTCCGGCGCCGCCGTAGTCACCTTCGGCGGCGCGTACGCCGTGCTGGCTTACGTCGCCCAACAGGCCGTCGGCGTCTACGGCTGGCTCGCGCCCGGAGAGATGGTCCGCGGCCTCGCGCTCGCCGAAACCACCCCCGGACCACTGATCATGGTCGTCCAGTTCGTCGCCTTCCTCGGCGCCTACCGCAACCCGGGCACCCTAGACCCGTGGGTCGCGGCCGTCCTTGCCTCGCTCCTGGTCACCTGGGTGACCTTCGTGCCCTGCTTCCTGTTCGTCCTGCTCGGGGCGCCCTACGTCGAGCGGCTCCGCAACAACCAGCACCTCACCGCCGCGCTGACTGGCATAACCGCCGCCGTGGTCGGCGTCATCGCCAACCTCGCGGTGTTCTTCGCCCTCCACAACCTCTTCGACCGGACCCGGGACCTCGACGCCGGCATCCTGCACCTCGACCTCCCGGTGCTGAGTTCCTGGGACCCGGTCGCGTTCGCCATCACCGCGATCGCAGTGGCGGTCATGTTCTGGCGAGGATGGAGCCCGCTGCGCACCCTCGGGCTTTGCGCGCTCCTCGGCGTCGGGCTCTTCATCGTGGGACTGGCCATTTGAGGACTCTTCGCGTCCTTTGCCTTGGCTGCGTGGCTCTCCCCGCACTTTCGTAACAAGCAAAACTGGCCGAGTCGGGCAAAGTTCCAAGCGGGCTGTCGTGAAATGTTCGCTGCATCTCGACAACCCCGATACGCGCGCGTAGTACGCGCTCGCGCGCGAGGGCTCGGCCCGACCTGTTCGTACGACAGACCCTCGAAACTTTCGAGGAGCGTTCGACCTGTCGTGCCTTGTCACGTGCCAGAGGGCGGGTTTGACGGGCTAGCGATCCTGGACTGGACGGGTTGGCCCAGCCGGGTGCTGAGTTCGGCGTCCAGTTCGCGGGCGA
>CAZRLR010000509.1:0-3084 GCA_964600395.1 uncultured Conexibacter sp.
TCGAACTTGTTGCCGGTGAAGGCGAACGGCGAGGTCCGGTTGCGGTCGCCGCCGTCCTTGGGCAGCGTCGGCAGCACGTCGGTGCCGAGGCCGAGGAAGCCCTTCTTCACGCCGGCGCCCTTGCCCGTGGCGATGATCTCGAAGGCGTTCTCGAGCTCGGTGCCGAGGAAGATCGAGATGATCGCCGGCGGCGCCTCGTTCGCGCCGAGGCGGTGGTCCTGCCCGACGTTCGCCACGGAGGCCCGCAGGAGCGCCTGATGGCGGTTGACCGCCTTGATGACCGCCGCGCAGAAGAAGAGGAACTGCGCGTTCGTCTCCGGCGTGTCACCCGGGTTCAGCAGGTTCTGGCCCGTGTCGGTGCCCATGGACCAGTTGTTGTGCTTGCCCGAGCCGTTGACGCCGGCGAACGGCTTCTCGTGCAGCAGGCACACGAGGCCGTAGCGGCGCGCGACGTTCTGCAGGACCTGCATCGTCAGCTGCTGGTGGTCGGAGGAGATGTTCGAGTTCTCGAACAGCGGCGCGAGCTCGTACTGGCCCGGCGCGACCTCGTTGTGACGCGTCTTGATCGGCACGCCGAGCTTCGAGAGCTCCTCCTCGGCCTCCATCATGTACGCGAGCACGCGCTCGGGGATCGAGCCGAAGTAGTGCTCGTCGAGCTCGTGCCCCTTCGGCGGCTTGGCGCCGAAGAGCGTGCGGCCCGTCGTGTAGAGGTCGGGGCGCTCGAAGTAGTACTGCTCGTCGACGAGGAAGTACTCCTGCTCGGGGCCGACGGTCGTGAAGATGCGCGAGGCGCTGTCGTTGCCGAGCAGGCGCAGGGCCTTCAGCGCGGCCGTGCTCAGCGCGTCCATCGAGCGCAGGAGCGGGATCTTCGCGTCGAGGGCCTCACCCGTCCACGAGACGAACGCCGTCGGGATGCACAGCAGCGCCCCGTTCGGGTTGGGCATGATGAACGCGGGCGAGGTCGGGTCCCACGCGGTGTAGCCGCGGGCCTCGAAGGTCGCGCGGATGCCGCCGGTGGGGAAGGAGGACGCGTCCGGCTCGCCCTGGATGAGTTCCTTGCCGGAGAACTCGGCCATCGCGGTGCCGTCGCCGACCGGCTCGAAGAAGCCGTCGTGCTTCTCGGCCGTGAGGTTCGTCAGCGGCTGAAACCAGTGCGTGTAGTGGGTCGCGCCCTTCTCCATGGCCCACTCGCGCATGGCCTGCGCGACGGTGTCGGCCAGCGTCGCGTCGAGGGCGCTGCCCTCGGCGAGCGCGGCCTGGAGCGCCTTGAAGGCGTGCTTGGGCAGGCGCTCGCGCTGAACGGCCACCGAGAAGACGTTCTCGCCGAAGACGGACGCCCCGGGGGCGGTCAGGTCCGACGAGCCCATGGCGTCGCCGTTGGCGCTCCACTGTGCGGCGTAGACGTTGTGCTGGCGGGTCTTGCTCATAAAGGTCTTCAGTCCTCCGGGGGAATTTCTCGGGCAGGTCCAGACGCGTGACGCTCGCGGGCGGGCGCCCGCGGGTGACGTGGCCGGAACGCTAGAGCGGCCGTGGCCCGGGCACCTTATCCCGCTGGCTAAACCGCCGCGACTGCCCTTCGCCCGCCGGTAGGACCCCCCGGAAGGGGCCGATCGACCACCTGGCGAAAGGGGTCGGTCGATCTTTCGACACCCGGCTAAAGAGACTCCGGACCCCCTGTCGCACACTGGCATCCGCTACTCGACCCAGGAGGATGTATGCGACGTACAACGGTGGCCCGCGGGCTCGCCTTGGGCCTATTGGCCGCACTTTTGATCCCGGCCATCGCCTCGGCCGACACGCTGGAGGCAGCCGGGAAGGGCAAGTTCGCCGACTCCACGGGCATCAACACCATCTGGGTGATGGTGGCCGCGATGCTCGTCATGCTCATGCAGGTCGGCTTCATGTTCCTCGAGATCGGTTTCTCGCGAGGGAAGAACGCCGGCACGGTCGTCGCGAAGATCCTCGTGAACTTCTCGATCGCCGCGATCATGTTCTGGGCCGTCGGCTTCGCGATCGCCTTCGGCTCCGAGACGAGCGGCTTCGGTGGCCTGTTCGGGTCCACGGGCTGGTTCCTGCAGGGCTTCGGTGATCCCACCTCGGCCTTCCCGGTCCTCGGGTTCGCCGACGTCACCGTCGAGGCCAAGTGGTTCTTCCAGTTCGTGTTCTGCGCGGTCTCGCTCGCCATCGTCTGGGGGACGACGCTGGAGCGCATCAAGTTCGGCGTGTACATCATGTACGGCGTGGTCTTCGCCGGGCTGATCTACCCGCTCGGCGCCCACTGGGTCTTCGGTGGCGGCTTCCTGCAGACGGGCGACTGGCTCGGCACGGGCATCGTCGGCATCCAGGACTTCGCCGGTTCGACGGCGGTCCACCTCATCGGCGCGACCGGCGCCCTGGCCGCGGTGCTGCTCCTCGGCCCCCGCAAGGGCAAGTACGGCCCCGACGGCAAGCCGCGGGCCATTCCGGGGCACAACATGCCGCTCTTCGGCCTCTCCGTCCTGATCCTGTGGTTCGGCTGGTTCGGCTTCAACGGCGGCACCGCACTCGGCGCCCTCGACGGTCGCTTCCCGGAGATCATCCTGGTGACGAACATGGCGGCCGCCTCCGGTGTCCTCATGGCCGCCCTCGTCTCGTACCTCAAGACGAAGACGCTGGACATCGGCATGGCCGGCAACGGCGCGATCGGCGCCCTCGTCGCGATCACCGCGCCCTCGGGCTACGTCGAGGCCTGGACGGCCCCGATCATCGGCGGCATCGCCGGCGTCATCGTCGTCTACGGCGTCTACGCGATCGACAAGAAGCTCGACGATCCGGTCGGCGCGCTCACCGCGCACGGCCTGTGCGGCATCTGGGGGACGATCTCCTGCGGGTTCTTCACCGCTCCGCGCCTCGCCCAGTACAACGCCTTCGGTGATCCGGACGGCGGCCTCATCTACTCCGGTTCCTTCCAGCAGCTCATCGCGCAGGTCGTCGGCGTCACCATCGCCTTCACCTTCGTCTTCATCATGAGCTACGGCACCTTCTGGCTCATCAAGAAGACGTACGGCCTCCGTGTCACGGAGGAGGAGGAGGACGCCGGCCTCG
>CAZRLR010000510.1:0-3082 GCA_964600395.1 uncultured Conexibacter sp.
GGCGGAGCTTCACCTTGGGGGCCGAGGCGAGGTCGAGGCCGTCCAGCGGCTGTCGGGTCCGGACCGCGCGCAGGAAGGCGAAGGCGCCGTAGAGCACGCCGGCGTCGGAGTTGGCGGCGATGACTGTGGTCGGCCGGCCGTCGATGACCGGCCGGCGGAACCAGGCCAGCAGTGCGTCCAGCCCGAGCGGCTTGGAGAAGAAGTACCCCTGCGCCTCGTCGCAGCCGAGCTCGGCCAGGCGCCGCAGCGTGTCCTCGTCCTCCACGCCCTCGGCGGTGACGACGAGGTCCAGGTCGTGGGCCAGGCCGATCGTCGAGCGGACGATCGTCTCGTCCGCGGTCGAGTTCGTCAGGCCGTTGACGAAGGTCCGGTCGACCTTGATCTCGCGGATCGGCAGGTCCCGCAGGACGGCCAGCGACGAGAAGCCGGTGCCGAAGTCGTCCAGGCCCAGGCGCACGCCGCGGTCGGCCAGGCCGCGCAGGACGACGCCGGCCTGCTCGGGGTCGGCGTGGATCGCGGCCTCGGTCAGCTCGAAGCCGATCGCCCGGGCCGGCAGGTCCCACTTGGCCAGCAGCCGGTCGACCTCGGCGGGCAGCTGCTCGTCCAGGACGTTCGCCGCCGAGAGGTTGATGTCGACGCCGGCGGTGACGCCGGTGCGCCGCCAGGCCGCGCAGTCGCGCAGGGCCAGCTCGATGAGGTGGACGGTCAGCGGGCCCATCAGGTCGCTGCCGGACGCGGCCGGCAGGAACGCGCCCGGCGCCAGGCGCCCGCGCTTGGGGTGGTTCCAGCGGATGAGCGCCTCGACGCTCGTCACCGCACCGGTGCGCAGGTCGACCTTCGGCTGGTAGTCGAGCTCGAGCTCCTCCTGGTCGATGGCCCGGCGCAGGCGCGCGACGGTCCGGCGCCGCTCGGGGTCGCTCTGGTCGTGCAGGGCGCGCGAGGCCGCCAGCAGCCGCGGCCACAGGACGCCGACGAAGAGCAGCGCGGCGGCAAGCAGCACGAGGTTGACGCGGCGCGTCGCGCGGGTGATCTCGGCGGCGACCGGGCCGTAGGGGACGTGGATCTCGAAGGCGGCCTGGGGCTTGCCGTCGCGGCCGTAGAGCGGGACGGCGACCTGGATCTGCTTGCCCCGCGACTTGTCGATCGGGCTCGTGGGCTCGTGCAGGACGCGCGACACCGTGCGCCCCGTCAGCGCGCGGCCCACGGCGTCGGGCAGGCGGTACTGGCGGTCGATCTGCCGGTGGTCGGTGGCGTAGACGATCCGGCCGTCCGGGTCCCACACCGCGAGCGAGCCGATGTCGCCGGTGCGCTCGGCCGCCTGCGCGGCCTGGTCGAAGTGCGTCAGCTCACGGGCGGTGCGCCCGTGCAGCTTGCGCGCCAGCGCCGGCGCGAACGCCGAGTCGGCCAGCAGCCGGGTGCGCTCGCGGGCGGCCGAGATCTGCTGGGAGCGGATGTCGGAGGCCAGGACGGCCTGCACGACGTACCCGACGCCGCCGGCGACGAGCACCAGCAGGACCGTGAAGGTCGCCAGGAAGCCGACGTGCAGCCGTTGCCGGGCGGCGCGGGCATGCACGCGGGTCAGAGCCATGGCCCCGTTGTCGCCCGACCGGGGCGGAAGTTGAACGCGGACCGGTCATGCGTCCGCAGCGCTCGTGCTGCGCCCCCGGACGCGCCGACACCGACGGGGAGCAACGGATGCTCGGGCCGCGCCGCGGCCGTCCGCCACCCGACAAGGAGTCCCCCCGATGTCCCGCATGCAAGCCCTCTGGACCGCCTCACCCCGCAAGGTGCTGGCCGGCCTCATCGGCGTCCTGGCCGCCACCGGCATCGCCGTCGGATCAGGCGCGAACTTCAACGCGGCCACCGCGAACCCGTCCAACGTGTTCAGCGCCGGCACGATCTCCCAGACGAACTCCAAGGCCGGCTCGGCGGTGCTCACCGCGACCGGCCTGCGCCCTGGCGGCACCGCCACCGGCAGCGTCGACATCAAGAACACCGGCTCGGTCTCGGGTGCCTTCACGCTCACGCAGTCGAACCTGACGAACACGCCGGCCACCCCGGCGCTGTCGTCCAAGCTGACGATCGTCATCACCGACCAGGGCGACCCGGCCTGCGTCACGAGCTGCCCGGCGGCCTCGACGGTCTACAGCGGCACGATCGGCGGCATGGGGTCCACGAGCCTGGGCACCTACCCGGCCGGCGCGACGCACCGCTACCAGTTCGTCGTCACCTTCCCCGACGGCGGCACGGGCGGCGCGGACAACTCCTACCAGGGGTCCCAGACGTCCGTCGACTACGCGTTCACGGCGGCCTCCTAGCCCCCACGCGACGCTGCCGTCCCGGCGGCCGGGCCCCTGAGTCCCGGCCGCCGGCCGCGGTGGCCGGCGCCGCCGATGCCCGCCCCCCACACCATCAAGCTCGTCGCCCTGGCGGCGGGGCTGCTGGCCACCTCGCTGCTGTGGTCGGGCTCGACGCTGTCGGCCTTCGACCAGCGGTCCTCCATGCCCGGCAACAGCGTGAGCGCCGCGAGCCTCGAGCTGACCGACAACGACCGCGGCACCGCCGCGCTGTCGCTCGCCGGCGCGCAGCCCGGCGACAGCACGACCGGCTGCGTCGTCGTCGGCCTCAACGGGACGGCCGCCGCGCAGATCCGGCTCTACGGGACGATCGGGGGCACGGGGCTGGCCTCGTCCCTGACGCTCACCGTGACGCGGGGGACGATCGGCGGCACCCCGGCCCCGGGCGCGTGCACCGGCTTCACGCCCGACCCGACGTCCTGGCGCGGCCTGGGCCCGGGCGTCCTCTACGACGGCGCCCTCTCGGCCTTTCCGATGAGCACCGGGACCGCGCTGGCGGACCCGACGGGCGCGACCCCGGCGGAGTGGACCGACGGGGAGGAGCACGCCTACCGCCTGCAGGTCACGCTGCCCACGGGGACGTCGGCGGCGGCGCAGGGGCTCAGCGCGAAGCTCGCCTTCACCTGGCAGGCGGTGAGCCGGTGAGCACCGCCGCGCTCGTCGCCGACCCGCCCGCCGCCCCCGCCCGGGCGCGCCGGCGTCCCGGGGGGCGGCGGGACCGCCTG
>CAZRLR010000511.1:0-3058 GCA_964600395.1 uncultured Conexibacter sp.
GCCGACCGCGCGCGCCTGGAGCACCGGCTCGTCGCGTTCGTCCCGGTCGATCAGGCCTTCAGCGCCGGGCTCTACGCGCGCCACGCGCACGCCGAGATCGACGCGCTGCTCGCCGAGGGCGCCGCGCCGATCGTCGTCGGGGGCACCGGCCTGTACCTGCGCGCCGCGCTCGCGGACCTCGACCTGCGGGCCCCGGTGGACCCGTCGGTGCGGGCCCGCTGGTCGGCCCGGCTGCAGACCGAAGGCCCGCAGGCGCTGCACGCCGTCCTGGGCGCCCGCGCCCCGGAGGTCGCCGCCCGGATCGCCCCCACGGACGCCCACCGCCTGGTCCGGACGCTCGAGCTGCTCGACAGCGGCCAGGCGCCGCCCGGCCCCGAGGACACCCAGCTGTGGACGACGCAGACGCGCCATCCGACCCGGCTCGTCGGGCTGACGATGGACCGGCCGGCGCTCATGGCGGCGATCGACGCCCGCGTCGACGCGATGGTCGCGGCGGGGGTCGCCGAGGAGGTGCGGGACGCCGATGCCGCGGGCGCGTCGGCGACCGCCCGCAAGGCGCTCGGCTTCGAGGACCTGCTGCGCGGCGACGTGGCGGCGATGAAGACGCACACCCGCCGCTACGCCAAGCGGCAGCTGACGTGGATGCGCAAGCTCCCGGACGTCGAGCTCGTCGACGTCACCGGACGGACGCCGGCGGCGGTCGCCGCGGCGCTCCTGCCGTGACGCGGCGCGGCGCCATATCGTGTCGCCGATGACCGACCAGCTCATCGGCGTCACCGGCGCGACCGGCGCCCTCGGCGGGCGCGTGGCCCGGCGCCTGGCCGACCGCGGGATCGCCCAGCGCCTCGTCGTCCGCGACGCCGCGCGCGCACCGCAGCTCGCCGGCGCCGAGGTCCGCACCTGCCCTGGCTACGCCGACACGGAGGCGATGCGCTCCGCGCTGGACGGCGTCCACACGCTGCTGCTCGTCTCTGCGGGGGAGTCGGCCACGCGCGTGGACGAGCACCGCAGCGCCCTGGACGCCGCGGCCGCGGCCGGCGTCGCCCACGTCGTCTACACGTCGTTCGTCGGCGCCTCGGACCCGAACGCGACGTTCACGCTCGTGCGCGACCATCATGCGACGGAGGAGCACCTGCGCACGTTGCCGATGGCGCACACGATGGTCCGCGACAGCCTCTACCTGGACTTCGTCCCGCAGCTCGTCGGCGCCGACGGCGTCATCCGTGGTCCCGGTGGGGACGGGGCCTTCGGCGGCGTGGCCCGCGACGACGTCGCCGACGCCCTCACGGCCATCCTGCGCGATCCCGCAGCGCACGCCGGCGAGATCTACGAGCTGACCGGCCCGGAGGCGCTGACCTTCCAGCAGGCGGCCGACCTCATGGCGGAGATCTCGGGCAAGCCGATCGGCTTCTACAACGAGCCGATCCAGGAGGCGTTCGAGACGCGCATGGACCCCGACGTCCCCGACTGGCAGATCGACGCGTGGGTGACGACCTACCTCGCGATCGCGCGCGGCGAGTTCGACCTCGTCACCGACGACGTGCTGCAGATCACCGGCCACCCGCCCCAGGGCCTGCGGGACGTGCTCGCCGCCCAGCCGGCGGCCCTGGACCACGTCACGGCCTCGTAGGCTGCCGCGCATGCGCTTCGAGAAGTGGCAGGCCCTGGGCAACGACTACCTCATCGTCGAGCGCGAGCAGCTGCCGCTCGAGCTGACCCCGGCCCGCGTGGCGCGCCTGTGCCACCGCCACCTGGGCGTCGGTGCCGACGGCGTGCTGGAGCTCTCGCCGCCCGACGAGCCCGGCTTCGTCGCCCGCCTGCGGATCTTCAACCCCGACGGGTCCGAGGCCGAGCTCTCGGGCAACGGTGCCCGCGAGGCGATCCTCTACCTGCGTCGCGCGGGCTGGACGGACGCCGACCAGTTCTCGATCCAGACCGTCGCGGGGGAGATCCGCCCGACCATCACCTCCGACACGACGTGCAAGGTGGACATGGGGCGCGCCCGGATGCGCTCGCCCGACTTCCCCTCCGGCGGGGCCGACGGGCAGGGGACCGTCGAGGGCTTCCGCTTCCAGCACCTGCAGGTCGGCAACCCGCAGTGCGCCATCCACGTCGCCGACCGCGACGAGCTCGAGGCGCTGGACCTCCCGGCGATCGGCCCGGCGATCGAGCACAGCGAGCTCTTCCCCAACCGCACGAACGTCTCGTTCTTCTGCGAGGTGCGGCCGGGCGTCGTGCGCGCGCGGATCTTCGAGCGTGGCGTGGGGGAGACGATGTCCTCCGGGACGGGCGCCACGGGCGCCGCGCTGGCCTACGTCCTGCGCGGCGGCGACTCCCCGGTGACCGTGCTGCTGGACGGCGGCGAGCTCACCGTCGAGGTCGACGAATCGCTGCACGTGGACCTCAGCGGCTGGGCCGTCCCCGTCTACGCCGGCGAGGTGAGCGCCGACCTGCTGTCGGCGCTGCAGGCGTTGTAGCGTCCCGGGCATGACGAGGATCGCAAGCGCCGCCGGCCTGGCCACCGTCGACGAGGCCTCCGGCCGCACCCTGGACGCGTGGTACCCCGAGCCCCGCCTGGGCGCGGGCGCCGACCTGGCCCCGCTCGACGTCCCGGCCACCACGGACCCGATCCGCGGCACCCGGACGGACGCCGTCGTGACGCAGATCGACCTCGACGCCCCGCCGGCCGACGCCGCCGACGTCTACCTGCGGCTGCACCTGCTCAGCCACCGCCTCGTCGCGCCGCACGGCCAGAACCTCGACGGGCTCTTCGGCGTCCTGCCGAACGTCGCCTGGACCTCGCGCGGGCCGGTCGACGTCGCGGCGCTGCCAGCGGCCGCGCTGCGCGCGCGTGCCGCCGGCACGCCCCTGCACGTCGCCGGCGTCGACAAGTTCCCGCGGATGGTCGACTACGTCGTCCCGTCCGGCGTGCGGATCGCCGACGCGTCGCGGGTGCGCCTGGGCGCCCACCTGGCCGAGGGCACGACGGTCATGCACGAGGGCTTCGTGAACTTCAACGCCGGGACGCTCGGCGCGTCGATGGTCGAGGGCCGCATCA
>CAZRLR010000512.1:0-3039 GCA_964600395.1 uncultured Conexibacter sp.
TCAGCGCTTGAGCGTCGCGGCGACGCGCGCCGTGGAATAGGCGCCCGTCGCGTCCTTGGACACGGCGTACGCGTTCGTCCTGATCGACCGCGCCGTCCGCAACCAGCCGCGGGCGCGGGTCGAGAGCCGCAACTCCACGGTCACCGTCTTCCCGGCGGGGACGGTGAGGGTCTTCCTCCCGAGCTGCTGCTCGCTGCGCAGCGCCTTGACCTTCGACTTCGCGGCCGGGACCGAGAAGACGGTGAGGGCCACGCGGCAGGCGCCGCCCCCGGACGGGCACGTGACCTTGTAGCGCAGGCGCCCGGTCGTGCGGCTGAACGCCGGCTTGCCCAGCGTCACGGCCTTCGTCGCCGTCCCGCCCCCGGTGGAGGGCGCCCCCGGGCCCGTGGGCGTCCCGGGGGTCACGGGCGTCGTCGGCACGACGACGGCGCCGTCGTCGTTCGTCAGGACGATCGGCGCGAGATCACCGTCGGACGCCAGCGCCGCTCCCGCCGGGTCGCTCAGGCGTACGCCGAGCACCTCGTCGCGTTCGGGCACCGCGTCGCCGAGGGCGGTGACCGGCACGGTCGCGAGGCTCTGGCCCGCCGGGATCGTCACGCGACCGCTCGTCGCGGTGTAGTCCCCCGGGGCCGTCGCGGTCCCGTCGACCGTCGCGTAGGCGACCGAGACGTCGCGTGCGCTGGGGGTGGAGAGCTCGACGCGGGCGTTCGCGACGGTCGTCGTGCCCGCGCCGCCCTCGAGGACGACGGCGCCTGTCACGCGGAGCGTCGCGGTGTCGTCGTCGGCAATCGTGCCGGTGGCCGTGGGGGTCGCGCCGAGCGTTGCGTTCGCGGGGGCGCTGAGGGTCAGGCCGACCGTCTCGTCGTCCTCGTCGGTCGCGTCGGGGACGACCGGGACGGTGACGGTGGCGGTCGACGCACCGGGCGGGACGGTCAGGGTGCCGCTCTTGGGCACGTAGTCGGCCGCCGAGCTCGCCGTCCCGTCGGCCGTCGCGTAGTTCACGGTCACGCTCTTGCCCGAGGGCGCCGACAGCGCCACCGGGAAGACGAGGCCGGGGCCGTCCGTGCCGGTGCCCTCGGCGGCCGGCGTCGGCGTCCCGACCGCGATGGTCGGGGGCGCGTCGTCGTCGGTGATCGTCGTCGTGACGGAGGCGGCGGTGCCGAGCGTGTCGTTCTGCGGGTTGCTCAGGCTGACCGAGAAGGTCTCGTCGGCCTCGTCGGTCGTGTCCGGGGCGATCGTCACGGCGAACGTCGCGCTCGACCCCATCAGGCTCGACGGCAGGTCGACGTCCTGGGTCTTGAAGGTGAAGTCGCCGGGGGCGGACGCGCTGGCGCTGACGGTCGTGACGGTGACGCTCGCGTCGGCGTTGACCACCGGGATCGCCGCGGTCCTCGTGATGGTGTACGTCGCCGTACCCGACTCGGGCGTCGTCGCCGGCCCGCTGATGGTGATGGTCGCCTGCGCCGCCGCCGGCCCCGCCAGCGCGGTGACCGCCGCGATGCCCGTCGCGATGAGTGCTGCTCGCATGCCCCTGCCTCCGTGCCCCAGTCCCCGTGCCGTCCTCCCAGGACGGCACCTCAGCTCCGGGGGTGGGACTCGAACCCACAACCGCTCGATTAACAGTCGAGAGCTCTGCCGATTGAGCTACCCCGGATCGGTCGACGCCGAAGTGTAGGGAAGCGCGCGCTCTCCCGCTTCCACTTCGGCGTGGCAGTTCGCACAGAGCAGCACGCACTTGGCCGCTTCGGCGCGCGAGGCAGCCAACGAACGGGTCAGACCATTGCCGGCGATGGCGAACGTCTTGCGGTCCGGATCGAGATGATGAAACTGGAGGGCGGCGAGGCAGCGGTCGTAGCCGCAGGCCGCACAGCACCCGCCCGCCTCGTCAACGAGCACCCGCTTGATGTGGCGTCGCCGTTTCGTGACTGCCTCCACCCGGCAGCGCTCGCAGCGGTAGCCCGCATCGCGCCGCACGAAGCGCACCTCGCCGTGGACCGGGCACGTGCCGGGCCGGTCGCCGAGACCGAGTTGGCGAGCCTGCGCGCTGGCCCGCCACTGTCTTCCGCGCGGCGTGAAGAGGTCGTACTTCTCCATCCAGTAGCGCACGGTCGCGTGGCTCACGCCAAGGCGCTGCCCGATCTCACGGACGATCAGCCCCTCGTCGACCAGCCCCTTCAGGATCCCCCGGTCCATAGCACGAACACTAGTTCGCATACCGGACGGCAGCGGGCGAACGCGATCGACGCCTCCCGGGCCGGGCCGACCGGTATAAGCCACGGCGATGTCCGTGCGGTCGCTCGTCCTGCTCGTGTTCCGCCGGCTGCTCGGCATGGTCGCCGTCGTCGTCCTCGCCACGGCCGTCGGCTTCCTCCTCCTGCGCGGGCTGCGGCCCGACCTCTTCCCGCCCGGCGCGGCGCTGCGCCCGTACCTGGAGGGCGTCTTCCTGCACTTCGACTTCGGGACCTCGCGCGCCGTCGGCAACCCCGCGGTCGCCGACGCGGTCCGCGAAGGGGTCGGCGCCGACGCCGTGCTGCTCGGGGGCGCACTCGTCCTCGGGCTCCTCGGCGGCCTCCTCGGCGGCGCCTTCGCCGCCGGGCGCGGGCGCGGCGTGACGGCCTGGGCCATCCAGAGCGCCGCGATGGTCGCCTTCTGCGCCCCCGTCTTCGTCGTCGGCCTCTCGCTGCTGCTGCTCTTCGGCGACCAGATCGGCGCGGTGCCGGCGCTCGCCGTCATCCCCCTGCGATACGTCCCGCCGGGCGACGGCGTCGGGCGCTGGCTCACCGCGCTGCTCGCGCCGTGGGTCGTCCTCGCCCTCCCGCTCACGGGCCTGCTGCTGCGCTCGATGTACGGCGCCACGCGCGAGGCGCTCGCCGAGGAGCCGATCCGCACCGCGCAGGCCAAGGGCGTCGGCGCCCGGCGGGTCCTCCTGCGTCACGCCGCTCCGCTCGGCGCCGGGCCGACGCTGTCGCTCGTCGGCGCCACGGCGAACATCAAGCTCCTGAACCTCGCGCTCGTCGAGCGGGTCGTCGACGTCCCCGG
>CAZRLR010000513.1:0-3024 GCA_964600395.1 uncultured Conexibacter sp.
TCATGTCCCGCTCGGCCTCGCGGACGCGCTGCAGGATGACCTGCTTGGCGGTCTGGGCGGCGATGCGGCCGAAGTCGTCCGGCGTGACGTCCTGCTCCTCGATCTGGTCGGCGTACTCCTCGAACTTGTCGGGGCCGATCTCGACCTCCTCGGGCTCGACGAACTCGCCGGTCTCCGGGTCCAGCACCGTGTTCTCGTCGATCGTCTCGACGATCATGTGGGCCTCGAGGCGATCGGGGATGATCAGCTCGATGACGCGGTAGTCCCCCGTCTCGGGGTCGAGGATGACCTTCGCGTACTTCGCGGCGCCGGGCTGCTTCTTGTAGGCGGACAGCAGGGCGTCCTCGAGGGCGGTCTGCAGCTTGTCGGGGGCGATGCCCTTCTCGCGGGCGAGGGCGCCCATCGCTTCCAGGATCTCGCGTGACATGTGACTACTCCTCGACGAGGTTCGAACGGTGGATGTCGACGTACGGGATCGCGATGATCCCGGAGTCGGCGGCGATGGTGACGGCGTCGTCAGAAGCGCCGACGAGCTCGCCGGTGAAGGACTTGCGACCGTCGTGCGGGTCGCGGGTGCGGACCCGGGCACGCCGCCCGAGGAACCGCCGGAAGTGCTGGGGCTTGGTCAGCGGACGGTCGCGGCCGGGCGAGGAGACCTCGAGCGCGTAGCGCTCGGTGAAGCCGTCCAGCGCCTTGGTCACGCGCTCGCAGACGGCGAGCGTCACCCCGTCGGGATGGTCGACGAAGAGCCGCAGCGTCTGACCGCCGTGGACCTCGGCCAGCAGCACCTCGACATCGGGTTCGGCGGCGCTGAGCGTGGCCTCGACCTCGTCTTGGATGCGGCTGGACATGGACTCTCCTCGTGACATAAAAAAAAGCGGGCGGGCGCCCGCTTTCCACCGACCACCGGCGCAGGTGCGCCAGCACGAAAGCTGTGGCGCAAACATAGCAAGCTCATGGTCCTCGAGTCGTTCCTGCACGAGCTGGGTCAGCCGTGGCGCCGCGCCGGTCCGGACGCCTGGGGCCTGACCCTGCCCGACGTCGGCGGATGGCCGCTGGACGTCGGCCTGGCCGTCCGCGGCGGCGCCCCCGCGCTCCTGGCGCTGCAGGCGCCGGTGTGCCGGCCGGGCGTCGTGGATCCCGCCGCGCTGCTGTACCGCAACCGGCGCCTGACGCTCGTGCGCTTCACGGCGACGCTCGGCGGCGAGGTCTGGCTCCAGGGCGAGCTGCCGTGGCCGCCGGACGGGACGGCGCTGCTCGAGCGGGCGCTGGCCGCGCTCGTGGACGCCGCCCAGGACGTGCGCTACGCGGCGTCGGCCGCGTCGCGGACGGACCGGTCGCGGTACTCGCGGTAGTCCTGGCGGTCGGGGCGCAGGAGCGCGGCCTGCGTCAGCGGCGCCCGCGCCTCGGCGTGGCGGCCCAGCAGCTGCAGGCAGCGGCCGAGGCAGAACAGCGCGAAGTGGTTCGTCGGCGCCCCGGCGACGACCGCCTCGAACTCGACGACGGCGTCGCGGTAGCGCTGGGAGCCGAAGTACGCGCGGCCCAGGGCCTCGCGCACGCTGGCCTTGTCGGGCTCGAGCTCGGCGACGCGCCGCAGCGGGACCGCGGCCGCGTGGAAGTCGCGGCGGTCCAGCAGCGCGCTGCCGTTGCGGAAGAGCTCGTACGGGGAGTCGTGCGACACCGCTTCGAGGATAGGGCGGGCGCCGGAGGGGTCCCCGCAGCGGGGTCAGCGCGTCGTGCGGCGGGCGCCGAGGGCGGGCGGCAGCGCCCACCAGGCGCGCAGGGAGCCCCGCACCCCCAGGCCCTGGGCCAGGGCCCGGCGCAGCGCCGCGCGGTCCTCGGCGTCCGGCCCGGGACCGTCCGCGAAGCGCCCGCGCACGACGGCCTTCAGGTACCGCCCGGCGTCGGCGCTGCCGGCGAAGCGCCGCTGCAGGTCGACGAGCGTCGTCCCGGGCGGCACGTCCCGGCCGGTGACGGCGAGCGCGTGCAGCAGCTCGGCGAGCTCGGGGCCGCCGGCGGCCAGCGCGGCGCGGCGGCGTCGGCGGTCGACGAGGAGCGCGACGAGCAGGGCGAGGGCGAGCGTGCCGAGGAGCACCGCCCCGGCGACGAGCCAGGCCGCCGAGCCGCCTCCCGCGTCGTCGTCCGCCGCGCCGCCGGCGATCGGCGTCAGGCGCCCGCGATCGCCGGTGTCGGCCGACTGCACCGTCGTCGCCGGGCTGCCGACGATGCTGGCCGGCGCGCCCGCCGCGGGCGTCGGGTCGAAGACGACCCACCCGAGGTCCGGGAAGAACACCTCCACCCACGAGTGCGCATCGAGGTCGGTGACGATGTACGCGTTGCGCGACCGGTCGCGGCGCCCGGGCGCGAACCCCGACGCGACCCGCGCGGGGACGCCCGCCATGCGCAGCAGGAGCGCCATCGCGCCGGAGAACTGCTGGCAGTAGCCCCGGCGCACGTCGAAGAGGAAGCTGTCCAGCGGCAGCCGCGCCTTTGGCGGACGCTCGTCGTAGACGGCGCCCTGGCGCACCCGCCGCTGGACCCGCAGGACGAGGTCGTACGGCGAGGTGGAGGCCGCCCGAAGCCGCTGGGCCAGCGTCCACACGCGGGCGTACTGCGAGGCGCGGATCGTGTCGGCGCCGTCGTCGTAGACCTGACCGGTCGACGAGAGGCGCAGGGTGGCGTCGGTCACGCCCCACGCCGGCGGGAGGATCACCGACGCGCGACGGGGATCGACCCGGCCCGTCTGCGGGTCCAGCGACGAGGGCCCGCCGACGCGGGCCGGCAGCTCGACGCCGAGGGCCGCCCGCGCGTCGTCGGGGTACTCGGTGGACGCCGCCCGCAGCTGCGCCCGCGTGGGCCGTGGGGCGTACGTGTCGGCGACGTAGGAGTCGCCGCGCGTGAGCAGGCGGCCGGCGGCGACGAACGACCCGCCGGGGACCTGCTTGACGCGGGCGCTCGAGCGGACGACGGAGACGATCGTCCCCGGCGCGTAGAGCTGCAGCGAGCGCCGCTAGCGGACGGTAA
>CAZRLR010000514.1:0-3024 GCA_964600395.1 uncultured Conexibacter sp.
CTGCAGAGGCCAAGCAACGCTGGCCTGAGGTGACGGCGCATGCGGCAAACAGTGCGGCGTTATTGCGGGAAAAGAACGCTCACTTCGACATGGCTCGGTGTGGCATAGCGATCTACGGTCTCGACCCATTCGGTCAGACACCGACGACACACCAGCTCAGACCAGCGCTAAAACTGACTTCCTACGTCGCGCAGGTGAAAGAGATTGCACCGGGTGGGAGTGTTGGCTACGGCCGGCGTTTCATCGCACGGGAACCGACAGAGATTGCAGTGCTGCCGATTGGCTACGGCGATGGGGTTCGGCGCTCGCTGACGAATAACTTCGAGGTGCTGATCGGTGGTAGACGCTACCCCTCGATCGGCACGATCAGTATGGACAACATCACTGTCGATCTCGGTCTTAACTCGGGTGTGCAGGTAGGTGATGAGGTGGTTCTGATCGGCGAGCAGTCCGAGGAACGGGTCCTCGCTGAGGAGTGGGCCCAGAAACTCGACACGATCAACTACGAAATTACCTGTGGAATCTCGCCGAGAGTCCCACGTGTATACGGAGTTCATGAATAGCTTGGATGCCGCGTTTCAGAATGAGATAGCGACTGTTCTGGCCGGTCATCCGGCCTGGATCGTGGGGGGTACCATTCGCGATGAGCTTCTTGGGCGTGAGCTCTACGACATCGATTTAGTCGTCGATGGAGATGTGGCAGCGCTCTCGAAACGACTGAGAAAACGTCTGTCAGCGCATGCATTTGCGCTTTCTGACGAGTTCGGTACGTGGCGACTGATCGACCGGAAAGGTGAGTGGCAGCTCGACATCAGCGAGATCCGCGGTGGCTCGATTGAGGCCGACCTAGCGCTACGCGATTTCACAGTAAACGCGCTTGCCCGTCCAGTAGCAGGAGGGGAGATCCTAGACCTCTTCGGAGGAGTCTCAGACATTGAAAACCGTTCCTTGCGGGCGGTCTCCGAGACCTCATTCCAAGAAGATCCTCTCCGCACGCTGCGGTTGGTGCGGATGGGCTGTGAGCTCGGCTTCAGCTTCGACCAGACAACTGGAGAGCTGGCCAGTGAGTCGGTAGCTGGCCTGGAAAGTGTGGCACAGGAACGAGTTTTCGCTGAGTTGAAGCGAATCGTGGGGTCCGACCGGGCGGTTGAGGGTGTTAGGTCGCTGGAGGAACTAGGGTTGCTTACGGCCGTGATGCCAGAAGTCGCCGCTCTGAAGAACATCGAACAGAGCGAATATCACCACCTCGATGTGTTCGAACATACGCTGCTGGTACTACAGAACGTGATCGACCTGGAAGTCGATCCGACACCACTAGGCCCCGCTGGACCAGCTGTCGCTCGGCGACTCTCACAGGTTCTCTCCGATGAGTTGACTCACTGGCAGGCACTGAGATTTGGCGCACTTCTACACGACTGTGCGAAGCCCGCTACATACGCTCGTAGTGACGAGGGGAGAATCACGTTCTTCGATCACGACATCCAAGGCGCTCAGCTAACGCGCAAGATAATGCGCCGGTTGCGTGCTTCCCAGAAGCTCACCAATTACATGGCAGACTTGGCCGAACACCACTTACGACTTGGTTTCCTCGTCCATTCCGCGCCGCTCAACAACCGCCAACTCTACGAATACCTGAACGAGACCAGCCCGGTGGAAGTGGACGTGACAGTGCTCTCTGTTGTCGATCGGCTGGCAACCCGTGGGCGTAACTCACAGCAGGCGATCGAACAACATCTCGCACTGGCCGACCATGTTTTGCCGGTTGCGCTGGAGTGGACAAGCCGTGAACGAAAACCGCTGATTCGCGGTGACGAGTTGGCAGTCCAACTAGGAATTGAGGAGTGCGAGCAACAGGGCGCGGAGCTGCAAGAGCTTGATGCTGCACGTTACTGCGGTGAGATCGAGACATCGGAAGAGGCGCTGGAGCACGCCCGGAAATGGCTGGAAGCTAACCGTTAGTTGCAATCAGCCAAACCACCGGAACAGCCTCTAAGCTTGAACTATGACCGACTGTCTTTTCTGCAAGATCGTGGCCGGGGAAATACCTGCCAGCAAGGTGTATGAAGATGAACACACGCTGGCCTTCATGGACATCAATCCGGCGACGCGTGGACACCTACTCGTAATCCCCAAACAACACGCCGAAAACCTCTATGAGATCAACGAGCAAGATCTTGCCCGTTGCAGCCAGGTGGCAAAACAACTGGCGACCCGTCTACGCGACAAGCTCGGCGCCGACGGCATCAACCTACTTAACTCCTGCGGCAGCGATGCCTGGCAGACTGTCTTCCACTTCCACATCCACGTGATCCCGCGCTATAAAAGCGACCCTCTGAAGCTGCCGTGGGTCCCAACCGCGGGAGATATGGATGAGATCGGGCAAGTAGCCGCTGAGTTGGCTTAACTACTGGTCAGCGGCGCGCATGCCACGGAGGGCGAGTAGGCCTAGTACGAGTGCCATAGCGAAAGCAGTGGCGAAGGCCTGCCAGGTCGTCGTCCAGCTGATTGGTGTGACGAAACCTTGGCGCATTCCTTCCAGCACCTGAGTCACCGGGTTTATCTCGGCAACGGGTTTGAGCCAGCCGGTCAAGAGGGCCAGTGGGGCGTAGGCAGACGTACATAGCGTGCCAGCGAACACCACCACCTGCATTAACGGTGCTGCCTGTTGCGTACGAAACTTAAGCGCGACTGTGACCCCCCAGCATGCCGCTGTTGCCGCCATCACAGTAAAGAGCGCGACGATGATTATCAGTCCATCGACCCCCGGCCAGGGGACGCCAAGTGTAAAACCAAGCAGTATCAAAAGTGTGGACGGCAGCAGCGAACGGAACGACGCCGAGAGCACTGTCCCGATCAGCAGACTGCTGCGGGAAACCGGTGCAAGCAACATACGATCGAACCAGCCGAACTCGATGTCGCGCGCGAGGTTGACGCCGGTCGCTGCACCGGCGAAACCTGCACCTTGCAGTATCCCTACCGGCAGAATGAATGCGTGGAAGTCATCGGTCGTGAAACCGGGCAGCC
>CAZRLR010000515.1:0-3015 GCA_964600395.1 uncultured Conexibacter sp.
GAGGCGTTCCGGGGCGCATCATTGCTGGAAGATCAACATGTTAGGGATGGTTTGGGTAGGTCGCGCGTCAGAGCGCAGCCAGGATCCGCGCCTTCTGGTCGGCGTACTCGGCGTCGTCCACCACGCCGGCCGCCTTGAGGGCGTCGAGCTGGCGGATGCGGTCGGCGATCGCCGAGGCGCCCCCGGCCGGGTCCGCGGCCACGGGCGCCGGCGGTGCGACCATCCCGACCCCGCTGCCGTCCGCCCCGAACGCGCCCGGGAACATCGCGGCGATCTGGGCGCGCCCCGTGTCGTCCTGGACGACCGCGTAGGCGAAGACCGACGGGTCCTGCGCGTCGAACCAGACCGGGTAGCGCTGCCCCATCTGGGGGATCTGGACGCGCGAGACGACCTTCGTCTTGCGGGCCTCGAAGGCGGGGCTGCCGTCGAGCGGCTCGACGCGGAAGGTCATCTCCACCCGCGGGTTGTCGTTGACGGTCATGCCGGTGTCGCGGACGTTCGTGATGGTGCCGACGGCGCGGACCCCGGTCGCCATCAGGTTCTCCGCCTGCTGCTGCTTCTTCTTGGCTCCGAACATGGGGCGAGCGTAAGCCCGGCCCTGGCGCTTGTCAGTGTCGGTCCGGTCTCACGTGCCGGTTTTCAACGTTTCTCGGTCAGCGCGCGGTAGAGGGTGTTCGCACTCGACCCGGTGAGGGCCGCGACGACCTTCGCGGCGGGCCGCGGCTTGGCGCCGGCGGCCACGAGCTCCCGGAGCGCCTGCAGCGCCGGCAGCAGGTCGCCGTCGCCCCCGTCGGCGGCCGTGAGGGCGGGTCCGACGACGAGCACGACCTCCCCCTTGACCTCCGCGCCGGCGTACCGCCGGGCCAGGTCGGCGGCGGTCCCGCGGACGACCTCCTCGTAGACCTTCGTCAGCTCGCGGCAGAGCGCGACGGGCCGTTCGGGGTCCAGCTCCGCGAGCACGGCGAGCGATGCGCCGACGCGGCGCGGGGACTCGAAGGCGACGAGCGTCTCGGACGCCGCGCCCTGCAGCAGCGTGCGCAGCTCGCCCGCCTTGCGCGGGAGGAAGCCGGTGAAGCGCCAGCGCTCGGACGGCAGGCCGCTGACGGCGAGCGCGACGAGGACCGCGGAGGGCCCCGGCAGCACCTCGACCCGCACGCCGGCGGCGACGCACGCGCCGACCAGGACGGCACCCGGGTCGCTGACGAGCGGCATGCCGGCGTCGGAGACGAGCGCGACGGTCTGGCCGCCCTGCAGGCGCGCGACGAGGTCGTCCGCCCGGGAGCGCTCGTTGTGCTCGTGGTAGCTGACGAGCGGCGTGGCGATCTCGTAGCGGTCCAGGAGGCGCCTGGAGTGCCGGGTGTCCTCGCAGGCGATGACGTCCGCGTCGCGCAGGACGGCCAGGACGCGCAGCGTCACGTCCTCCAGGTTGCCGATCGGGGTCGGGCACACGACGAGGCGGCCCGGGGCGCTGCTCATCGGGGGAGCTCCTCCTGCACCATGAGCGCCGCGCCGAGCATGCCGGACTCCGCCCCGAAGCGCGTGGGGACGATGCGCACGACGTCGCGCGACGGCGCGAGCGCGCGCTCGGCGACGACCCGCCGGGCGGGGCCGAGCAGCAGCTCGCCGGCCGCGATGACCCCGCCGCCGATGACGTCGACCTCCGGGTTGAAGATGTTCACGATGTTCGTGATGCCGACGCCGAGCGCCTCGCCGGCGGCGGTCAGGCAGGCGCGCGCCCCGGGGTCCCCGTCGTGGGCGAGCTCCGTCACGAGCGCGCCGGTCAGCGGGCGGCCGGACGCGAGCGCCGCGGCGATCGCGCCCCCCGGGTCCGCGGCGGCCGTCTCGCGCCCGGTCCGCGCCAGCGCGCTGCCGGAGACGAGCGACTCCAGGCAGCCGCGGCTGGGGCAGTTGCCGTGGCAGGGCGGCCCGTCGAGGTCGACGACCATGTGACCGAGCTCGCCGGCCGCGCCGACCGCGCCCCGGACGAGCCGCCCGTCGACGACGATCCCGCTGCCGACGCCCGTCCCGATCGTCAGCAGGACCGCGTGGTCGGTGCCGGCCGCCGCGCCCCGGCGGTGCTCGGCGAGCATCGCGACGTTCGCGTCGTTGTCGACGAGCACGGGCAGGCCGAGGCGCTCGGCCATGATGTCGGCGAAGGGCAGGTCGTGGATCGGCAGGTGGACCGTCGAGACCGCCAGGCCGCGCCGCCGGTCGATGAGCGACGGGATCCCGAAGCCGACGGCCCGGACCTCGCCCGGCGCGTGGCGGATGGCCTCATGGACCCCGTCGACGATGCGGTCCAGGACGGCCGACAGGTCCCCACCGGCCGACGCGCGGACGGTCCGGTGATGGACGTGCAGGTCGGCGTCGACGACCCCGGCCAGCAGCTTCGTGCCACCGAGGTCCACACCGATGACGCAGGCCTGCGGCATCCGGGGACTGTACCCGTGGCCCGCCGCGGCGCCCCGCGTCGCGCACGGAGCGGTGCGCGCCGCGGCCGCCCCGTGCGCCACGATGTGTGGCGGTGCCCGACCCGAACGCCCCCGACGACCGTCCCGACTACCGCCGCCACCGCGCGCGCCCGTCCTTCCTCGCCCGCCTCGGTGGCGGGCGACGCGGGGCCGACGACGACCTGGCCGCCCTGCAGGCGCTGCGCGCGCGCGAGCAGGAGCTCGCCGGGTCGCCCGGTCGCGCGGACGGCGCCGGCGCCGCCGACGGCCGGCGGGACGCCGAGGGTCGGGTCGTCTACCGCGCCGGCGCCCCGCGCGGGCCGCGCCGTGGCCTCCCCACGCCCGGTGTCCCGGGGCGGCGCGCGGCGCGCCTGGGCGGGACGATCACCGCGGGCCTCGTCTTCGAGTGGTTCCTCAAGGCCGTCGTGGCGTGGACGGCGCTTCCGGGCTTGATCGCGACCTGCACCGCGAGCCTGGCCCCACTCGACTGGCGGCATCCGTTCGTCGCCGCCAAGGGCGCGGTGAAATATCTCGAGGCGGCGACCGTCGGAGTTCCGGTGATCGC
>CAZRLR010000516.1:0-3013 GCA_964600395.1 uncultured Conexibacter sp.
GACCCGCTGGACTCCTACGTCACCGCGACCCCGGAGGGCATCGCCGGCGCGGTCCGCGCCTTCCTGCACCCCGCCAAGGAGGCGGCCGGGTCCAAGGACGGCAAGACGCCCGCCAAGCCGCGCGCGCGGCGGCCGCACCGGCGCCGTCCGGGGACCGCGCAGACGTACGCCGGCTACGGGCTGGTGGCCGCGACGCGCCTGGGGCAGGACCTCGTCGTCCCGGTCGCGGCGAAGGGACAGCCGGGCTTTCCGCTGTACTTCGCCAAGGCGATGACCCCGCAGGCCCGCTACCCCCAGAGCACCGAGAACGCGCCGAACCCGCGCGTGTACACGCTGCGTGACCGCGCCGACCGTCCGCATCGCGCCTACCGCATCGTCGCCGTCCAGAACGAGTTGGAGGGGCAGTACTACGGTGTCCAGGGCACGACCTGGAAGAATCCCCCCATCCTGGACGGCGCGTTCGAGCCCCTGCGCATGCGCGGGCGGACCTACGAGCAGCGTTACGACGGCAAGCACGTGCGCACGATCGCCTGGCGCACGCCGCGGGCCACCTACTGGGTCTCCAACACCTTGAGCCTCGACCTCACGAACAAGCAGATGCGCGGACTGGCGCGGTCCCTGGACCGGCTGGGGGCCCTGTGAGCGCGTTCGAGGGCGCCCCGCCCCGGCCCGGCTTCGCGGTCATCAAGCGCATGGCGCTGGCCGCGCTCATCATCGTCCTCAGCACGGCGGGCATCGTCGCCACGACGATCCTGCTCGAGCTCAAGGACGACGTCGACATCTTCACGAGCGCGCAGACCGCGCCGCTGAAGGACCTCGACGAGAAGGGCGTCCTCGACGACGTGGACCCGGGCGGTCCCCAGACGATCCTCGTCCTCGGCTCCGACCGCCGCTTCGTCGACAAGAAGAACGGGACGCCCGCCCGCTCGGACACGATGCTCCTCATCCGCCTGGATCCCTCCAAGGGCGCGACGGCGGTCATGTCGATCCCGCGCGACCTGCGGGTGGACATCCCCGGCTTCGGGCGCCAGAAGATCAACGCGGCCTACGAGAACGGCGGCCCGAAGCTTGCCGTCAAGACGATCCGCAACCTCCTCGGCGTCCCGATCACGCACGTCGTGAACATCAACTTCGGCGGCTTCCAGCGCGCCGTCGACCGCCTGGGCTGCGTCTTCATGGACGTCGACCGCAAGTACTTCAACGACAACATGCCGCCGGCCGGCGGCGGCGGCCAGTACGCCGTCATCGACGTCAAGGCCGGCTACCAGCGGCTCTGCGGGGAGGACGCCCTCGCGTTCGTCCGCTTCCGCCACCTGGACTCCGACCTCGTGCGGGCCGCGCGCCAGCAGGACTTCCTGCGCCAGGCCAAGGACCAGATCGGGCTCTCGCGCATCTTCGGGGACCGCAAGACGCTGCTGAAGATCTTCGGCAAGTACACGCAGACCGACATCCGCGACGAGACGGCGATCCTGCGCCTGCTCAAGCTCGCGGTGAAGTCCGCGAGCAACCCGGTGCAGGAGATCCAGTTCCAGACCGTCACCGACATCCCGGGCAGCTCGGACCTGGCGATCTCGCCCGAGTCGCTGGCCCGCCTGCGCAAGCAGTTCATGGACGCCAAGGGCAGCAAGGGCGGGCGGGGGACGCCCGAGAAGACGAAGACCGACCGCAAGCGCGAGAAGGAGCAGCGCCGGCGCAAGCGCCGGACGAACTCGTCCGTCCCGGCCGGCCTGTTCGAGGCCAAGCAGGTTGCCGAGGACCTCGGCGTGCGCCTGGCGACGGACCCCAAGCGCCCGGCGACGTTCCCCGTCTACTACCCGAAGCTCGCGGCGATCGGCTCGGCCTACAGCACCGAGGGGTCGCGGTCCTACCGGATCCGCGACCGCGGCAAGAACAGCTTCCAGGCCTACCGGATCGTCGTCTCGGCCCCCGGCACGGGCCAGTACTACGGGGTCCAGGGCATGACGTGGAAGGCGCCGCCGATCCTCGACAACCCGTCCGAGACCCGGAAGATCAACGGGCGCAAGTACGAGCTCTTCCGCGACGGCGACCGCCTGCGCCTGGTCGCGTGGCGCACGCCGCGCGCCGTCTACTGGGTCTCGAACACGCTGCTGCAGTCGCTGACGAACAAGCAGATGCTGGGGATCGCCGAATCCCTGACGCGCATCGGGACGTAGGGCGCCGACAGGGTCGCCGGGGTCGGAGCCGAATCCCTGACGCGCATCGGCACCTGATTTCCGCCGAGCGGGGCGGCGCGCGCGCCAACCCAATACCCTCCGCCGCGCATATGAGCACGCAAGAGCGAGAGCCGATCGGCGTCATCGGCACCGGATACGTCGGACTGGTCACCGCGGCAGGGTTCGCGGAACTGGGCAGCGACGTCTACTGCATCGACATCGATGCGGAGAAGATCGCGGGCCTGGAGCGGGGCGAGATCCCGATCTACGAGCCTGGGCTGGAGGAGATGGTCGCCCGCAACCGCGAGCGCCTGCACTTCTCCACCGACATCTCCACGGCGCTGGAGCACGCGCGCCTGCTGTTCGTGGCCGTCGGGACGCCGCCGACCTACTCCGGTGACGCCGACCTGTCCGCCGTCAACGCGGTCGTCGCGGCGATGCCGCCGTCCGACCGCCACGCGCTCGTCATGAAGTCGACCGTCCCCGTCGGGACCGGCCGCAACATCAAGCGCGTCTTCGCCGAGCAGGGCAAGGAGGGCTTCCGCTACATCTCCTGCCCCGAGTTCCTCAAGGAGGGCTCGGCGGTCGCCGACTTCCTGCACCCCGACCGCGTCGTGGTGGGGGACGACGGCGGCTGGGCCGGCGACGCGGTCGTCGACCTCTACCGCCCGCTGCTGAACGCCACGCACGGCGGCCAGGAGAACGGCGAGCTCGTCCGGACGGACATCGCCAGCGCCGAGATGGTCAAGCTCGCCTCCAACGCCTTCCTCGCCACCAAGATCTCCTTCATCAACGAGATCGCCAACGTCTGCGAGGAGACCGGCGCCGACGTCGTCGAG
>CAZRLR010000517.1:0-3007 GCA_964600395.1 uncultured Conexibacter sp.
CAGGGCAACCATGCTGCCGGCCAGGCCCTTGAACGTCGGCCCGACGCCCTTGGTGCCGTCGATCGAGTGGCACGCGTTGCACGCGTCGGCCTTGAAGAGCTTGGCGCCCGTCGCGACGAGCTTCGCGGTCTCCGGGTCGACGGCCGCGGTCACCGACGCCGCGGGGGTCGTGGCCGGCGGCGCCGCAGCCGCCTGTCCGGGGTTCGGGTCCGTCGCGGGGCCGGCCCCCACCTGCAGGATCGCGACGATCATCCCGGCGATCGCCAGCGCCCCGACGAGCACGGCGACGACCTCGAGCACAGCGACTTTCGGCTTCACACGGACGACTACGGCGCGCAGGGCCGTCCGGCGAAAACGTTGGCACGCTGACCGCCTCGCCGGCCGGCGCCAGGTACGGTGGCGCCCATGCCCGCCCCGTACGTCGATGTCCGCGTGGAGCAGGAGGGTGGCGTGGCCCGCCTCGTCCTCGACGCGCCCGCCCGCCGCAACGCGCTGACCGTCGAGATGGCCCGGTCGATGGTCCGGGCCTGCGACGACCTGGACGCCGACCCGTCCGTCGGGGCCGTCGTCGTGTGCGGCGAGGGCGACTACTTCTGCGCCGGCGGCGACCGCCCGACGCTCGCGGCCGCCGGGGAGGATCCCGCGCACCCCGACCAGTTCGACGGGATGGGCGACATCTACCACGCGTTCGCGCGCGTCGGGCAGCTCACGATGCCGACGATCGCCGCGATCCGGGGCGGCGCGGTGGGCGCCGGGATGAACCTCGCGATGGCGACGGACCTGCGGATCGTCGCGCGTGACGCCAAGCTCGCCTCCGGCTTCATCCCGATCGGCCTGCACCCCGGCGGCGGGCACGGCGTCCTCCTCGGGCGCACGGGCGTGCGCGAGGCGACCGCCGCGCTGATGCTCTTCGGCGAGCGGGTGGACGGCGAGCGCTTCGCGCAGCTCGGCCTGGCCTGGGCGGCCGTGGACGCCGATGACGTCGAGCGCGTCGCGCTCGAGCTCGCCGCACGGCCCGGGGCCGACCCCGTCCTCGCGCGCCGCACCGCGGCGTCGATGCGCACGGAGCTCGGGCCGCCGGCGCTGCCGTGGAACGCCGCCCTCGAGCTCGAGCGCTCGGCGCAGATGTGGTCCATGCGCCGCAAGGCGCTGGGCGCCGACAGCTGAACGGTCCGGCCGGCCGCGGTCGGCGCAGTGGCCGTCCCGGCGCCTGCGACGATCCCGGGCATGCGCCTGCCCGCCACCGTCCGCGACTGGGGCTCGACGCCCGAGGACCGGGGGCGGGCCTTCGCCTGCGACGCGCTGATGCCCCACCCCGACGACGTCTTCTTCCGCGCCGTCCCCGTCCGGGCGCCCGCCGCCACGACGTACCGCTGGCTCTGCCAGCTGCGCGCCGCGCCCTACTCCTACGACAAGATCGACAACCTCGGTCGGCGCAGCCCGCAGACGCTGACGCCGGGGCTGGAGGCGCTGGAGGCCGGCCAGCGCATCAACACGATCTTCGCGGTGACCTCGTTCGAGCCGGGTCGCAGCATCACGATGCGCACCTCCTCCCCGCTGTTCGGTGAGGTCGCCTGCACCTATGCCGCCGTCCCGGCCGGCGACACCGCCTCGCGCCTGGTCGTGAAGTTCCTCGTCCGCTACCCGCGCGGGCCGATCGGCTGGCTCATGCAGGTCGTCCTGCCGCCGGGCGACCTCGTGATGATGCGCCGCCAGCTGCTGAACCTCGCCGGCCTGGCGGAGGCGACCGGCCCCATCTGAGTGAGCTGCGTCACAGGAGGCCGCGGCCGGGCGCGAGCGCGCGCTCGGGCGTGAGCCGGACGGCCCGCGAGCCCCGGACCCTCTGCAGACCTGTCCCGATCCTCAGAGGTGAACGTGATGCGCGCAGCACCGCCCCAGACCCGCTTGTCCACCGGCGTCCTCATCATCGGCTCGGGGGCGGCCGGGCTCCGCGCGGCGGTCGCCGCGCAGGACGCGGGCGTCCAGACCCTCGTCCTCGGCAAGCGCCGCCGCGACGACGCGCACACCGTCCTGGCCTCGGGCGGCATCAACGCCGTGCTGGGGACGATGGACCCCGAGGACTCGATCGCCCAGCACGTGGCCGACACGCTCAACGAGGGCTACTGGCTCGGGCACCCGGCGATCGTCGAGCACCTCTGCGAGCACGCCGACGAGGCGATCGACGACCTCGTGCGCTTCGGCGCCCGCTTCGCGACCGAGGAGGACGGTCGCCTGTCCCAGCGCTTCTTCGGCGCCCACCGCTACCGCCGCACGTGCTTCGCCGGGGACTACACCGGGCGCGAGGTGCAGATGAGCCTGCTCGCCGCCGCGCAGGCCCGCAACGTCCCCTTCCGCGACGACATCTACGTCACGCAGCTCCTCGTCGACCAGGGCCGCTGCTTCGGCGCCTACGGCTTCTCGCTCGACGACGGCAGCCGGACGATCATCCTCGCCGACGCGGTCATCCTCGCGGCCGGCGGGCACACCCGGATCTTCCGCCGCTCCTCCTCGCGGCGCGACGAGAACACCGGCGACGCGATGCGCCTGGCGCTCGGCGCGGGCGCGCAACTGCAGGACATGGAGCTCGTCCAGTTCCACCCGACCGGGATGATCCAGCCCGAGGACGCGGCGGGCACGCTCGTCACCGAGGCCGTCCGCGGCGAGGGCGGCATCCTGCGCAACGCGGACGGCGAGCGCTTCATGGAGCGCTACGACCCGCAGCGCATGGAGCTCACGACGCGCGACCGCCTGGCGCTGGCGAACTACACCGAGATCGCGGAGGGCCGCGGCACCGAGCACGGCGGCGTCCTGCTGGACATCTCCCACCTGCCGGCCGAGCAGATCCTCGAGCGCCTGCCGCGGATGTACCGCCAGTTCATCGACCTCGCGATGATCGACATCACCCGTCAGCCGATGGAGGTCGCGCCGACCGCGCACTACTCGATGGGCGGCGTGGCGGTCGACCCGTTCACGCACCGCACGTCGGTCGAGGGGCTCTACGCCGTGG
>CAZRLR010000518.1:0-2993 GCA_964600395.1 uncultured Conexibacter sp.
GGCCGCGCGATCCTCCGCGCCGTGGACCTGACGCTCGTCCCGGGCGAGCGCGTGGCGCTGATGGGCCACACCGGCGCGGGCAAGTCGACGCTGCTGCGCCACGCTGCCGGGCTGCTGGCGCCGACGCGTGGCCGGGTGCAGGTCCCCGGCGGCGGCCGCGTCGCGCTGCTCCTGCAACACCCCGGCGACTACCTCCTGCACGAGACCGTAGGCGAGGAGGCGCCCGTGAGCGCCCGCGAGCGCGCCGGCCTGCTCGTCGACGCCGCGCGCCACCCGCGCGACCTGTCCGGCGGCCAGCGCCAGCGTCTCGCGCTCGCGGTCGTCCTCGGCGACGTGGAGGACGCCGCGCCCCCCGCCGTCGTCGCCCTGGACGAGCCGACGCGCGGCATGGACCGCGGCGCCAAGGCGGACCTCGCCGAGCGCGTCTCGCTGCTGGCCGACGCGGGCGCCGCCGTCCTGGTCGCCGCCGACGACGCCGAGTTCGCCGCCGCCTTCGCCGACCGCGTCGTCCTCATGGCCGACGGGCGCCCGATCGCCGACGGCAGCCCCGCCGAGGTCCTCAGCGGTGGCTGGTACTTCGCGACGGAGACCGCGCGCATCCTCGGCGGCGACGCCGGCGTCCTGACCCCCGAGGCGGGCGCCGTGCTCCTGCGCGAGCGCGCCGCCGACCTGACCACGGACGCCGCGCCCGCCGTGTCGTCGCAGCCCCCACCACCCCTGGAGATCGGTCGATGACCTGGACCCTCGCCTCGTTCACCATCCTCTTCCTCGCGCTGACGGCCGGCTTCGGCTGGTACGAGCGCTCGGCGCCCTCGACGAAGGTGCTCGCGCTCGTCGCGACGCTCGCCGCGCTGGCCGCCATCGGCCGCGTCGCCTTCGCCCCGCTGCCGAACGTCAAGCCGACGACGGACATCGTCCTGCTGAGCGGCTACGTCCTGGGCGGGGCGCCGGGCTTCGCCGTCGGCGCGGTCGCCGCCCTGGCGTCCAACCTCTTCTTCGGCCAGGGGCCGTGGACGCCGTTCCAGATGGGGGCGTGGGGGCTGTGCGGGATCTTCGGCGCGACGCTCGCGGTCATGTCCGGGCGCCGGCTGGGCCGCTGGCCGCTGGCGCTCTGCTGCGGCGCGGCGGGCATGGGCTTCGGCGTGATCATGGACTTCCAGAGCTGGGTGTCGCTCAGCGGGTCGCACACGCTGAGCCAGTTCCTCGTCATCAGCGGGGTCTCGCTCTCCTACAACCTCGCGCACGCGATCGGCAACGTCCTCTTCTGCCTGGCCTTCGGGCCGGCGTTCGTGCGCGCGCTGGAGCGCTTCCGCACCCGGATGGAGGTCCGTTGGGTGCCGGTGGCGCTGCCGGGCGCTGGCGTCGTCTCGGGCGTGGTGGCCGTGACGGGCGTGGCGTTCGCGCTGGCGCTCGCCGGCGGACCGGGCCCGCTGGGCGCCGACCGCGCGCAGGCGGCCACGGCCAAGAGCCGGGCACTGACCTACCTGCAGCGCTCGCGCAACGCCGACGGTGGCTGGGGTGCGGCGCGCGGGCAGGCCTCGACGTCCCTCTTCACCGCCTGGTCGGCGATCGGGCTCGGCGCCGCGGGCAAGCGCTGCCCGTCCCGGACGGTGACGCTGCTGCGCCGCCAGGCGGTCGGCCAGAACAACGCCGGCGACCTCGAGCGCTCGATCCTCGCGCTGCGCGCCTGCGGGCAGCGGGCGCGCGACAGCAAGGGCCGCGTCCTGCTGCGCGTGCTGCGCAAGCGCCAGCGCTCGGACGGCTCGGTGTCCGGGCTGACGAACCAGACGGCGTTCTTCCTCCTGGCGCTGCGCGCGGGCGGGGCCGGCCGGTCCGACGGCGCCGTCAAGCGCGCCGGGCGCTTCGTCGCGCGTCAGCAGAACAACGACGGCGGCTGGTCCTTCCAGCGCAAGGGCAACGGCAGCGGGGTGGATGACACCGGCGCCGCCCTGCAGGCGATGGTCGCGGCCGGTCGCGGCGGCCGGCCGGTCTCGCGGGCGGTCACCTACCTGCGTGCGCACCAGAACCGGGACGGCGGCTTCGCCGTCAGCCGCGGTGCCAGCAACGCCCAGTCCACGGCCTTCGCAGTGCAGGGGCTGGTGGCCGCGCGCGTGAACCTCGACCGCGTGCGCAAGCGCGGCTCGCGCTCGCCGCTGGGGTACCTGGGGTCGCTCGTCCAGCGCGACGGCAGCGTCCGCTACAGCCGCAGCGTCGTCCAGACCCCGACGTGGGTGACCGCGCAGGCGCTCACCGCGCTGTCGCGCCGGGCGTTCCCCTTCCACCGCTGACCTGCGACCACTCCGATCTGGACAACCAATAAGGTCCCGCCCTGCCGATGAGACTCGACGTGCCGAAGGAGAACGACGTGCAAGGAGCTGCGGGCGCATGGTGATCGGAGTCCTGAAGGAGGGCCAGGCGGGGGAGACGCGGGTGGCCGCGACCCCGGCGACCGTCGGGCAGCTGCTCAAGCTCGGCTACGAGGTCGTCGTCGAGTCCGGGGCCGGGGACGCGTCGAGCTTCGCCGACGAGGCCTTCGTCGAGGCGGGCGCGACGATCGGGGACCCGCTGGGCGCCGACATCGTCCTCTCGGTCAACGCGCCGACCAGGGACCGGCTCGACGGCCTCAAGCCGGGGGCGACGCTCATCAGCATGCTCTCCCCGCGGCTGGACCAGGCGATGGTCGACGACCTCGCCCAGCGGCCCATCACGGCGATGTCGATGGACGCGGTGCCGCGCATCTCGCGCGCCCAGTCCCTCGACGTCCTCTCGTCGATGGCGAACATCGCCGGGTACCGCGCCGTCGTCGAGGCCGCCCACACCTACGGGCGCTTCTTCACCGGGCAGGTCACCGCCGCCGGCAAGGTCAACCCGGCCAAGGTGCTCGTCGCGGGCGTCGGCGTCGCGGGCCTGGCGGCCATCGGCGCCGCCGGCTCGCTGGGCGCGATCGTCCGCGCGACCGACCCGCGGCCCGAGGTCGCCGACCAGGTCAAGTC
>CAZRLR010000519.1:0-2979 GCA_964600395.1 uncultured Conexibacter sp.
GCCCGCTCACCGACCTGGCCCGGACGCTCGAGCGCGCGCCGGCGCTGCGCCGGGCGGCGCTCCCGGCGCTCGCGGCGCTCGACGGCGCGCTCCCGGTCCTGCAGCCCGCGCTGCGGGCGCTCGGGCCGGACGTGGCGAACGTCGTCCCGATGCTCGACTACCTCGCGCCGCGCTCGGCCACGATCCCGGCCTGGTTCGCGAACACCGACGCGCTCGGGCGCAACGGCGACGCCAAGGGCCGCTGGGCGCGCTTCTTCGTCGGCATCGACCCCTCGACGGCCTTCGGGGTCAAGGCCGGCGCCCCGGCCCAGAACCCATACACGCAGCCGCAGGACGCGACGCGCAACCAGCCCTTCCGCCCCGGTGACTTCCCGCGCCTGATGCCGTACGCCCCGGCGCTGCGGGGCACCGGCCCGGTCCGCGAACCGGCGAACCCAGGCCAAACCCCATAAAATCAGTGGGGTTTGTATAGTTTAGCGGACGCCGCGGTGGGAGCCGTGGGATGGCATCGATCAGGAGGCAGCACCAGATGGCAGGGAACACCAGGCGCAGGCGCGTGCGCGCGCTTGCCGCGAGCACCGGGGCAGTCGTCCTCGGCGCGCTCGCCTTCGGGGGCCCAGGCGCCCTCGCGCAGAGCGATCCGAGCGGGGGCGGCGACCTGCCGATCAACCCCGAGTGGCTCGCCAACACGCTCAGCCGCGCCACGACGACCACCTCGGTCAAGAACAACACCTCCCCGGAGGACCTCGCGGCGCGCGACAAGGCCAAGGCGGACTGGCTCGCCGCCCAGGCCGCCTTCAAGGCCGGCAAGGGCAAGCAGCCGGACCCGCGGGCCAAGCCGGAGTACTCCGTCGTCTGGTCCTCGAAGAACAACGTCGCCGACACGAACGCCGACGTCATCTCGAAGTTCGTGCAGGCCTCGACGGTCAACCCGCAGGGCCTCGCGGACCTGCTGAACCCGCAGTTCCTGCCGGGCCTCGACGGCTTCCAGGTCATCGACGAGCGCAAGCTCAACCTCGACGGCACGCCGAACCTCACCTACGGCAAGGTCGTGAACCTCGTCCAGCTGCCGCTCCCCTGGGGCGTGGAGAACGAGGCGCACCACATGCAGTACCAGTGGGAGGACGGCGACCTCATCTACGCGGGCGCGCTGTTCACCGGGACGACCTTCGTCCTCGACCCCTCGGACATCCCGAACCTCAAGCTGAAGAACATCATCGCGCCCACGGAGTACCCGCAGGGAACGATCGCCGACGCGTACGAGAAGAACGCCGACGGCCGCTTCACCCTCACCCTGATGGGTGGCCCGCTCGCGAACTTCGGCGGCTCGCCGGGTGCGCTCGCGACGTTCAAGCCGGACGCCGAGAAGGGCGCCGTGCTGGAGTCCGTCGTCCCCGCCGGCAACATCGGCGGCATCGCCACCGGCAACGAGGGCGGCATCAAGGAGCCGTGCTCGGTCCGTGAGGCCCGTCCGCTCGGCACCTGCGCCAACCCGCACGGCATCGAGTTCCGCCCGGACCTCAAGGTCGGCATCACGTCCGACTACGCCGAGCCGCGGGAGATCGTGCTCGACCCGGCCAAGACGATCGACAAGTACGCGTTCCGCCCGACCATCCGGTCCTGGGACATCTCGAACTCGTCCAAGCCGAAGCTCATCGGTGTGGCGCACGTCCCGAACGGCCCGCTCGAGCCCGCCCAGCGCGCGCACGAGCAGTACGGGATCATGGAGTCCGCCAAGACCTGGCCCGACGCCAAGAAGAAGTACGACGGCATCGATGCCAAGGGCGTCTTCAGCAGCTCGATGTGCGGTGGCGGCGTCTTCTACACGCCGGACATCACGAAGGCCAAGGGCGACTTCTCCGACCAGATCAAGCAGGTCTGGAACGACGGTCTCTCGCAGATCGCGCTGACCGGCCAGGCCGGGAAGTTCGCCGACGAGCCCGGCGGCTGCGCCGGCGGTGCGTGGCACCAGGTCGCCCCGAACAACAAGCTGTTCTTCCGGGCGGTCCAGGGCCGCAACGCTGCGTCGGACAACTACTTCGACCAGGGTCAGAAGAAGATGCTCTACGACATCGACATCTCGCCGGTGACCCGGTCGGCGCTCGACGGGACGGTCGACTGCGATCTCTCCCGGGGCATCCACACGGGTGGTCTGAACCTGACCGGCATCCAGCTCTTCAACAAGCTGGCCAGGGGCGAGAAGGTCGCCGACTGCCCGGTCCTGGTAGACACCCTCGAGGTGCACGACATCACGAGCGGCGGCCCGCACTGGGCGGCGCTGGACAACCACTCGTTCGACCAGAACGGGGTGCCGTGGCGTCTGGCGTTCTCGAACTACTTCGTGTCGAGGACGGGCGTCGACGGTGACCACCGCTTCTACACGGTCGACGTCTCGCCGGAGGGCAAGCTCTCCTACGACGACGACTTCCGCGACGAGAAGACGGGCGCCCTCGGCGTCAACTTCAACCGCCGCAATTGGCCCGGGTCCCCGGACGTCGGGTTCTACAAGCCGCACTCGATGGTCTGGGTGTGCCCGCCCGGCATCTGCGCCGACAGCGAGCCGCGCGCGGTCCGCAAGGCGGCGTCGACCCCGGCCACGGGCTCGAGCGCGCGCCGGTCGTGCTCCGGCCGACGGCTGTTCACGATCAACGTGGACAACCTCGGCAAGGGCCTGAAGGTCCGCTCGGCGGTCATCACGCAGGGCGGCAAGCGCCTGAAGGTCACCCGCAGGAACGGGCGGCTGCAGTCCAAGGTCGACCTGCGCAAGGCGACGAAGTCCGTCGTGAAGGTCGTGCTGAAGATCACGACGACGTCCGGCAAGACGATCACCCGGACCCGCACGTACCACCCGTGCACGGCGACGGCCAAGAAGAAGAAGTAGGCCGCACTCCGTGCGGATCCGCCGTCGTGGATCGACGCAGTCGATCCATCGCACCCTCGTGGTCGGGCTTCATCAGTGACGGGACGTAGGCGAAGAGG
>CAZRLR010000520.1:0-2979 GCA_964600395.1 uncultured Conexibacter sp.
GAGCCGCTGCTGGACCTGCGGTTCTTCGCCTCGATCCCGTTCTCGGCGTCGATCGCGCTGTCGGTCGCCGCCTTCGCCTCGTTCGGCGGCTTCCTCTTCCTCAACACGCTCCTCCTGCAGGACGTGCGCGGGCTGTCGCCGGTCCAGGCGGGGGTCGCGGTCGCGCCGATCGCGCTCATGACGATGATCCTGTCGCCGGTCTCCGGCCGCCTGGTGGGGCGCGGCGGCCCGCGCCTGCCGCTGACGATCGCGGGCGTCTTCTCGGCGACGGGCTGCCTGATGCTCGTCCAAGTCGGTCCGTCGACGTCGATGGCGTGGATCACGGCGGCGTACGTCGTCTTCGGCGTCGGGTTCGGCTTCGTCAACGCGCCGATCACGAACGCGGCCGTCTCGGGGATGCCGCGCGAGCAGGCGGGCGTCGCCGCGGCGGTGGCGACGACCTCTCGCCAGTTCGGGCAGGCGATCGGCGTCGCGCTCGTGGGCGCGATCGCCGGCTCGGGCGCGGCCTCGGGCCCGGCGCCCGGCGTGGCGGCGGCGACGCATCCGGCGTGGTGGACGCTCACCGCGCTCGGCGTGGCGATCGTCGTGCTCGGACGGCTGGCGACCTCCGACCGCGCCGCGGTCTCGGCCCGGCGCACCGCCGTCCGGCTGAACCCGGAGGCGCTCGCCGCCTAGGCTGCAGCCAGATGAGCGCGAACGGCGAGCAGCAGACGCAGGACGACGCGGCGCCGGATCTCGCACGCGAGGTCTGGAGGCTCATGTCCGAGCTCGTCCTGGCCCACCAGCGTCGGCGCGAGGTCTCCGACGCCGTCGGCCTGAGCTTCTCGCGGACCCGCGCCGTCCGCCGGGTCGCGGCCCGCCCAATGTCGATGGGCGAGCTGGCCGCGGCGCTCGGGATCGACCGGCCCAACGCGACCGTCCTCGTCGACGACCTCGAGGCTCAGGGCCTCGTCCGCCGCCGGCCGCACCCCACCGACCGCCGCGCCAAGCTCGTGGAGGCCACCCGGAAGGGCAAGGCGCTGGCGCGCAAGGCCGACGCGATCCTCGGGACGCCGCCGGACGGGCTCACCGCGCTGGACGCGGCGTCGCTGGCGACGCTGGCGCACCTGCTCTCCGAGGCCAAGGGCCCCGACGGTCAGGGCTGAGCGGCGCCGGGCAGCGCCGGCTCGAGGTCGATGCGCGCGTCGGCGTAGGTGATGAGGACGGGGTCGTGCGTCGCGCAGATCACCGTCCGGCCGAGGTCGCGCGCCACCGCGTGCAGCAGCGCGCCGAGCGCGTCGGCGTTCGCTTCATCCAGCCGTGAGGTCGGCTCGTCGAGGACGAGCAGCGGGCGGCCGGAGGCCAGCGCCCGGGCGATCGCCGCGCGCTGGCGCTCGCCGCCCGACAGACGCCCGACGGGTTGGCGGGCCCGCTCGCCGAGGCCCACGCGCGCGAGCCACGGCGCCAGTGTCGCGGGCGCCGTCCCGGGCTGCTCGAGCGCGCTGAGGTCCGGCAGGAGCACGTCCCCCTGGGCGACATAGGCCAGGTCGCGGGCGCGCAGGTCCGCCCGGGCGGTGCGGTCCAGCGTCGTGCTGTCGGTGCCGTCCACGAGCACCCGCCCGGTGTCGGGGCGCTCGAGCCCGGCGAGGACGCGCAGCAGCGTCGACTTGCCCGAGCCCGACGGGCCGGTGACGACGGTGAAGCTGCCGGGCGCCCAGGTGGCGCCGAACTCGCGCAGGACGCTGCGGGGGCCGTAGGCGCGGGAGACGGCCTGAACCGCGGCGTCCAGGCCGCCGGGCGTGGCGTGGGGCAGGGCCAGGCCGGACCCCGGGCGGCCGTCTGGCACCGCGGCGCGGTCGCCGGTCGCCTCGAGCACGATGCGCCCGTCCTGCAGGGCCGCGCTCGCGCGGCCGGCGATCCCGGCCTGGCGCAGCAGCTCGGCGGGGACGCGCAGCCAGCCGCCGCGGTCCACGACGACGGCGCTGCGCCCGTCGCGGTCCTCGTCGCTGATGCGTCCGTCGCGCAGGTGCACGCGGCGGTCCATCGCGGCCGCGGCGGCGGGGTCGTGCGTGACGAGCAGCATCGCCATGCCGGTCTGCGCGGCGAGCTCGCGCAGGAGGGCGAGGACCTCGCGGGCGCTCTGGGCGTCGAGCTCGCCCGTCGGCTCGTCGGCGAGCAGCAGGCGCGGCCGGTGGGCGATCCCCGCCGCGATCGCCGCGCGCTGACGCTCCCCGCCCGACAGCTCGCCGGGGCGACGGTCGGCCGCCTCGGCCAGCCCGACCCGCTGCAGGTGCTCGCGGGCGGTGCGCCGGGCCTCGGGCCGCGGCGTCCCGCGCAGCGTGAGGGGCAGCGCGACGCCGTCGGCGATCGACAGGTCCGGGGGCAGGACGCGCTCGGCGTGCTGCTGGACGAGGCCGAGCAGGTCGCGCCGCAGCCGGGTGCGGGCCCGCGCCGAGGTGCGCGACAGGTCGTGGCCGAAGACGGCCGCCAGCCCGGCCGACGGCGTGTCGAAGCCCGCCAGGACGCGCAGCAGCGACGACTTGCCCGAGCCGCTGGGGCCGAGCAGCGCCAGGGCCTCGCCGTCGGCGACGTCGAGGCTCAGCCCCTGCAGCGCCGCGGCGTCCCCCTCCGGGGTGCGGTGCACGCGGAAGAGCTCGTGGCAGCTGACGGCCGGCGCGCTCACGTGACCGGCTCCGGCCAGGGCGCGCGGAAGGCGCGGCGGGTGAGCAGGAGGACGACGGCGGCCAGCGCGAGCACGAGGACGCCCCCGGCGGGCAGCAGCACCGCGACGGGGACCGTCGGGTGCAGCGGTGGCCGGGGCGCCGCGTCGCCCGCGCGGACCACGGCGGCCGTGACCCGCGTGAGGACGAGGCCGAGCACCGCCCCGGCGACGAGGCCGCTCGCGGCGATCGCGGCGGCCTGGACGGCCAGCAGGCGGCGCAGCGCCGCGGGCGTGACGCCGTCGGCCTCCAGGTCGGCGTGCGCGCGGGCCCCGTCGCG
>CAZRLR010000521.1:0-2970 GCA_964600395.1 uncultured Conexibacter sp.
AAGCAGTCCGCCTGTGCCGTCCACATCATCCAAGTCTCGGGAAGCAGCCGCAATACGCAAAGACCTCTTCCGCTGCATCGACAGCCGGACATCGTTCGAGTGTGCCCCGGGGCGCATCGATGAACTGCTCGGCGAGCCTCAGACTGCGGAGGGGCGGGCGTCCCTACAAGCAGACAAGGCTGCAATCGAGGCACTGATGAAGTTCCGAGAGCTGGTCAACGAGTTCTCAGGTCCGGAGGCCAAGACATCCCGCCCCAAGACGAACAGCGAGGAGTGCTCGCGCCGTAGCGCGGCGAGAGCGCGAGACATCTCCAGCAAGCGCGATGCTCTCGCGAAAGCGCTCGCGAAGGCGAAGGTCCCCTGGGCAGGTGTGTTGCAGCAGTTCGATGCCGCGATGCCGGCCTTGCAGGAGTGCGTCGATTGCGTGGAGGCCCACAGGGCGAGTTGCCGCAAGGCCGTCCCATCGCTAACCGAAGCCGTGAGGCTCTTGGAGGGCAACGGGGTGATACCAGCCGGGCGGTTCGAGCCGCTGTTATGTGCACTTGCCCCCGAGGCGTCCGTGTTCGAAGCAAGAAGGGCCAAGATTCACGCAATAAGACGGCGGTTGGTGTTTGCAGTAGAATGAGATCGGCCTCCCGATGCAGGCACGTCTCAGTGGAACCGAGTTCGTTGACCCACAACACCCTGACCACCCTGCGTTGAGCGTCAGATGCTATGACGATGCCTGTGCGCCACGACAGCACGCGATATGACATTGAGTAGGCGTTGGGATTGGCCAAGATGGCCACCGGGCCGGGGTTTGGGGCTACGCGGTCTCCTGGGCTAAGCACAAGTCCCCCATTCCAGTGCGATGTCGGCGTCGGAGAGTGTCACCCCCGCCCCGCCTCCCGCACGAGCTCGTCCACCACAGCGCCTCTCGAGAGCCCGCGCTCGGCGGCGAGGGCGTCGAGCGCGTCGATGGTCTCGGGGGCGACGGTGAGCGAGAGCACCTTGCGCCCCCGCTTGTCGTTGGGGAGGGCGTAGTTCGGGTCGCCAGGCTCGTGACGGCGGGCGGCCGAGCGTTCGCGGGCGGAGGTCTTCTTGGCGGCCACGGTGTGGGAGGGTAGCCCAGGCGCCGGGGCCCGGGCCACCCCGCGACGGCCAGTCACAGGATGGCCACCCGCGTGGCGAAGACGAGGGTGCCGTGGTCGAAGGTGCGGCGCAGGGCATCCCAGAGGGCGGCCTTGCGGTCGACGGGCACGAGGCGGACCTTGCGGTCAGCGTCCCAGCGCGAACCGGGGATGGTGCGCACGGCGGCCGTGAAGGCCTCGCTGTAGGGCGCCTTGACGGCGAGGCAGGGGCCCTCGAGCTCGACGCGGACGGTGCGAAGGGCGGGTGCACAGGCCTCGGCGAGGCGCCGGTAGCCGAGGGCTGCGAGGGCGGCGACGGCCTGGGCGTAGGGCAGTTGGTCGAGCGAGACGCACGCAAGCCGGTGCACGACCCGGTTGCAGGTGGCGCGGGCATCGCCCTCGACCATGCAGTCTGCGAGGCCGGCGGAGGCGAGCAGGGCGCTCGCGGCAGTGAAGTCGCTCGACTCGGGGACGCCGAAGCCGTGGCGCTTGGTCCAGCCGACGCGGCGACGGCACTCGGGGCCGACACCGACCTCGACGCTGAGGGCGTCGAGCAGAGGCCGCCCACAGGTCATGCAGTCGGTGGCGACGAGGTCGAGGGCGGGGGAGTTGAGGTAGCTGTCGGACATGGCGGGGGTGCTCCGGGCGGCGCAGCGTCGTGCTGCGTGCTGAGAACCTAGCGGCTGTAATACAGCCGTCAAGGGGGCAGTGGTCGATTGCGCCCGGCGCGGTTGTCGGGGAGCATGTCGCCATGGTCAGACACTTGGGCTTCGCCCTGACAATCGCCCTGGTTACTGGCTGCGCAACCGAACCAACACGCGCCCCCAGGCGGCCCAGCAGCCCAGCGGAGAAGCCGCCGACGGGTGAGCAGGACGCTGAAGACGCCGAGGAGTCGCCGCCCCCCAGGAGGAGTTCGAAGCGCAAGCAGCCCAAACGCGATGAGGAGCCTGTCGATGCCCAAGCCCCCCGCGGGCGCACGGCTCCGAACGTGCCATCTCCCCAGGAGCGTGCCGACAAGTACACGTGGCCCACAGGTGTTGCGGGCTTGCGGCTCGGGTGGACGAAGGCGCAGCTAGATCAGGCCTGTCGAGGCGCGCCGACCGCAGCGAACGGAGTGACAATCTGCCTTCACCCACCGAAGGTGGGCACCATGGACGTGGTGATCGCGGCAGACTTCTGTGAAGGCAACAACGCCTGTGAGTACACCGCGATACACGCCCGACCGCAGGGCACGCTCGATTGGCAATGGCTCAACACCTTTGACAAAGTGAAGGGGCAGCTGACGGAGCTCTACGGCCCGGGCATGTTGGAGCACGAGGGACCAGCATCATGCGATGACGACATGCTTGCGTGTATCCGAGCGGGCAAGCTCCGCCATCGCATCTCGTGGATCTTCGTCAAGGACGGAGAGATCGGTCACGTGCTGCTCGTCTTGGGCACGACGGGGAAGACGGAAAGCGGCGATGCCTTCCTGTTCTTCTACCGGAACACGGAGTGGTGGAAGCGGGAACTCGCGCTTCAAAAGGCACAGAAGGACGCTCTCTAGGCGATTCGAGCCCCACAGGCACATGTGCGCCGCGAGAAAGCTGGTTCTTTGGCGGATCGGTCTGCCGGCGATGAGTCTCCCCCACAACCTCACGCCAGGGCGACGCTCGTGCTCAGGCTCGACATCGGCAGGGGTTCGCTCCTGATTCGAGCGCCGCTTGGCGACAAGATCAAAGGTAGCAGGGTGGGGTTTGGGGAACGTTATGACTTGGGGGACAACGCCCAGAAGTTCACGTTCACCCAGATGTTGCCCGACCGTTCGATAACGACACGATCGCCCTTCTTGACGAAGACTGTCGCGCTTGAGTGTCGAACG
>CAZRLR010000522.1:0-2962 GCA_964600395.1 uncultured Conexibacter sp.
AAGAAAGAAGGAAGAGAAGTTCTAGGCGGCTCACCGGTCGGCTCGGTGAGCCGGGGTGAGCCGGGGGGTGAGCCGGCTCACCCGGCTCAGGTGAGCCGGGTCGGTGAGCCGGGTTCGGATCGAGCCGCGCCGTTCCGGCTCGTGCTCGAGGCGCCGGACGCCGAGTCGCTGCGGCGGCTGCTGGCCGGCCTTGTGGCGCCCGGCGCCCCGCACGAACCTTCAATCCCATTGAACATTCGTGCGGAGGCTCCTGCGCCGCGCGCGGAGCCCGTGGCTGCGTCCGCCGAGGCTCCCGCGGCTATCCGGCCGTCCGACGGCTCGCACGCCACGTGGGCACGACTGCGCGAGGCGTGGCTGAACGAGTGCGGGCTGCCGTCGAGCAAGTGCTCGGCGCTGGACAACCGGGCATGGCTGGACCTCTGCTCTAGGCCGGACGCGCCGAAGATCGACGCGCTGCTCGCCGTGCTGCGCAGGGAGGGCCCGAAGTGGCACGAGCGAGCCGCGAAGGCGAAACACGCTGGTGAACTGGACCCGTGGGCCTCGGTGCCGTCCGTCCGCACGTGGCTGCAGAAACGGCCATGGGAACTGGCGCCCGATCCAGCGCCTCGATCCGCGGGCGAGAGGCCGAAGCTCGCTGCGGACGTCGCGGCCTATGTTGAGGACATGCGCGCCAAGGCGAACGCCGCGGCGCTGAGAAGTGACCCGGGCCTCGCTGCTGACTACCGGCGGCGGATTGCAAGGGCCATGGAGACAGGAGCGGTGCCGTGAGCGAGAAGGGCAAGCAGATCGGGTCGCGCGTCGAGGAGCCCGAGTCCAAGGGCTGCAGTTCGTGCGACGCCATGCGGCACTACGCGCACGTGTCGATCGAGCGCGAGGCCGCGGCAGAGCGGCGGGCGGATCGCAAGGCCGCGCATGCCTTCTTCCTGGCGTGCTGTTTCTCCGTTGTGTCGGTGGCGCTGGTCGGAGTCCTGGCGTTCCCGCAGCGTGCCGCCAACCCGGCGCCGCCCGCCGCGAGACCCCTGGTCTCGGACGACAGCCCGGGCCTCGCGATCGGGAGCGCCGGCCCGCACGTCGCGACGACGCACCCGACCGTCCGCTGGCCAGACAAGTCGCTGCCCGGCCAGATCGAGTTCCTGCGCGTCGAGCCCGTCTCGCCCTGCTACACCATGCGCGCGATCGACGGCGATCCGGCGAAGGGCGTGATCGTCGAGCGGGACGGCGTGGAGCTGTGGCGCGGCCAGTGAGCGACTACCGGCGCCAGGTTGACCGGGCGCTGACGACGGGAGTGGTGGCGTGAGCCGGGAAGATTGGGCGGACGCTTGGCGCTCTGCGCGAAGGGAGCGATCCGGCGAGGCTGGATGCTGTTACAGAGGCCCGCTTGACGCCGCTGCCGAGCGGCTTCTTTCCGAGAGGGACGAGGACGCGCAGCGCCGTGCGCACATTGAGGCTGGCTTGCGAGACGGCGGGCCTCTTTCGCGGGCATTTTCGGTAGTTGTTCGCGCCCTCATGTCGAGGGGCTGGGCGCCGCGCGAGGCGCTGGGCGTTGTTCGCGGGCCTGGTGGGTGGCGCGCGGGGCTTCGAGAGTTGCGCGCAATGAGGGGTGCCGTATGACCGACGCCGACACCGCCAACCTCCGCGCCTCCCTGCTGCGTGAGGAACTCAGCCGCGCCATGCACGCCGCCCACCGAATCAGGGCGGCCTCGCGCGACTACCTCGCCGACGCCGAGCGCCGCGCGCGCAAGGCCGGCGAGCCGCCCACGGCCTACGACGGGCGGGCCGGGGCCTACCCGGGCATTGCCCTCTCGCTCTGCGACGAGGCAATGCGCTGCCTCCAGCGCCGCCCGGCCGACGCCGAGGCATACTGCGCCTGGGCGCTGGCCTACAACGAGGTGGCTCGCTACGAGCTCGAGGGCGACGGGGCGCACGGGCTCATGACCGAGCACGCAGCGGCGCGCGCCTGGCTGAAGAAGCACCTGGAGAAGAAGGAGAGGGCGGCGTAATGGGCTGGGCGAGCGGAAGCTATCTGGCGCAGGACGTGTGGAGCGTGGTGCGGGAGCACATCCCGCCTAAGAGCCGCGGTGATTTGGCGCGCCGAATCTACGAGATGTTCTGCCGCGAGGACGCCGACGACTGGAGCCCCGACTCTGACCTGCTTAAGGACGCTGGGATCAAGTTCGGCGAGGAGGAGTAGTGGGTCTCGACACGACGCACGACTGCTGGCACGGGCCCTACTCTGCGTTCACGCGCTGGCGGCAGGCGCTCGCCAAGGCCGCTGGATACGCCGTCTGGAACGTCGTCCTCAACGGCATTCCCGCGCCTACAGTCATGATCGACTGGGGGCACCTCGGAACCGAGGCGCACCTCATGGGCGAGTGGGAGGAGACGCCCGACGACCCGCTGCTCGTGTTGATCGTCCACCACGACTACACAGGCGATATTCGCCCGGCACAGGCCGGGCCGCTTGCGGACAGGATCGAGGAGCTGGCGCAGCACCTGCCGCCCGAAGAGCACGACTCGTGGGACCCGCACTGGATGCGAGGGCGGTCGGCGCAGTTCGTCGCGGGCCTCCGCACGGCTGCCGCGGCTGGCGAGCCTGTGAGGTTCATGTGAGCGACCCGATCGAGTGCCACTCGTGCGTTGGTCCCCGAGGTCTACCCGGCAACGGACCAGGTGGTCAACCCTGGTCGGGAGCCCGTTAGTCAACGCCCCTCCAGCGCCCAGTTCACAGCCTCCCGCTTCACCTCACGGGCGGACGGCCTTGCGCCGTCCACGGCGAGGACCAGGAAGAACAAGGCCACGAGCACGACCAGCGCGACCCCCAAGCCCTTCGTCACGTCACCGGCGAGCGAAGAGTAGGGCCCAGCAACTGGCGCGTGGCGGCGGCGACGCTTCGGCGTGGTCATGGGAGCAGGCTACATAAGTCGTGGGGTTTCGACAGAGGGCGATTTTGACCCCCGCCCAC
>CAZRLR010000523.1:0-2956 GCA_964600395.1 uncultured Conexibacter sp.
GATGTCGTCCCCGATCATGATGCTCTGGTTGGACTTGCGTGTCAGAACGAGCATGCAGCCTGCCTCCCCTGTCCCTGTCCTTGGCCTGCGGCCGTCAGGTGGTATCGATTTGAACGTTCGGGCCCGTTCCCTGCCTGGCGCGCGTCGATTCCCGTCGAGCGGCCGCCCCGGCCCCGGTTGGACCACATCGTGTCACGTCGTACGGCCCGGTGCCACCGACAGGCGGGTTTGCAGCCCTTTCGTATAGGGTCACGCCGATATGGCTCGCCGTTCCCTGCGTCCCCACCTCAACCAGATCCGCACCTGGGTGCAGCAAGGCCGCACCGATGCGTGGATCGCGCACCAGCTCGAAGTGACCGTCCAGCAGATCGATGCGTTCAAGCGCGAGAACGAGCTCGTTCCCGGCGCGTCCGTGGACGGCGGCCCGGCCGCTGACTTCGACGACGAGATCGACCTGCGCGCCCAGCTCGACGAGCTGATCGCCGCCGAGCTCGAGAAGGCCGAGGCCGAGCGCCTCGTCCGCGAGGCCGAGGAGGCCGAGAAGGCCGCGGCCGAGGCCGCCGAGCGTGCCGCCCGCGGCGAGGACGAGGAGTCCGAGGACGACGAGGCGCCCCGCCGTCGCGGCCGTCGCGGTGGGCGTGGACGCGGCCGTCGCAAGGCCGCCGGCCCGCTCGAGGGCACCTTCGACCACGGCGACGAGGGCTACGGCCTGTGGCTGGACCCCGCGGTCGCCGACGACCCGGTCTACGCCGAGCACTGGGCGGGCCACCGGCCTGTCGTCGTCACCGTCGAGGAGGATCAGATCGTGATCCGCCGCGCCGGTGAGGACAGCACCAACGACGCTGACTGAGCCCCGCTTCTGGCCTGAACAAGCCCGCAGGGCGCAGTTCAGGCGTCCTGCTCCTCCTGGATGCGCCGGCCGCCGGCGAAGTCCTGCGCCTCGCGCACGTAGCGGAAGAAGGACGCGTCGGCGATGAGCCGCTCGTCCCACGCCCACGGCGCGCCGGGGGCCGTCGAGACCGCAAGGTCCAGGCACCAGCTCGTGCCCTGGTCGTAGAGGTCCTGCAGCTCGCTCGTCGTGAAGGTCGAGCCCAGGCGGCGGCGCAGCTCGGCCAGGACGGCGTCGCAGACGCGTTCGACGGCGATGCTCTTGGCGCCCTCCACCTGCCGGCGGGCCTGGTCGCCGGCCTGCCACTGCTGGAAGGCGAGATCGAAGCGGTCCACGTGTGCGAACGTAGCAAGGGTCACCGTCAAGGCCACCCGACGCACCGTTACGTCCCCCCGGCATCGTGCGTTCTGGAACCCTCGACCCCGGCCTGAGGGTCTCGCGCCTGCTGGACCGTGATACGCGGATCCCCGACAGGGTCTCGCATCCCCGCGTCGTGCCCAACCCTCGATCAACACATGAGGGTTGTCAGGAACGAGCGTTATGTCGTCCAAGCGCCGAAGCCGGTGTCGGACGTCTTCCGGCGCAGCGGAGTGGGTCGGGGGTGTCCCCGCAGCGGCGTCCGGCGGAGCGAGGGACGAGCGGAGCCGTAGCGCGGGGACGCCCCCGGACCACGGAGCGGTCACGCCCGCGAGCGAGGCCTACGGGCCCTTGGGGAGGCCCGACACCGAGAAGGGGCGCTCGCCCGGCCGGACCATCCCGAGCCGGCGCGCCTCCTTCTCCAACGTGCCCTTGGACCGCAGCGCCGCGCGGCGCGCCTTCAGGCGCGCGTTCTCGCGCTGCAGCCGGGTGACCTCGTTGCGCTTGGCCTGCGCCTCCTGGCGCGTGGACCAGTACGAGTGCAACGGGCCGACGTAGAGGCTCATGATCCCGACGAGGACGAGGAGCAGGGCCATCCGCCCCACCCGGTCCCAGCGGATGCCGCTGTGCGTCCCGGTCGCCGTCGCCCGGCGCGGCTCCTGCACCGCCCTGACGGGCGGCCGGGACGGCTTGCCCGGTACGGGGGCGGGGTCGGCGCGTCGGGCGCGGGCGGCAGCCATCCGATCGCCTTTCGCGCCCGGGGCCCGAACTCCTGCCGCGTGTCGGACCAGGCCGACACGAATCCCGGTGGGCATCCGCCACGCGGAGGCCCACCGGGACTCGGCGCGCTGCGGCGCCCTAGGACCGGAAGACCGAGCGGCCCGGGTACGTCGCCGCCGAGCCGAGGGTCTCCTCGATGCGCAGCAGCTGGTTGTACTTCGCCACGCGGTCCGAGCGCGACGGTGCCCCCGTCTTGATCTGCCCGCAGCCCGTGGCCACGGCGAGGTCGGCGATGGTGACGTCCTCCGTCTCCCCCGAGCGGTGGGACATGACCGCGGTGTAGCCGGCGCCCGTCGCCATCCGGATCGCCGCCAGCGTCTCGGTCAGCGTGCCGATCTGGTTGACCTTGATGAGGATCGAGTTGGCCGTCTGCGCGTCGATGCCGCGCTTCAGACGCTCGGGGTTCGTGACGAAGAGGTCGTCGCCGACGAGCTGCGTGCGGTCGCCGAGGGCGTCGGTCAGGTGCTTCCAGCCCTCCCAGTCCTCTTCGTCCATGCCGTCCTCGATCGAGAGGATCGGGTACTTGGCCACCATCTGGCCCCAGTACTCGGCGAGCTGCGCGGACGTGAGCTTGCGGCCCTCGTGCTGCAGGTCGTACAGCTTGTCGTCGCCGTAGATCTCGCTCGTGGCGGGGTCCAGCGCGATCGCCACGTCGGTGCCGGGCGTATAGCCCGCGGCCTCGATGCCGGCGACGAGCACCTGCAGCGCCTCCTCGTTGGAGCCGAGGTTCGGCGCGAAGCCGCCCTCGTCCCCCACCGAGGTCGCCATGCCCTGGTCGTGCAGCGTCTTCTTCAGCGCGTGGAAGACCTCGGCGCCCATCCGCAGGCCCTCCGAGAAGGAGGAGGCCCCGCACGGGACGACCATGAACTCCTGGAAGTCGACGGAGTTGTCGGCGTGCGAGCCGCCGTTGAGGACGTTCATCATCGGGAC
>CAZRLR010000524.1:0-2947 GCA_964600395.1 uncultured Conexibacter sp.
CGGCCCGGCCGCCGTCGTCGTCGCCGGGGTGCAGGGCGCGCTGGAGCCCGTCCCCGTCGTCGGGCCGACGGCGGCCGACGCCGTGGGCAGCGTCGCCGGGCTGATCCTGCCGCCGGGCGCGCTGCCCCCGCGCCGCCGGTGAGCGCGGCCTGGCCGGCCCTCGCCTTCGCGGGCGGGACGCAGTTCGCCCCGCTGGAGCTCGGGCCCGCGACGCTGTCGGGCTGCCTGTACGCGCTCGGCGTCCACCGGCTGCGCGGGACGACGCGCGCGGTGCCCGCGTGGCGCCAGGCGTGCTTCTACGCCGGCCTGTTCCTCGTCGTCGCGACGCTCACCTCGCCGCTGGGCCGCCTGGCCGAGGAGCTCTTCTGGGCCCACATGGCCGAGCACCTCATCCTCGCCGACGTCGGCGCGCTGCTGCTCGTCCTCGGCCTGACCGGGCCGCTGCTGGCGCCTGTCCTGCGCATCGGCCCGCTGGACCGGCTGCGCGCGCTGTCGCACCCGCTCGTCGCGCTGCCGCTGTGGGCGCTGAACTTCTACCTCTGGCACATCCCGCTGCTGCACGAGGGGGCCGTCCGCCACGACGGCGTCCACGCCGTGCAGCACCTGTGCTTCATCGCCTTCGGGGCGAACATGTGGATGGCGCTCTTCGGCCCGTTCCCCAAGCCCGCGTGGTTCGGCAACGGGTGGCAGTGCGCGTACATCGTCACCGTGCGGATGGTCGGCGCCGTCCTGGGCAACGTCTTCGTCTTCGGCGGCAGCGCCTTCTACGGCGTCTACCGGCTGGGGGAGCTCAAGCACGGCATCGCCCCCGACGCCGACCAGAACGCGGCCGGGGCGATCATGATGGTCTGGGAGTCGGTGCTGACGCTGCTGCTCTTCGGCTTCGTCTTCCTGCGCGCCGCGCGCGAGTCCATCGAGCGGCAGGAACTGCTCGAGCTCGCCGCCGCCCGTGGCGTCCCGCTGACGGAGGATCGCGTGCGGCGCGCGGTCGCGGCCGGGCGCGGCGCCGAGCTGCGCGCGCGGGTGGAGGCCGGGACGGGCTAGTCCGAGAGCACCGCGTGCAGCTCGGCCAGCGTCTGCTCGGTGTCGCGGTGCAGGATCGTGTGGATCCCGAGCGCCCTGGCCGGCTTGAGGTTCCCGGGCAGGTCGTCGACGAAGACGAGCTGCTCGGGCTCCAGCCCCATGCGCTGCACCGCGGTCGCGTAGATCTGCGCGTCGGGCTTGCGGACGCCGAGGTCGCCCGAGATGACGAGGACGTCGAAGAGGCGCTCCAGCGCGTCGGCCGGGTAGGTGTCCGCGCCCCACGAGTTCGACAGCAGCCCGGTCCTCACGCCGGCGTCGCGGAAGCCCGCGACGGCGTCGATGAGCGCGGTGTTGCCGGACATCCCGCCGAAGAGCCGCGCGATGAGGCCGTCCCCGTCCGCGAGCCCCAGCACCGGGGCGAAGGCCTGCTCGAACTCCGCGTTCTGCAGCCGCCCGCACTCGAACTCCACGAGCAGCTCGCGCGCCCGGGGGTCGGTGGCGAAGGCGACCTTCACGGCGTCCGGGTCCAGGCCTTCCGCCGCGCAGAACGCCGCGAAGGACGCGAAGACGTCGGTCGTCAGGACGCCGCCCCAGTCCATGAGCAGCCCGGTGCGCCTAGCCATGCAGCGCCAGCTCCTCAGCGCGGTTGGCCAGGTCGATGACGCCGTCGCCGAACGTCTTGAGGAACGGGTCGTCGCTCGCGCCGGAGATCGCGCGCTTGTAGTTGCCCTCCATGAAGACGATCGACTTCCACACCGCGAGCGTCGTGTACCAGCGCACGTCGCCCATCGAGCGGCCCGAGCGCTCCTCGTAGCGGGCGATGAGCTCCTCGCGGGTGAGGAAGCCCTCCGCCCGCGTGACCTGGTTGAGCGCCGCCAGGCCGGTGTCCGGGTCCCCGGCCTGCGACCACATCATGCAGAGGTAGCCCAGGTCGGCCAGCGGGTCGCCGATCGTGCACATCTCCCAGTCGAAGATGGCGTTCAGGCGGGCGGGGGAGGACGCCTGGAACATGACGTTGCCCAGGCGGAAGTCGCCGTGGACGATCGTCGCGCGCTCGGTCTGGGGCATGTGCTCGGCCAGCCAGGTGCCGACCCGCTCGACGGCCGGGATCTCCCGCGTCTTGTTGTGCTCCCAGAGCCCGAGGAAGCGCCGCAGCTGACGCTCCAGGTAGCCCGTCGGCTTGCCGAAGCCCTCCAGCCCCGCGGCCTCCCAGTCGACCGCGTGCAGCTCGACGAGCGCGTCGAGCAGCTCCTCGCTGATGCGCCGCCGGTCCTCCGGGGTGTCCAGCGCGGCGGGCACGGTGTCGGTGATGACCTCGCCCTGCACGTGCTCCATGACGAAGAACGGCGCGCCGATGATCGACGTGTCGTCCCCGACGGCCAGGACCTTCGGCGCCCGGACGGGCGTGTCCTGGACGGCGCCCAGGACGCGCGCCTCGCGGAGCATGTCGTGGGCGGACGGCGGCAGCGGGCCGCGTGGCGGACGGCGCAGGACGAACGACGTGCCCCCGCGCGTGACGGCGTACGTGATGTTCGAGTGGCCGTCGCCGACGGGGACGATCTGCGGGCTGTCGTCCCCGTTGCCCAGGCCGTGCTCGTCGAGGAAGCGCAGCAGCGGCTCCATGACGAGCAGCGGCTCACGCGCGCCCTCCGCCACGTCGGCGTGGGTGCGGACGATGTCGTCCGGTGCAATCGCGTGAGCCATCAGCCGAGGTCTCCCGTCGCGGCGGTCGTGGACTTGCCCTGCATCGCGAGCTTCAGGCACTCGCGGGCGATGACCATCCGGTGCACCTCGCTGGCCCCGTCGTAGATCCGCGCGGCGCGCGCGTCCTGGTACCAGCGGGCGATCGGCAGGTCCATCGCGATGCCCGCGGCGCCGTGGATCTGCACCGCACGGTCGACGATCCGCCCGAACGCCTCGGAGA
>CAZRLR010000525.1:0-2937 GCA_964600395.1 uncultured Conexibacter sp.
CCCGCGCCGCCCGCGCCAGGTCGACGAGGCCGCGTACGGCGATCGTCGCCAGCACGAGGGCGGCGAGGAGCTTCAGCTGCGTCTCGTGGTCGGTCAGGACCGCCCCGGCGACGCCGCCGGCCGCCGCCGCCACCGCCGCGAAGGCCAGGTCGACCGTCGCGACGCCCATGCCGGCGGCGATGCCCGTCCCGGGGCCGCCCGCGATCGCGGTCTCGACGACGAGCAGGCTCACCGCCCCGACCTGCGCGGCGATCGCCAGCCCGCAGACCAGGCCGGCCGGCAACGCGCTGGCGGGGTCCATGCCGGTATCTCTGCCGCACGGCGTCCCGGAGCGCAAGGGCCGCTCGCCGCGCGCCGCGCAATCCGCGGCCACCTGGCCCCACCACCGCGGGTTCCCCGGCGGACCCGCCCGGTGCGCGGTCTATCGTCGTGTCGTGGACGACGCCACAGACGACATCCTGGACCGGTCGATCCTCGCGCACCTGCGCCAGGACGGGCGGATGTCGTTCAAGGCCCTCGGGGACGCGGTCGGCCTCAGCGCGAACGCGGCGGCCGACCGGGTCAGGGCGCTGCAGCGACGCGGCGTGATCGAGGGCTTCACCGTCGTGCTCGGGGACGGTCCGGCGTCCCGGCGCATCGAGGCCGTCGTGGACCTGCGGCTGCGCGACGACAGCGAGCGGGCGCGCTTCGAGGAGCGCGTGCACGCGATCGACGCGATCGTCGGCGCGGTCCACCTGACCGGGCCCTACGACTACCAGCTGCGCCTCTCGTGCTCGGACCCGGCGCAGATCGAGGCGACGGTCGCCGAGCTGAAGGCCTCCGGCGGGGTGCGCGACACCCAGACGCGGGTGGTGATGCGCCGGGTCGTCTGAGGCCCGTTCTGCGGCGTCCGACACACGGTCTGCGCAGCCTTTGCAACGGGACGTGCACGGATGTCAGCTTCCGTCCGGTCCGCGCGACACCCTCGTCGTGATGCGCTTCCTCCACACCGCCGACTGGCACCTGGGCCGCTCCTTCCACGGGGCCTCGCTGCTGGACGCCCAGGCCGGCTGGACGGCGTGGCTGGCCGACCTCGCCCGCGACGCGCACGTCGACGCGATCCTCGTCAGCGGCGACCTCTACGACCGCGCGCTGCCGCCGGTCGACGCGGTGACGCTCGCCGACGAGGCCCTGCGCGCGCTCGTGGAGGTCGCGCCGGTCGTCCTCATCTCGGGCAACCACGACTCCGCCACACGTCTGGGCTTCGGCGCCGAGCTCCTCGAGCGGTCCGGCCTGCACGTGCGCACGGACGTGCACCGGATCGGCGACCCCGTGCTGCTCGGTGACGTCGCGGTCTACGGCATCCCGTACCTGGAGCCCGACATCGCCCGGCCGCTGCTCGGCGTGGAGGACCGCGGCCACGGGCCCGTGCTCACCGCCGCGATGGATCGCGTGCGGGCCGACCTCGCCGCGCGCCCCGCCGGGACGCGGTCGATCGTCCTGGCCCACGCGTTCGTCGCGGGTGCGTCGGCCAGCGACAGCGAGCGCGACCTGTCGGTCGGGGGTGCCGCCAGCGTCCCGCCGTCCGTCTTCGCCGGGGTGGACTACCTCGCCCTCGGCCACCTGCACGCCCCGCAGCGCGTCGGCGTCAACGGGCGCTACGCCGGCTCGCCGGTCGCGTTCTCCTTCTCCGAGGCCGGGCACGCCAAGAGCGTCGCGCTCGTCGAGATCGCCGACGACGGCACGGTCGGTCACGAGCTCGTGCCCTGCCCCGTCGACCGCCCGCTCGCGCTGCTGCGCGGCCCGCTGGAGGAGCTGCTGTGGGACGGCACCCTGACCGAGCACGAGGCCTCCTGGGTGCAGGTGACGCTCACGGACGCCGTCCGGCCGGTCGAAGCGATGGCCCGCGTACGGTCCCGGTTTCCCCATGCCGTCGTCCTGGCCTTCGAGCCCGAGGGGGCGGCGGCGGTCGTGGAGGAGTCCTACGCCGTGCGCCTGAAGGGGCTCGACGACCGCGAGCTGGCCGCCGCCTTCGTGCAGGACGTCCGGGGCGCCGGGCCGTCCGACGCCGAGCAGGCGCTGCTCGACGACGCGCTGGGCGCGCACCGCGTCGGGGAGGCCGTGGGCTGATGCGGCTGCACCGCCTCGAGGTCCAGGCCCTGCAGGCCTTCGCCAGGACGGCGGAGGTCGACTTCGACGCGCTCTCCGACGCCGGCCTGTTCCTCCTGCACGGCAACACGGGGGCGGGGAAGACGACGCTGCTGGACGCCGTCTGCTTCGCGCTCTTCGGCAAGCTGCCGGGCGCCCGCGGGTCGCACGCCCGCGAGCGCGCGGACCTCGCCGCCCCCGACCTGCCCACGCAGGTCGTCCTCGAGCTCACCCTCCGCGGCGAGCGCATCCGGATCACGCGGACCCCGGCGCAGGAGCGCCCCAAGCAGCGGGGGGAGGGGACGACGACCGTCAAGGCGACCGTCCTCTTGGAGGCGGTGGCCGCGGACGGCACCACGCGCGCGCTGGCCAACCGGCACGAGGAGGTCGCCCACGAGCTCGACCGCCTCCTCGGCATGAACCGCGACCAGTTTTGCCAGGTCGTCCTCCTGCCCCAGGGCCAGTTCGCGACGTTCCTGCACGCCAAGAGCGACGACCGCGAGGAGCTGCTGGCGCGGCTCTTCGGCACCCAGCGCTTCGAGGACGCCGAGAAGTGGCTGACGGACCGGCGCCGCCAGGCCGAGGACGCGACCCGCGCCGCGGTGAAGGACATCGAGGACTCGGCCTCGCGCCTGCACCAGGTGCTGCAGTCCGATCTGCCCGAGGGCTGGGAGCAGGAGCCCGCCCGTCTGGGCGCCTGGGCCGACGAGGCGCAGGCGCTCGCCGCCGCCGAGCTCGCCGCCGCCGACGGCGAGCGCCAGCGCGTCGGCGCCGACCGCGCCACTGCGGACGCGGCGCTCGCTGCCGTCC
>CAZRLR010000526.1:0-2925 GCA_964600395.1 uncultured Conexibacter sp.
ATCCCGGAGGTCGCCGGCGGCGCCGCGCTGCTGACGGACGATCGTGACCTGGCCGTCGTCGCCGAGCTCGCCGCGCTGGCGGTGCAGGACGACGACCTGCGCACGCAGCTGCGGGCGCGGGGCCGCGAGCGCCTGGCCGTCTACGCCCCGGATCGCACCGCGGCGGCGCTCAAGGCCCTGCTCGAGCGGGTGGCCGCCGGGGCCCGCTGACCGGCACGAGCGCCCCGCCGGCACGTTGGCAGACGCCACCGGCGGGGCATGTCGCTCGCGGCCAAGGTCCACCCGGGGCAGGCAGAAGGGGCGAACCTTCACTCGGTGACCCCGTTCACGGGGGCTATCCGGGACCACCTGTCCCTCATAAAACTGCATTTCTGGCTCACGCGGCAACCGACATACGTCCGCACGCAGCCCCTTGTAGGGTCCGCGCGGCATGGAAGACCTTCAGCAGCAGGTGACCGACCACCCCGGCTGGTACCACGCCCTCGACCTGCCCGGCGGGGTCGTCACGCCGGGCTACTGCGACCTGCGGAGCTTCGCGCCCGAGGCGCTCCCGTCGTCCCTGGCGGGCAAGCGCTGCCTGGACGTCGGGACCTTCGACGGGTTCTGGGCCTACGCGATGGAGGCGCGCGGCCCGGAGGCCGTCTTCGCGCTGGACCTGCCGGACGGGACGCAGGCCGACTGGCCGCCGAACACCCGCGCGGAGAACCTCGCCGCCAGCCAGGCCAGCGGCCTGGAGTGGGGCTCGGGCTTCAAGCTCGCGCACCGGGCGCTCGGCTCGTCGGTCACGCGCATCGAGGGCAACATCTACGACCTGGCCCCGGAGTGGACCGACGGGCCGGTCGACGTCGTCCTCTGCGGGACGATCCTGCAGCACCTGCGGGACCCCACCGCGGCCCTGGAGCGGATGCGCGGCGCCTTGAAGCCCGGCGGCACGCTGCTGATGATCGAGGCCTATTCGGTCGCGCTCACGCGCCTGCACCCCAAGCGGCCCGTCGCCGAGTACCGGCCGCCGGCGCCCGGGTCGCTCTTCACCTGGTGGATCCCGAACCTCGCGGCGCTGCGCGGCTGGGCCACGACGGCGGGCTTCGTCGAGGCGCCGGGGCACGAGGTCGTCCGCCACAAGCCGGTGCGCGGCGCGGCGAAGGGCGACCAGGTCGCCCGCCTGACGTTCACCGCGCCGGACTGAGCTCCTTCCCCGGGGCCGGTGCTGCCCGATGCGGGACGTTCTCTCGTCCCCGGCCCGTCAGGGCCGCGGACGAGGGAACTCCCGACTGAATCGTCGGGTGGCACGGCCCTCTGGGCCGTCCCACACGGCGATTCAGCCCCCACCGGTGTCGACCTTCGTGACGGTCTCGATCATCGCCTGCGAGCAGCGGTCGCGGCCGGGGAGATCCGGCTTGGCCCGCCACAGGGTGTAGGCCTGCATCGACAGCACCGGCGCGCCCAGCGCATCCCGCGGCACCGGCTCCCCGACCTTGCTGACGATGTAGTCCGCCTTGCGCGAGACCTGCACGTGCGGGTAGTTCGTCCCCAGCAGCGGGCGCTGCGAGCAGACCCGCTGCCCGTAGACCATGAACGCGCCCCAGTTCTGCTCCTGCGGGTCGATGTCCAGCCGGACGGACCGGCCCGGCGGCAGCAGCCGGTCCACGCGCTGCAGCTCGAGCACGCTCTTGGGCAGCTCGTCGAAGGTCTGCCCGATCTCGTGCGCGGCGGCGCTCGTGGCCATCATCCCCAGGACGACGACGCCGATGACGCCGGCCCGCCGCGGGACGACCTTCGCCGCGCCCGCGACGGCGATCGTCAGCAGGATCGGCCCGACGAAGGCCAGCAGCGTGAAGTGGAAGTAGTAGCCGTAGGACCGGATGCGGAACCACACGAGGAAGACGAGCGTGAAGAGCAGCAGCCCGACGAGCGCGCGGCGCAGCGCCCCGTCCAGGTCGCGGAGGGCCAGGCGCGCGGCGTAGGCCAGCGGGAGGGCCATGACGACGAGCGCCACGTACGTGTTCATCGCCAGGAAGTGCGGCTCGGGGAAGTAGTCCAGCAGGTCCCCACCCCAGTTCTGCAGCGAGTGGAACGGGTTCAGGACGACCGCGTTCGCGCTCTGGATCTTCTCGACGACGCCCTTCAGCGGCGGGACGGAGAGGACGAAGAGGCCGGCGAAGACCGCCGGCACCATCCACAGGAGCGACCGCGGGCCCTTCCACAGGCCGCGCGGACGCAGGCGCTTGGCCTCGGGCCACAGGACGATCGCCAGCGGCAGCAGCGGGATCGGCAGCGCCAGGGGGTAGGCGAGCCCGAGGACGGCGACGAAGAGGACGAGCAGCGCGATACCGCCCCGCGTGGGTTCCCGCACGACCCACCACCCGAGCACCATCGCGAACGGCATCGCGAAGAAGCCCCAGGTCTGGTTGAAGTACGGGTGCATCACCGTGTGCAGCACCATCCGGTCCAGCCCGACGATCGCCATCGCGCTCAACGCCGCCCACGGTGGGGCTCGCAGCAGCTCGCGGGCGACGAGGAAGAAGCCGAGCGACGCCAGGCCCAGCAGCAGCGCGGCCACGGTCGAGATCGTCTGGTAGACCTCCAGGCCCGAGAGGGACGACGCCGCCGCGAGCGTGTAGTAGATCGCCTGCTTGGAGCGCCACACGAGCGGCATGCGGTCCACGGGCAGCGAGGTGTCGACGGCGGTCGGGTAGTTCTTCTTGAGGAAGATCGCGCTGCCGACCGCCAGGTGCGCGTCCTGCCCCTGGCCCTCGACGGTCGCAAAGCCCGCACGCAGCAGCGGGATGAGCGCCAGGGCGACGAGCAGGACGGCGATCCAGGCCGGCCAGGCGGCGCGCCGCAGCGCCGCCCGGGGCCCCGGCTGCGCCGCGTCCTCCCCGTCCGCGTCGCCGTCCGCGCCGGCCGCGGCGCCCGTGGCGCCCG
>CAZRLR010000527.1:0-2920 GCA_964600395.1 uncultured Conexibacter sp.
GCCTGGCGGGCATGCTCGCCGACCGTGCGCAGGTCGCCGCGTGGTACCGCGAGGCACTCGCGCCGCTCGTCACCGAGGCCGGCCTGACGCTGCCGTGCGAGGACCACGGCGGCGACCAGCGGGGGTGGTTCGTCTTCGTCGTGCAGCTGCCGCACGGGGTGGACCGGGACGACACGATCCGGGCGCTGCGCGCGCTCGGCGTCCAGTCCAAGCCCTACCTGCCGGCGATCCATCTGATGTCCTTCTACCGCGAGCGCTACGGGATGCGCGAGGGGATGTTCCCCGTCTGCGAGGACGTCGCCGCACGGTCCGTCGCGCTGCCGTTCTTCCCGGCGATGACGCAGTCCCAGGTCGAGCGCGTCTCCCTGGCGCTTTCGCAGGTGCTGCCGGGGGCATAATCCCGGGCGTGGCTCGCCGCCAGGCACCAGGTCGGGACGAACGCGCGCGTCGGCGCTCGGAGCGCGTCGGGGCGGGCGGCGTCCTGCTCGCCGCGGCGCTGCCGGTCCTGCTGTGGCGCGACGTCATCGCCGACATCGCGAAGGCCACGGCCGACCAGAGCACCGGGGTCGTCATCGTCGGCTGGGCCCCGTGGATCCTCATGGCGCTCGGCGTCCTGTGCGTCATCCCGGTCGCGCTCGAGCGCCACCGCTCCCGTGGCGGGCGCTTTCACTCCGCCGGCACGGGCGCCTGGACGGGCTGGGGCGTCACGCTCTACCTGCTCGGCTTCGGCCTGGCGACGCAGGTCGCGCAGATCCACGGGCTGCACGCCTGAGCGCCGCCCGCCGCGCGCGGCCGCGGCCGTAGACTCCGCCGTCGCATGTCTCGCTTCTCGCTGCCCCAGGACGCCGCCTTCCAGGCGCTCAACACCTCGCTCGGCTTCGACCGGCGGCTGTGGCCCCACGACGTGGCGCAGTCGCGTGCCCACGTGCGGATGCTCGCGGCGCGGGCCATCATCTCCGACGCCGACCGGGACGAGATCCTGGCCGCGCTGGAGGCCGTCACCGGCGAGCTGCAGGCCGGGACCTTCCCGTTCCGGGAGGACGACGAGGACATCCACATGGCCGTCGAGCGCCGCGTGACCGAGCTCACCGGCCCGGCCGGCGGCAAGATCCACACGGGGCGCTCGCGCAACGACCAGGTCATCACCGACCTGGCGATGTTCACCCGCGCGGCCGCCGAGCGGGCGATCGCCGACCTGCAGCAGCTGCGCGTCGTCCTCCTCGACGTCGCCGAGCGCCACCTGGACTGGGCGCTACCCGGGTACACCCACCTGCAGCGCGCCCAGCCCGTCTACCTCTCCCATCACCTGCTGGCGTACTTCTGGATGGCCACGCGCGACATCGAGCGCTTCGAGGCGGTGCTGCGGGCCACCGCGCTGCTGCCGCTCGGCGCCGGCGCCCTGGCAGGGGTGAACTTCGACACCGACCGGCGGATGGTCGCGCAGGAGCTCGGCTTCGCGGGCGTCGTCCCCAACTCCGTGGACGCCGTCTCCAACCGCGACTTCGCGCTGGACCTCCTGCACGCGCTGTCGGTCTGCGCGACCCACCTCAGCCGGCTGGGGCAGGAGATCGTCCTGTGGACGAGCTCGGAGTTCGGCTTCATGACGCTCTCGGACGCGTGGTCCTCGGGCTCCTCGATCATGCCGCAGAAGAAGAACCCCGACGCGGCCGAGCTCCTGCGCGGCAAGGCGCCGCGCGTCTGGGCCCACCAGGCCGCGCTGCACGGCGTCATCCACGGCCTGCCGCTGACCTACAACAAGGACCTGCAGGAGGACAAGGAGCACCTCTTCGACGCCTTCGACACGGTCGTCCTCTGCATCGCGGCGGCCGGCGGCATGCTCGAGACGGCGACCTTCCACCGCGAGGCGATGGCGCAGGCCGCCTCGGACCCGATGATCGCGGCCGTGGACCTCGCCGACTTCCTCGTCAAGCAGGGCCGGCCGTTCCGCGAGGCCCACGGCGTCGTGGCGCGCCTCGTCCGCGAGTCCGTCGACGGCGGCGTCCCGCTGGCGCAGGTGACGACCGCCGAGCTCGGCCCCGAGGCCGGGGCGATCTTCGAGCAGTCCTCGTGGCTGGAGTCGAAGGTCTCCGAGGGCGGCACGTCCCTGGCGCGCGTCCGCGAGCAGCTGCACCAGGCGCGCGCCCTTCTCGCCTGAGGCCGTGCCTGCGCCCGTCACGCCGCCCGCCGCCGTCCTGCCGGTGTCCTTCTACGACCGGCCGGTGCTCGATGTGGCCCGTGACCTCGTCGGCTGCGTCGTGACGCACGGCCGGGCGTCCGGGGTCGTGCTCGAGACGGAGGCCTACCACGACAGCGAGGCGGCCTGCCACGCCCACATCGGCCTGACGAAGCGCACGTCGATCCTCCTCGGGCCGCCCGGCATCGCCTACGTCTACCGCTCCTACGGCATCCACGCGCTGCTGAACGCCGTCTGCGAGGCCGACGGGGTCGGCGCGGCCGTCCTCGTCCGCGCGCTGCTGCCCGTCGACGACCTCGACGGGATGCGCGCGCGCCGTGGCTTCGTCCCGGACGCCCGCCTCGGCGACGGCCCCGGCAAGCTCACGCAGGCGCTCGGGCTCGACCTGGAGGCCAACGGCACCTCGCTCGTCGACGGGCCGGTGACCTTCGGGCCGCGCGCGCCCGGCTTCGAGGACGTCCGCCTCGTCAGCGGGGTGCGCATCGGGATCACGAAGGCCGCCGAGCTGCCGTGGCGCTTCTGCGCGGCCGGGGCACGCGGCGTCTCGCGCCCGTACCCGCCGGGCCTGCTGCCCGACCGCTAGCGGTCGGGCCGGCCCGCGCTCAGGGCGTGGGCGGCGGTGCGGCGCCGCCGGTCTCGGGCGACGCACCCCCGGTCCCGCCGGTCCCCGCCGACGGGTCGGCCGGCGGCGTCGGGGTGGGCGTCGGCGTCGGGGTGGGCGTCGGC
>CAZRLR010000528.1:0-2919 GCA_964600395.1 uncultured Conexibacter sp.
CGAACGTCCCACCGAACGTCGAGGAGAACGACGCTCTCGCCGTGAAGCCCTTGGCCTTGTAGCGGGTGACCATCTGCGTGGTCGTCGTCGTCCCCACGACGACGCCGGCCGCCGTGCGCACGCCCTTGCGGAAGGAGAGGCTCGTGAGCTTGCCGCCGGTGAACTCGGCCGAGCCGGCGAGGCCGGCCGGGACGGCCGCGCCCTTCAGGCGGTAGGTGATCGGCAGCGGCGGGCCGCCGAGCTCGCAGCCCGTCCCCCGGTCCGACAGCCAGCCGGTCTTCACCGCGGCCGTCCGGGTCATGCCGAGCTTCAGCGGGCCGATGCCGTCCAGGCGCAGCGTCGTCGTCGCGGCGGTGGACGCGGTCGTCGCGGCGGCCGGTCCGGTGACCCCGGCCAGCGCGGCGGCGCCGGCGATCGTCAGACAGGACAGGGCGAGGAGGCGGCGCATCGGCCAAACCTAACCGCCCCCGGCGACGCCTGCCAACGTCGGCTCCGAGAACGCGAAAAGCCCCGGTTTCCGGGGCTTTTCGAGAGGTGCGCGATACTGGGCTCGAACCAGTGACCCCCGCCTTGTCGAGGCGGTGCTCTCCCAGCTGAGCTAATCGCGCCGGGGTCCGGAATAGTAACAAACGGCGTTCCGGACGTGCGCGCTCGGTACCGTGAAGGCCCGTCCACCACGTCCGTCAGGCCCCGATGCCCGCCTCCACCAAGCCGCTCGTCACCCGGGTCAAGGTCCGTCCGGGACCCGGCGATCACCTGCCTCCCGGCCCGTCGCTCCCGGGGGTGCTGCAGACGCCGGTCATGTGGCTCGCGCGGCCGCGCTGGATGCGGGCCATGCACCGCCGGTACGGCTCGGCCTTCACGCTCAAGGACGCCCTGGCCGGGCGGATCGTCGTCCTCGCCGATCCCGTGGACGTCAAGGCGGTCTTCACCGGGTCGCCCGACGTCTTCCTGGCCGGCGAGGGCAACGCGCTGCTCGGCCCGCTCGTCGGGGACCACTCGGTGCTGCTGCTGGACCGCGACGAGCACCTGAAGGAGCGCAAGCTGCAGCTGCCGGCCTTTCACGGCGAGCGCATCGCCAGGACGGTCGGGCTCATGCGGGAGGTCACCGAGGCCGAGGTCGCCACGTGGCCCGAGGGCGTGGCGTTCGAGCTGCACCCGCGCATGCAGGCGCTGACGCTCGACATCATCATCCGCGTCGTCCTGGGCGTCGAGGACGCGGCGCGCGCCGCCCGCCTGCACGAGGCCCTGCGCCGGGCGCTCGAGTTCCACCCCTCCTACTTCCTCATGTGGGCCGTCCCGCAGCTGCAGCGCGTCGGTCGCTGGAAGCGCTTCCTGCAGTCGATCGCGGACGCCGACCGCCTGCTGTTCGAGGAGATCGCGCTACGTCGCCGGGCGGGCGACCTGGCCGAGCGCGGTGACGTGCTGTCCATGCTGCTGCAGGCGCACGAGGCCGAGGGCGACCCGGTCGACGACCGCTGGGTGCGCGACGAGCTCATGACGCTCCTCGTCGCCGGCCACGAGACGACCGCGACGGGCCTGGCCTGGGCGTTCGAGCGCCTGCTGCGCCACCCGGCGCAGCTCGCACGCGTGCGTGAGGGTCTCGGGGACGGCCGCGACCCCTACGTCGACGCCGTGGTGAAGGAGACCCTGCGGGTGCGTCCCGTCATCTACAACGTCGCGCGCGTGCTCGCCGAGCCGACGCGGGTCGCCGGGTACGACCTGCCGACAGGGACGTTGCTGCTGCCCTCCATCGGGCTGATGCACCAGCAGGAGCGCCACTTCCCCGAGGCGGCCGCCTTCCGTCCGGAGCGCTGGCTGGACGGCGGCGCCGAGCCCTACACGTGGATTCCGTTCGGCGGGGGCGTCCGGCGCTGCCTGGGCGCGACCTTCGCGCTGACGGAGATGGCCGAGGTCCTGCGCACCGTCCTGACGCACGTCGAGCTGGAGCCCGTCGGCGAGCAGGACGAGGCCACCCGCGTGCACCACATCACGCTCGTGCCGGCGGACGGAGCACGGGTCCGGCTGCGCCGGCGCCTGTCGCCGCCCGGCGACGACGGGTCGGCCGCCGGCGCGGCGGGGCTCGTGGCGTCCGCCTAGGACGCCGCCCGCGGCCCCAACCCTTACACTGCGCGCCTGCGGCCCGGCGACGTGGCGGAGTGGCTACGCAGCGGCCTGCAAAGCCGTGTACCCGGGTTCGAATCCCGGCGTCGCCTTGCGAAGCACGACCCCGAGCCCCCGCCCGCGCGGGGGCTCGGTCTTTTTCGCAGACACCCGACCGGACGATGGGCGCCTCATCCGATCGGTCAGCGCGAACCACCCGCGGTTCGGTGCGCTTCGGTGATAGGACCGGCCCTCGACAACCTCGATATTGGATCCATCGTCGGGCGGGGGCAGAACTGCCCGGCGCACTGGATTCCATCCCAACGGGGGTAACGGCAATGTTCTTGGCACTCGCTTTCGGTCTCTTCCTCACCGCTCCGCTCGTCCTGCTCGTCACGAGCGTCGTGCGCACGGCTGTCGCCGTCTCCCGCGGCAAGGACGCCGCGCTCGAAGCCGAGGCGGCGTCGGCCTCCGTCCCGGCTCCGGTCGAGAGCAAGCCCGCCCGCGTGAAGATGGCCGCGCCGAAGATGGCCCACGAGGAGGCCCCGGCGCCGCGCTTCGGCCGCCGCACGCGTCCCGCCGTCCCGGGCGGCCAGCGCCGCGACTTCTTCGGCGACGTCGTCGTCGCCAAGCGCCCGGTGACGCAGATGGCGACGCCGGCCCCCGAGGCTGCGCCCGCCCCCTCCCCCGCCCCGCTCGCTCCGAGCCTCCCGGCCGAGCCCGCGTACGAGGGCACGACGGGCACGCTGCGCGAGTTCCCGATGCGCGAGGCCCAGCTCGCCCGCCGGCGCGAGCAGATCGCCCCGCGCGCCTGTT
>CAZRLR010000529.1:0-2883 GCA_964600395.1 uncultured Conexibacter sp.
GTGCCACCTTCCGCCGCCTCGCGCTCGACGTGAGCGAGCTGCTCGTCTTCTTCGGGCTGGCCGAGCTGCCGACGCCGCAGACCTCGCGCCGCGACCGCCGGCGCTGAGGCGGCCCGTCGCGGGACGCCGGGTCAGGCGGCGCCGCGCAGCGCGGCCGTCCCGAGCACGCGGTCCACGGCGATGTGCAGGACGACGCGCCGCGGGTTGACGCGCGGCGACCGCCGCCGGGTCGTCGTGCACGGTGACGGGTCCCTCCCGCGTGAGCCATCGCCGCCCGTCGACCTGGCAGACGGCGGCGAGACCGGTCCGCCGCGCGTTGCGTGCCTTCTGGCTCGTGCCGCTGCAGATGACGCGCACGATCGCGCCCTCGGCTTCCCACGTCGCGCCGACCGGGGTGACGTGCGGCGTGCCGTCGGCGCGCAGCGTCGTGAGCGTCACGAGGTGGCGCTCGGCGAGGAAGGCATGCGCCTCGGGCGTCAGGTCGGCGGCGCCGGTGGGCATCGGGCCACCGTAGAGCGCGGACGGAGGCGGCGTCGTCCCGCCGAGCCCCGAGGTCCCGCTCGCCTCAGCGGCCCCGCCAGAACGACGTCCGCAGCGCTGCGCCGCGCCGGTTGAGGCCGATGTGGACGCTCTTGCGGTGCGGGGACGGGCCGCGGTAGCGCCGCAGCAGCTTCGACGGCCGGGCGGCGGACCAGACGCGCCCGTCGTAGATGATCTCCTGCACGCCCATCCGGCGGGCCAGGGAGTACTTGTTGGCCAGCAGCAGCGCGACGAGGTTGAGCGCCGAGTCCTCCGAGGTCGGGATGAAGTCGACGGCGCGACCCTCGGCGTGCAGGTCGCGCGTCTTGCCGCGGCGGGGCTTCTTGCCGCAGCGGTAGATGAAGCCCTGGCGCTTCTCCGGGATGCGGCTCTCGTCGCTGAGCCACGTGCGCAGCGCGCGGGCGCCCGCGGTCGAGCTGCCGCGACAGCGCCGGCCGGGACGGTCGAAGCGCAGGCCGTCCAGCGGCCCGAACGGCCCGCTGGCGGCCGCGGCGCTCTCGTCGGCCGGGTTGCCGAACTCGTCCAGCGCCGGGTCCGACCCGCCCTCGCAGGCGCCGCCCGCACACGGGTCGCCGTCGCAGGCGCCGTCGACGCACGGGTCGCCGCCGTCGCAGGTGCCCGCGGCGACACACGGGTCCTCCGGCGGCGGGCAGCCACCGTTGGCACACGGGTCCGGTGGCGGGCAGCCGCCGTTGGCGCACGGGTCCACGGGCGGCGGCGTCGTGCCGTCCTTCGGGATGCGGTTGCACAGACCGCGGTTGTTCTCGGGGCAGACGCGCATCGAGGACGCGCGGTCGTTCAGCGCGCCGAAGTCGAAGTAGTCCGTGCGGCCGACGGCGCAGAAGATGCCCTCGTCCCCGTCGCCGTAGTTCAGGGGATCGAAGAACTTCGCGCACCAGCCGGCGGCGAGGGCGAGCGACGAGCGGTCGTTGTTGACGTTCTTGACGTCGCCGGTGCGCCCGACGAAGTTGCGGAAGTCCGGCCGGTCGTCGTCGCCGGTGAAGCCGACCGCGACGGCGTTGCCCAGGCAGCCCTTGTCCGCCCACAGCTGCACCTTCGCCGCGTCGGTCTTCGTGCCCGCGGTGCAGGCCGCCGACGCGGGCGACGCGCCGGCGCTCCCCGCGATCGCGATGAGCCCGAGGAGCAGCAGGAAAAGGGTCGATCGACGCATGGCGGCGGAACCTACCCTTCGTGTCGCAGTTCACGCGGCAGGGGTCGTCGACCGCTGTCAGCGGACGACATCCAGGCCGCGGGCGGCGGCGGGCGTGGCGTCCTGGGCATGGCGACCGATGAGTCCGGCAGGCTCACGGCGTCCGGCCTGATGACGGCAACGACCCCACCGGAGACCCCCATGACCACACCCGCCGACCCCGCCCGCATGCTCTTCGTGACGCTGCCCGTGGCCGACCTGGAGCGCAGCAAGGCGTTCTTCGTCGACCTGGGCTTCGCCCTGGATCCGAGCTTCAGCGGCGAGGGCGCCGCGTGCCTGACGATCAACGAGCACGCGAAGGTCATGCTCGGGACCCACGAGACGTTCGCGCAGTTCTCCCACCGGCCGATGGCCGATCCGGCGACGCACGCGCTGTCGCTGTTCTCCTTCAGCGTCGCCTCGCGGGACGAGGTCGACGCGGTCTCGGCGGCGGCGCTCGCGGCCGGCGGCGTGGAGGCCGACGGGGCCGAGGACCACGGCTTCATGTACTCGCGCAGCTTCTTCGACCTGGACGGCCACGGCTGGCAGGTCATGTGGATGGACCCGGTGGCCGCGGAGCAGGGCCCGGAGGCGTACGCCGCCGCGCAGGACGCCGGCGCCCCCGCCTGAGCGGACGCGACCGGCCCGGCCGCCGCCCCGCGAGCAGGGCGGCGGCCGGCGGGGCCGGCGCTAGCGGACGAGCACCGGCAGCTTCGTCGTCGTGCGGCCCGCGGCGATCCGGAGCGTGTAGGTGCCGCGGACGACCCGGCGGCCCGCCGTCAGGCGCGCCACGGTGCCGCGCGCGTAGACGCGCCCGCCGCGCGTGAGCGTCGCCCGTGCCGCCCGGGTCGGCCGGACCAGCGTGACCTTGCAGGTGACGCGGCGCCCGGCGCCCGTCACCTTGCACGTGACCTTCGCGTCGCGGCCGGCGCGCCCGCGGGCGCCCGTGCTGCCCTTCGGCCCCGTCGCACCGGGCTGCCCGGCCGGGCCCTGCGCGCCGGTCGCGCCGGTCGGTCCGGCCGGGCCCTGCGCACCGGCCGGCCCTGTGGCGCCGTCCTTGCCGGCGGCGCCGTTGGTCCCGGTCGTCCCGTCGGGGCCGTTCGTCCCGGCGGGGCCGGCGCGCGGCGCCGTCCCCCGGCGCAGGCTCACGGTCT
>CAZRLR010000530.1:0-2883 GCA_964600395.1 uncultured Conexibacter sp.
CGAACCGGCGCACGGCCGCCATCTTCAGCAGACGCGTCACGTTCACGTCCGGGTCGTGCGCCCGCGGGTCGGCGACCGAGCGCCGGCGCGCCTTGAGCGACGCCTTGACGTCCGTCGTGAGGTAGAAGCGCGTGGCCGAGCGTGGGGCGCCGCGCCGCCCGGTGTTCGCCGTCGCGTCGCGGACGGTCAGGCCGCCGCCCGGGGCGACGGACGCGGGCGTGACGCGGGCGATCCCCGTGACGGTCAGGTCGGGGCGCGCGGGCCGTGGCACCGCCGCGGCGTCGGCCTCCGCGAGGGCCACGAAGGGCAGCGCGGCGCCCGTCAGGAGCAGGAGCGTGATGACGTTCTTGGGCATGGCCGCAGCTTCCCGGCCGTCCGTGCCCCCCGCATCGGGCGATCCCCCCTATCGGCCCCCCAAAGTTTCGGGGGGACCCCTACGCGCCCCTGCCGCCCGGGCGCCCGCTACGGTTGGGACGGTGCGGAGAACCTTCACGGTCACGAAGCGTGCCCTGATCGGCTTCTACCGCGACCAGGGGACCCACCACGCCGCGGCGCTGACGTACTACGCGCTGATGTCGGTCTTCCCGTCGATGCTCCTGGCCGTCTCGCTCCTCGGCCTCCTCGGCGAGTACCCGGCGACGTACAACGCCCTCATCGTCGAGCTGCGCAAGGTCGTCCCCGCCACGACGCTGGCCCCGCTGGACGACGCCCTGCGCAACGCCTTCCGCAACACCGGCACCGCCGTCGCGGCGCTCGTCGTCGGCGCGCTCACCGCGTTCATCGGGGCCACCGGCTTCATGGAGGCCGCGCGCCGCGCGCTGAACGTCATCTTCGACTCCCACACGGGCCGCAGCTTCCTGCGCCGCAAGGCGACGGACGTCGTGTCGATCGTCATCCTCCTCGGCCTCGTCGTCGTGACGCTCATCCTCATGTTCGCCGGCCAGGGCGCGGCGGCGGACGTCGTCGGCACGGGCCCGGCCGAGCTGTGGCCCGTCGTCCGCTGGCCGCTGGCGGTCGCGTGCGCCCTGCTCGTCTTCTCGTTCATGTACTACGTCACCCCGGACGTCGACCACCGCTCCTTCCGCCTCGTCACGCCCGGCGCGGCGGTGGGCGTCGGCGTCTGGGTGCTGGCGTCCTTCGGGTTCTCGTACTACCTGCAGCGCTTCTCGGGCATCAACGTCACCTACGGCTCCTTCGCGGCGCCGATCATCCTGCTCTTCTGGCTGTGGCTGACGAACGTCGCCATGCTCTTCGGCGCCGAGATCAACGCCGCGAACGCCGGCTACGAGCCGGTGGCCAGGCGCGCCGCGACGCCGGCGGTCACCGGCCCGCCCGCGGGCGAGGACGACGCGCGCGACCTGCCGTCGACGGCCTAGGCCCCGTCAGGCTTCCGCTGGGCGCTCGGCGACGAGCATCGCCAGGCGCAGCGTCCCGGTGCGCAGCGCGATCGGGATGCGCGCGAGCGAGAGCGCGAACACGCGATCGGGGTTGTCGGGCCCCAGGAGGAAGCGGCGGGCCGGCGCGTCGGTCGCCAGGCGGCGCCCCAGGCGGCGGGCGACGATGCCCCAGGTGCGGTCCGGGCGGCGGTCGCGGAAGTCCTCGGTGTGCAGGACGCGCAGGCCGACCCCGGCCGCGAACGCCTCGTACTCGCCGAGGGTGTGGAGCGTCGGCAGCCGGCCCTCGCGCGCGATCGGGGCCAGGAGCGCCCGCGTCTGCAGCGCCGACGGGCGGTCGCAGGCCAGCCAGTCCACGAGGACGAGGCGGCCGCCCGGGCGCAGGACACGCGCGGCCTGCCCGAAGGCCGCGGGCTTGTCGACCATGTGCGACAGCGACTCGATCGCGACGACCGCGTCGCAGGACGCGTCCGCCAGGCCGTTCTGCAGCCAGGAGCGCACCTCGTAGTCGACCGCGCCGCCCTGTTCGCGCGCCCACGCCGCCTGCGCCGCCGAGAGCGTGAAGCCGGTCACCTGCGCGCCGTGGTCGGCGGCGAGCGCCCGCGAGGTGCCGCCGTAGCCGCAGCCGGCGTCGGCCACCCGCGCGCCGGGCCCGATCGCGGCCCAGCCCACGACGAGGTCGATCATCGCGCGCGTGGCCTGCGCCACCGACTCCTCGCCGGTCGTCCACAGGCCGTGGTGGACGTGCTCGCCCCAGATCTCGCGGTAGAAGCGGTCCAGCGCGTCGTAGTGGCCGGCCACGGTGGTCTCGTCGGAGCGGGCGGTGCCGGAGATGGACATGGCCAGAGCATGCCCTGCCCGGACGCTTCCGGCACGCCAGGGCTACCCTGGAGGCGTGAAGGCCGCAGACCAGGACGCCGGCGGGCGCCGCCGCTCGGCCGGCGGCATCTCGCTTCAGACGTTGCTCATCGCGAGCGTCGCCTCCGCCGTCACCTCGTACGTCGTCTCGCGCGTGTGGGGGGCGGGGACGATCATCGGCGCGGCAGCCACGCCGGTCATCGTCGCGCTCGTCGCCGAGTCCCTCCGCAAGCCCGTCGAGACGGTCGCCGCCACCGCCCAGCGCGTGCCGGTGGCGCAGTACGTCCCCGTCGTGCGCGACCGCGCGCGCCCGCAGCCGGACCCCGACGCGCCCACGCAGGTCGCCGGCGTCGCGGGCGAGGAGCCGACCCGCGTCGCGGGCGAGCCCCGCCCCGGCGGGCCGCAGCCGCCCAGCCCCCCGGCCGACGCCGAGCGCCCGCCCGTCGACCCCGGCTACGTCGCCGCGCTCGAGGCCGAGCCCGTCACCGCCGCGGCCGCGGCACGACCGCAGATCCGCTGGAGCCTCGTCCTGGCGACGGCCGCGGCCGCCAGCGCGATCGACGTTGCCGGGAACACGATCCCCGACCTCGGCCCCGGCCAGGCGCTCCCCGGCCGCGGCCGCGCCGAGGCG
>CAZRLR010000531.1:0-2881 GCA_964600395.1 uncultured Conexibacter sp.
GCAACACCGCACCTCAGCAGAATGTGACGCATTATATAATTCAGTTGAGCATAAGTAAACCAAGCTGTTCGGCTGCGGATTATTGCCCCTGTATCATCAAAGATGAAGCCACAGCACTCTGTCATTATTTCATCGATCTGATCTGACAAAACTGCTGAGTTGGCAATCAGACTCAATAGTTCTCGGCGCTTTTCGGTCAGTTTCGGCATCAATTTGAGCCGGACGTAATTACGCAGGTATTCAGTATCTAGGTTAGTTGGGTCTTCTCGCCACTTTAGATTATTTTGTAGTGCATAATCTATAATCTGCTTTTTGCTATACCCAAGTAGCGGCCGAATTACTCGCTGGTCACTGCGAAGCGAAGCTAGTCCAGCTACTCCTGTCCCGCGTAACAGATTGAGAATTGCCGTCTCTAGCACATCATCCTGGTGATGGGCAGTAACTATTTCGGCATCATATTTTAGAGCAAGCCTCTCTAAAAACTCATAGCGCAGCCTCCTTAGGCTTGCCTCATCATGACACTTGCCAGATAGTTTGGTCTTCTCAAATATCAATCCATAGTGTTCGGCTAGTCTCTTGACAAATTTGGCATCGCTTTCTGAACTTTGGCGGATATTGTGGTCGACATGCGCCACAATTAGCTTTGCTCCTTTCGAATGGTTGCTAGAATTCAGTAGATGCAACAGACTAACCGAGTCTACTCCTCCGCTGACAGCAACTATGTAAGCGCATTTATTCAGAACAACCTGCAGGTTCATGTCATAATAGTAACGTGAAATACGAGGAATCTGCTAAGAGGCTAATGGATTTTCAAAAGTTTCTGTTTGATTTTACTCAGATGGACAGGCTGATATACTTCCCCGATTCAAAGCGCCAAGATAGACTCGAGAACAATGCTGAACACTCATTTAGTTTGGCTATGGCGGCCTGGTTCTTGGGCTCAAAATACCCAGAGCTAGATACGAACTTGCTTGTTAAATACGCGCTGGTTCATGACCTTGTAGAAATCCATGCTGGCGACGTCCAAGCCATTGGCCGCAGTGAGGCTGAACAGGCCGCCAAACAAGCGCGTGAAGAGGAAGCCTTACAAAAACTAAAAGACGACTGGGCTGATTTTGCCGACATGACCGGACTAATCGAAATTTACGAAAAGCGCCAAGATCCTGAGAGTCGTTTTGTTTATGCCCTAGACAAGATAATGCCAATGATCCTAAATCTTTTAAGTAATGGCAAAACCTGGAAGAAGCGTAACTTCACAAAATCAGAAGTACTACACGCCAAAGATAGCAAGGTTGGCGCTAGCCCCGAAATTGAAAAACTCTGGAAAGTCTTCAGAAAAGTTATCGATAGTAATGATTCATACTTTAACGAAGGCAGGGCTTGATTTTGGAGATTTTACAGACTAGTCTTTTGGCCGCTGCACTGATTTTAACTTCTGCCATTTGTTCAGGGCTAAATCTTTCGTTGATGTCTTTGGACTTGAGCGACCTAAAACGCAAGGCTCGTTCTGGAAATTTGCAAGCTAAGGCAGTTCTACCACTAAGACGTAACAGTCACTTGAGCCTAGCTGCTATCTTACTTGGTAATGTTGGTATGGCCGCAGCGACTTCTTTAGTACTAGGCGATAAGCTAGGTGGCTGGGTAGCCGGTATCGTCAGTACGCTTTTGCTGGTTACGTTTGGAGAAATTCTGCCACAAGCATTGTTCATCAAACATTCTCTGACAATCACAGCTTTTTTTGCGCCATTTACCAAAATCTTAATCTTGTTAACCTACCCTATTTCCAAGCCATTGCAACTCCTACTAGATAAAATGTTTGGACGACATCGAGCGCACCTTCACACCCGAGAGGAGCTAGGTCTAATAATCGGCGAGCATGAGGAAAGCAAGCACTCAGAGCTCGATGATGACGAAGTAGAAATAATCAAAGGCGCATTAGAGTTAAGCGAGAAGAAAGTCATCCGAATCTGTACACCGATTAAAGATACATTCTTTCTTACCCCTGAGACTTTGATAGATCGCACAAAAATCGAAGAAATCAAAGATAATAACTATAGCCGTATCCCTGTTTTTAACAAGGCCAAGACTGAAAGCCATGGCCTATTACTAATGAAAAGTTTGGTAGACATTGATTTCGACGAACGAGCCTACAGTGTTGCCGAATTGCCACTGATAAAGTTACCTGTCGTTGGCAGTCAAACAGCACTTGATACACTGTTTCGTAAGTTTATTGCTGCCAAAACTCACCTTATGGCCGTCGAGAAAGACGACAAGTTTATCGGCATTGTTACTATCGAAGATCTCATAGAAGAAATATTGGGGCACGAGATAGAAGACGAATCCGACAGTCACCGCTAAATAAAGCTTTTGGGCTTTATACTTATATCGTACCAAATAAAAATCTCACCACTGTTGGTGAGGTCTTTATTTGGTAGCAGGGACGAGATTTGAACTCGTGACCCCAGGCTTATGAGTCCTGTGCTCTAACCAACTGAGCTACCCTGCCGCTATAATATGGTGACAATTCTATACAAATGACTTTCGCGAAAAGTACAGTTTGTTTAGCCAATATAACAGATGTAAATATAGCAGAAAACAATTTAAATTCATAGTCCCCTAAGTCAAAATTCTCATGGTATAAAATCAAGATAATGCTATAAATGCTCTATGGCCAGTCACTTTGAATTTCCATCTTTACCGTTTTTAGATGATACTTTTCAGAAGAGACTTTTACTCGAACTGGATGCGGGCGACATTTCGTCCGACCCAGTTGTTATGTGCGAACTTGCATTAAGGGCTCGACCAGACATAGATATGTTCTTTAGTCGAAGAGCAAATTACTGCGTTAATACCTACGATTTTGCCTCTGAGGAACTTGCCT
>CAZRLR010000532.1:0-2875 GCA_964600395.1 uncultured Conexibacter sp.
CGTACTCGAGGTCGATGACGAAGCCGATGGAGACCAGGTCGTCCCCCGTCTTCTCGTCCTTCATCGGGTAGATCCAGGAGCCGCCGATCTGGCCGTACTTCGCGCCGAGGTTCAGCGGCCACGGGCCGATCGTGTGGATGACGCGGTCCAGCGGCTTGGCGACCTTCCAGACCTCCTTGACCCCGAGCTCCCAGGTCTGCGGCTCGCGCCCCTCGCCCAGGTTGAACTCGCGGATCGCGGCGCCGGTCAGGTGACCCCAGCAGCCCTCGGCGAGGACCGTCACGGCCGCCTTGATGTCGGCGCCGGGCTCGAAGTTGCCGAGCTCCTGCCCCTCCTTACCGCGGCCCTTGTCGCCGGAGCGGACGCCGACGACGCGGCCGTCCTCCACGACGAGCTGCGACGCGGCGGTCTCCGTGAGGATGTACGCGCCGGCCTCCTCCGCCACGCGCGCCTGGTAGCGCGCGAGCGCGGCGACCGAGATGACCTCGTTGCCGTGGTTGCGGAAGTTCGGCGGGACCGGGAACAGCGGGATCTTCGTCTTCTTGGACGGCGTGAGGTACACGGACTCCTTGTGCACCTCGCCGTAGGCGAAGCCCTCCTTGCGCCAGTCCTCACGGGTCATGTCGGGGAAGAGCTCCAGGAGCGCCTCCGGCCGCATGACGGCGCCCGACAGGTTGTGCCCGCCGCACGCCTTGGCCTTCTCGATGACCGCGACGGGGACCTCGCCGAGGCGCTCCATCGTCGCCGGGTCGTCCGCGAGGAGCTGGAGGAGCCGGTTGGCGCAGGCCAGCCCGGCGGTGCCGCCACCAACGATGGCGACGCCGACCTCGATGATCTCGTCCTCGCCGTCCAGTCCGTGCTTGACGAACTCCTTCTGGGTCTCGACGGGCGGCGGGAACGCCGCCGGGGCCGTCGGGCCCTTGCCGTTGGTGGCGGCCATTGCTCAGCTGCCCTTCTTGGCCTTGATGGCCTCGGTCAGCTTGGGCAGGATCTTGTTCAGGTCGCCGACGATCCCCAGGTCGGAGAACTCGAAGATCGGGGCGTTCGCGTCCTTGTTGATCGCCACGATGTTCTCGGAGGCCTGCATGCCGACCTTGTGCTGGATCGCGCCGGAGATGCCCGCCGCGAGGTACAGCTTCGGGGCGACCGTCTTGCCGGTCTGACCGATCTGGGCGGCGTAGGGGTACCAGCCGGCGTCGACGACCGCGCGGGTCGCGGCGACGGCGGAGTTCCCGCCGAACGCGGCGGCGAGGTCGTCGCAGAGCTGGAAGCCCTCCGCCTTGCCCAGGCCGCGGCCACCGGCGACGAGGACGTTCGCGCCCTCGATGTCGACGTCCGCGCCGCGCTGCTCGCCACGGGTGACGATCGTCGCCTGCGCGGCCTGCGGCGACAGCTCGAAGCTCAGGGCCTCGACCGCCGCGGCGCCCGCGCCGTCCTTCGTGATCTCGAACGCGTTGAGGCGGCCGATGATGATGCCGACCTCGGAGCGGTACTCGATCTCGGAGATCGCGGAGTCGCCGAGGATCGGGCGCTCGGCGATGAGCTTGCCACCCTCGACGCGCACCTGCGTGATCTCCATCGCGACGCCGGCGCCGAGGCGGGCGGCGAGGCCGGCCCCGATCTCGAAGCCGAGCAGGCCACCGCCGAACAGCGCGTACTTGTAGCCGCCCTGCCCGATGGCCGTCGCCATCGCGTCGACGACGGGCTGCGCGAGGCCGTCCGGCGCCTCGGCGGTCCAGACCTTCGTCGCGCCGTACTCGCCGAGCGAGGCGGCGAGGTCCTGCGGGACGCCTTCGCCCACGAGGATCGCGTGGGCTTCGCCGCCGAGCTGCTTGGCCAGGCGGGCGCCCTCGGCGACCGCGCCGAGGGAGTTCTTGTTGATCGCGCCGTCGTAGTGCAGCGCGTAGACCAGGATGTTGGACATGTGGTTCCTTTCGGGCCTAGATGAGCTTGCGCTCGTCGAGCCAGGCGACGATCTTCTCGACCGTCTCGGCGGTGTCCTCGTCCTCGATGATCGTGCCGGCGGACTTCGCGGCCGGCGCCTTGGAGGCGATCCACTGCGCGGCGGAGTTGTCGCCACCGACCTTCGACGTGTCGATGTCGACGTCGCCCGTGGTCACGGTGTCGAGGGGCTTCTTCTTCGCGCCCATGATCGCCTTCAGCGACGGGTAGCGCGGCTCGTTGATCGCGTCGCCGACGGAGATGACCGCGGGCGTCTTGATCTTCACGGTGTCGTAGCCGTACTCGGCCTGGCGCTCGCAGGTGAGCTCCTCGCCGGCGAGGTCGAGCTTGACGACCTGCGTCAGGGACGGCATCGCGAGGTGCTCGGCGACGACGGCGCCGATCGTGTAGCACTCGCCGTCGTCGGACTGCTGGCCGAGGAGGACGAGGTCCGGGCTCTCGCGCTTGAGCGTCTGCGCGAGGGCGTAGCCGGTGGCGGCGACGTCGGAGCCCGCGAGGGCGTCGTCGCTCAGGTGCACGGAGCGATCGGCCCCGAGGGACACGGCCTTGTGCAGCGCGCGGACCGCGGAGCTCGGGCCCATCGTGACGGCGACGATCTCCGACACGTCGGCGCCGCCCTCCTTGATCTGCATGGCCGCCTCGATGGCGTGCGTGTCATACGGATTCAGGTTCTTCTCGCCGCCACGGTCCATCCGACCGGTGGACGGGTCGATGCGCTTCTGCACCGCGGCGTCCGGCACCTCTTTGACGAGGACACAGATCTTCACTTCAGGCCTCCTGCTGTTTTGGTTTCCTGTGCCCGCCCTGAGGCGGGGCGCGACCCAAATCTCGTACGACGTGCTGCAAGTTGGGCCGCGAAGTGTACCGGGCCTGTTGACTGACGAGTCAATCGGGCCCGGTGACGATGGTTCGA
>CAZRLR010000533.1:0-2846 GCA_964600395.1 uncultured Conexibacter sp.
GCCGCATCGAGACCCTCAAGGAGGGCACCGAGGCGGTCGGCAACCGGGTGCGCGTGAAGGTCGTCAAGAACAAGGTCGCCCCGCCGTTCCGCCAGGCCGAGTTCGACATCGAGTTCGGCAAGGGCATCTCGACCGCGGGCTGTCTCATCGACCTCGGCATCGAGCACAACGTCGTGACGAAGTCCGGCTCGTTCTTCTCCTACGGGGAGGACCGCCTCGGCCAGGGCCGCAACAACGCCAAGGCGTTCCTGAACGAGCACCCGGAGATCGCCAAGGAGATCGAGGACAAGATCTACGCCGTCCTCGACATCAACCGCGACGTCGCCACGACGCTCGAGGGCACCCGCGCCGAGGACGCCGCCCACGCGGCGGCCGCCGCCGGGGCCGCGGCCGACGGGCCCCCGGTCAACGGCCTGGCGGCCTGAGCGGGGACCACGGCCCCGTGTGGCACGACGGCTCCACGGGCACCGAGGCGCGTCTCGTCGATCCCGAGACGCGCCTGCAGCACGCGCTGGACCTCGCCTACCGCTACCTGGCCCGGCGCGACCGGACGGTGGCGGAGGTGCGCGCGCAGCTCGAGCACAAGCGCGTGGAGCCGGACACGATCGACGCCGCCGTCGCCGAGCTGTCGGAGCTCGGTTACCTCGACGACGCCCGCTACGCCCAGCGCTTCGCCGAGGATCGGCGGACGCTCGACAGCTGGGGGCCGGACCGCATCGAGCGCAAGCTCCGGGCGCTCGGCCTCGGGTCGGACGTCATCGCCGGTGCGCTGGCCGCCCGCGACGCCGCCGACGAGCTCGACGCCGCGGTCGCCGTCCTTCGCCGCCGGTACGCGGCCCCGTCCGACGACCCGCGGGCCCGCGAGCGGGCGCTCGGGATGCTCGTGCGCAAGGGCTACGACCTCGAGCTCGCCTACGACGCGGTCCGGGCGTTCGAACGCTCGGCCTGACGTTTCCCGCCCGAACCGACCAGGGCATCCGGCCTCCATGACCTCTTCCTCGACCAGTCCCGTGCCGACGCTCCCGCTGCCCGGCGGCGAAGGCATCCCGCAGCTCGGCTTCGGCGTCTGGGAGATCCCGCTCGCGGACACGCCCGAAGCGGTGACCCACGCGCTGCAGGCCGGCTACCGGCACATCGACACCGCGACGATCTACGGCAACGAGGCGGGGGTCGGACAGGGCATCCGCGCGGCCGGCCTGGACCGCTCGGAGGTCTTCGTCACGACGAAGTGCTGGAACAGCGACCAGGGCCACGATCAGGCCAAGCGGGCGCTCAAGGCGAGCCTCGATCGCCTGGAGATGGAGCACGTCGACCTGTACCTCATCCACTGGCCCCTGGCCGGCCACGACCGGTACGTCGAGACCTGGCAGGCGTTCATCGAGCTGCAGGCCGAGGGGCTGACGCGGTCGATCGGCGTCTCGAACTTCCAGCCCGCGCACCTCGAGCGCCTCGTCGCCGAGACCGGCGTGACGCCGGCGATCAACCAGGTCGAGCTGCATCCGCTGCTCCAGCAGGCCGGGCTGCGACGCGAGCACGCCGACCTGGGGATCCTCACGGAGGCGTGGAGCCCGCTCGGCAAGGGCCAGGTCTTCGACGACCCCGCGGTCCGTGCGATCGCCGAGGCGCACGGCAAGACGCCCGCCCAGGTGGTCCTGCGCTGGCACGTGCAGCTCGGGAACGTCGTGATCCCGCGCTCGGTCAAGCCCGAGCGCATTCGCGAGAACTTCGACATCTTCGACTTCGAGCTCGCGCCGGAGCAGATGACGGCGCTCGAGGCGCTCGACGCGGGGCAGCGGACCGGGCCGGACCCGGACGCCTTCACGCACCCCTGAGCGGGCGGAGCGGGGGGGCGACCGGCCAGGCCGATCGCCCGCGGGCCAGGGGCGGCGGTCAGCCGGACGCCGGCGTCGCGCAGCCCCGGTGCGCCGCCCCGCGCCAGGGCAGCCGCACGACGACCGAGGCGGCGTTGTTGTCCTCCCGGAGCTCGCGGAGCTCGTCCTTCGGGTCGGCCTTCAGGGTGTAGAGGAAGCAGCCGCGCAGCCCGGTGACGTCGATCGCGTTCTGCGGGTAGTCGTAGGGGTAGATGTCCGCCCAGCCGACGCTCGTGCCGAGCGTGAGCCGTGTCGCCCGCTCCGTCGTCGAGCACGCTCCGTAGCGGCGCAGGCGCGGCGCGCCCCGGTAGCTCACCCCGGTCAGCGGGTCGAGCACCCGCCGCAGGTCGCGGAAGCAGTAGTCGACCTTCGGGCCGGTGCGCACGAGCCCGAGGATCCTGCCGCCGGTCGTGAGCCGCCGCAGCGTGAAGCTCGCCGCCCCGTGGTACTTCCAATACGTGCCGCGGGTGCGGGTGTCGTAGTACCGCAGCTCGCCGGACGGAGCCAGCACGAGCGGGCGGCCGCGCGGCGTGCGCGGCCGGAGGACCTGGCGGGTGACCATGGTGTCCTCGTCCCTGCGGCGGCCACGGATCTCGAGCGGGCCGTCGCCGACGTTGACGATCGCGTTCGTCGCCGCCAGCAGCTTGCGACCCCTCGGCGAGCGGACGAGGTGCATGTTGTACGGCCGCCGCATGATGAGGTCGGGGCAGGCGACCGACGGCACGGCCGGCGCGCACGGGTTCAGGGCAGCGACAAGGGCCACGGCGAGCACCATGGTCGTGATGCTAGGGAACGCCGCCCGGCCCGTGCCCCCGCCGACCCGCCCGCGAAGCGGCCTCCGGCGGGCGTTGGCCCTACGCTTCACGGTGCCCATGACCGCCTCCGCCGCGCACAAGCGCTACCACGTCACGACCTTCGGCTGCCAGATGAACGAGCACGACTCCGAGCGCATGAAGGGCATGCTCGAGTCGCTCG
>CAZRLR010000534.1:0-2846 GCA_964600395.1 uncultured Conexibacter sp.
CGGGACGGCGACCCGGACGAGATCGGCTCCCGCGTCGGCAACGCGGCGGATCTGCGCCATCGTCTCCGGGAGGTTGGCCGTCTCCGTCTTGGTCATCGTCTGCACGACGACGGGCGCACCGCCGCCGATGAGGACGCCCCCGACGTTGATCTGTCGCTGCGAAGCCATACGTCCAGTGTACGAGCGGGACCCCGGATAGGCTCGCGCGGGCATGCCACACGATCCCTGCTGCCTGGACGACTTCGAGCAGCTCGCGCTGGACCGCCTGGAGCCCGGCCCGCACGGCTACTTCGCCGGCGGGGCCGGGGACGAGCGGACGCTGCGGGCCAACACCACCGCCTGGTCGGCCCACGCCCTGCTGCCGCGGGTCCTCGTCGACGTCAGCGGCGTGAGCACCGCGACGACGGTCCTGGGGACGCCGGTGTCGATGCCGGTCCTCGTCGCCCCGGTCGCGCTGCAGAAGATGGCCCACCCCGACGGCGAGGCCGGCATGGCCCGGGCGGCCGCCGCGGCCGGCACGATCATGACGCTGTCGACGATCGCGACCTCCACCCCGGCCGAGGTCGCCACGCACGCCCCCGCCGACGCCCCGCGCTGGTTTCAGGTCTACGTCCTCTCCGACCGCGGCGTCACGCGGACGCTCGTCGACGAGGCCGTCGCCCACGGCTACACGGCGCTGGTCCTCACCGTCGACGCGCCGCGGGCCGGGCGCCGCGAGCGCGACCTGCGCACGGGCTTCGGCGTCCCGGCCGGCATCGACATGCCGGCCGTCAGCGCCGCGGTCGGCCACACGGCGGGCATCACCCCGGCGGGCTTCTTCTCGCTCATGGACACGACGCTCACGTGGGACGACCTGGAGGCGTTCATCGCCGACAGCCCGCTCCCGGTGCTCCTGAAGGGCGTCCACCACCCGGTCGACGCCCGGGAGGCGGTGCGCCGCGGCGCGGCGGGCGTCGTCGTCTCCAACCACGGCGGGCGGCAGCTCGACAACGTCCCCGCCACCGCGAACCTCCTCGGACCGGTCGTCGAGGCGGTCGACGGGGCAGTCGAGGTGCTCGTCGACGGCGGGATCCGGCGCGGGACCGACGTCTGCGCGGCGCTGGCGCTCGGGGCGCGGGCGGTGCTCGTCGGCCGGCCCGCGCTGTGGGGGCTGACCGTCGGCGGCGAGGCGGGGGCGCGGCGGGTGCTCGAGCTGCTGCAGGCGGAGGTCGAGCTCGCGATGACGCTCCTGGGCTGCCCGACGGTCGCGGACCTCACCGCCGACCGCCTGGCCTGACGCTCCGCCGCGGGGCGAGCGGCGACCGGAAGGGTCGAGGGCCGATCCTGGGGGCCCGACGGCCCCGACGATCGGCCCTCGGCGCTGCATCCGGATCGAAGGCCCGTCCTGTGGGCCTCCGGGCCCGGACGATCGGCCCTCGGCCACGCGGGTCCCGCGGCGCGAGCGAGCGGGCGGGCGGCGCGGGCGGGCGGGCGGGCGACGTCCTACTCGGCGGCCTGCAGGACCGCGCCGAACGTGCGCAGGAGGATCTTGATGTCCAGGGCGATCGACCAGTTCTCCACGTACTCGGCGTCGGCGGCGGCGCGGTCGACGATCGAGGTCTTGCCGCGCAGCCCGCGGACCTGCGCCAGGCCCGTCATGCCGACACGCAGGTGGTGGCGGACGGCGTAGGCGGGGATCTCGACCTCGAAGCGCTCGACGAACTCGGGGCGCTCGGGGCGCGGGCCGACGAGGCACATGTCGCCGCGCAGGACGTTGAACAGCTGCGGCAGCTCGTCGAGCGACGTGCGACGCAGCAGCGTGCCGACCCAGGTGCGGCGGTCCTCGCCCTCCACGCCGCCCGGGGCGCTGCCGGCGGCCGGGACGAACGCCGCGGCCGGCGCGTCGCTCATCGAGCGGAACTTCAGGATCTCGAAGGTCTGGCCGTGGCGGCCGACGCGGCGCTGGCGGTAGAGGACCTTGCCCGGCGAGGAGAGCTTCACGGCGACGGCGATCGCGACGAGCGCCGGCAGCAGGACGAGCAGCATGACCGCGGCGAACGTCCGGCCGGCCGCGTGCTTGACAAGCAGCTGCCACGGATCGCGGGGCGCGTGCGGCGCGGCCGGGACGGCGCGCTCGCTGCTCTTGACCAGTACTCCGCTGCCTGCCGTGATGAGCTGCACGTCGATCCCCCCGTTTGCGTTCGCGGCGCCTGCCAGCGCCTGACAGCAATATCGTGGAGGCCGAACCCGGCTCCCATCGTCCAGAGGTGCGGAGTTCCGTGATGCACGCGGATCGTTCGATCGTGGTGACCGGATCGTCCGATCGGGTCTGCGCACGTACCGTCCGGCGACCCGCCGCCGCCCGGACGGCGGACCGGCGCGTCAGGCCAGGGCGAGCTCGCGGGCGTCCCCCGCGACCTGGAAGCGCAGGCGCGAGCCCTCCAGGCGCAGGCCGGTGATGCGCCGCGGGGCCTGGACGGCCAGGCGCGACCCGGCACCGTCCTCGACGTGCAGCTCGTCACCGCGCCCGCCCGGGCAGCGCCCGGCGGGGGCCGCGCAGGCGGTCCACGCCACCGCGCCCGAGGGCTTGAGGACGAGGGCGGCCACGGCGCTGCCGACGGGCTGCACCGCCGCCGGCACGAGGCGGCGCAGCGTGCCGCGGCGCAGGTCGACGACAGCCACCGAGCGGTGCACGCGGTGGGGGCCGCCGGCGTCCGCCCGCAGGACGACCGCGGCGAAGCGTCCGGCCAGCGCGACCGGCCCGTCCACGCGCGCCCCGAGGCGGTCCAGGGCCACGGGCGCGGCCCCGGCCAGGCACGCGACGGTCCGCCCGGCCGCCGTGCGGCGCACGCGGATCGCGCCGCGGG
>CAZRLR010000535.1:0-2844 GCA_964600395.1 uncultured Conexibacter sp.
GGCCGTCGGCGCCCACCGCCAGCACCGGGCCCGGGCGGGCGCCGTCGACGCGCAGGCGCACCCGCGTCGGACGCCGCACGCGCACGGCGGCGGGCGTCAGGCGCAGGGTGCGCAGCGTCGTCACGGCGTCCGTGCGCCACGCCAGCCACGCGGGGACGCCGGCGATCCACTGGCCGATCCATGCGCGGGCCGCAGAGCCGTCGAACGCGCCCGACGCCCGGTAGCGCGGCAGGCCGTCTAGGCGCGAGGAGGACGTCGCCCGCAGCGGGCCGCGGACGCCGGCGAGGCGGTCGACGACGTCGTCGCCGGTCGACGGGTCCACGCGCGCCCAGGCGGTGGCGCGGTAGGTCCGGGCGACCGGCGGGTGCAGGACGCGGGCCAGCCGGCGCTCGGGGTCGCGCGCGTCGCGCAGCAGCGCGGCCTGCGCCGGGCCGGCGAAGCGCGCGCGGCGGAACGGCGAGGCGGCGGAGTAGCGCTCCAGGACGTAGGTCAGGGGCGAGCGCGAGAGGTCGACGCCCTGCAGCGCGCGCTCGGCGAGGATCGGCGGGCGCAGCGCCTCGCGGACCCGGACGCCGGGGATCTGCAGCTCGCGGAGGCCACCGGCGCCGCCCGAGCGCCGCCGTGGCCGTTGCAGCGTGTCGATCGCGACGTCCACCCGCGAGACCCGACCGAGCGCCACCGGCAGCGTGTTCCACCCGGCGTGGACGCGGAAGCGCTTGCCGTTCACCCGGAGGGCGCGGACGATCCCGCGCGAGTCGTTGGCGGGGTAGACCCGCACGGTGTCCACGCGCCGGGGGGCGTCGAGCGTCACGCTGAGCGTGCGCCGGTCCACCTCGAGCAGCCGCTCGGCCAGCCACGAGGTCCGCAGGTCGCCGTCGAGCGCGGCGGCCGGCCGGTGCTCGGGGAACTGCGTGACCTGCGGGCTGAAGGGGGCGCTGACGTCCCGGACGCCGTCGAGCACCTGGACGGTCTGCGCGTCCGCCCCGAGCAGCTTGTCCTCGTAGGGGTCCAAGAGCGTGCCGTCCTCGCTGACCGTCCGGTCCGCGGGCAGGACGAAGCCGGTGCCGCCCCGCAGGCGCGAGGAGACGAACGCGGCGCGCCGGTTGCCGTCGGCGATGACGACGCCGCCGCCGGCGCGGACCTCGCGGCGCACGCCCTCGGGCCCGAGGTCGGCCGCCGCCGCGTACGCGCGGGCGGGATCGAGCTGCCCGAAGGCCGCCAGACCCGTCAGGGCGCGCGCGCCGCCGTCGGTGACCGTCGTCGGCGTGCGCGGCAGCAGGCGTACGAGGCCGCCGGTGCGCACACGCACGTCCCGCAGCAGCGGCACGCGGCGCGTCCCGGCGATGCGCCCGGCCGCGGGGCGCGCTCGACGGGTCCCCCCGAACGTCCGGCCGCCGCGCAGCTCGGGCTCGGCGTCCAGCGCGTCGACCGCCTCCAGCGCGCCGATCTCGCCGCTGCGCGTGCGGTCCCCGTCGGTCGCCACGACGACGTCGCCGACGCCGAGCAGGTCCAGCAGCGACGGCAGCTGCCCCGGGACCAGACGCTCCTGCGAGATGAGGTCGTCGACGGCCCACTGCAGCTCGACCGAGCGCCGGTCGGCGTACGGCACGATGTTCCGCGTGGCGACGGGGTGGTCGGTGAGCGACGGCAGGATCGGGTCGATCGTCTGGCCCCACGAGTAGGCGGCGAACAGCTGCCCGGGCAGGACCAGGGCGCGCTCGGCGTCCGGTCGGCGGTCGAGGGTCGCGGCCAGCGCACGCCAGCGCTCGGGCACCCGGATGTGGAGCTGCTCGTCGGGGGCGGTGCCGCGCGTCAGCGGCCACGCGGCCAGCGCGACGAGCGCCAGCGCGGCGACCGCCAGGCCCGCCCGTGGCGCCGGACGCTCCAGGCGCCCCCAGACGTGGGCGGCCGCCAACCCGCCGAGGCCGGCCAGCCCGAGCGTCACGAGCGGGCCGGCCTTGTAGGTCGTGCGCATGACCTGCAGGACCTGCAGGTGGTTGTAGGCGAAGGTCGAGCCCTTGCGCAGCGGCGTGCCCTCGGGGAAGCCGACGCCCATGACGAGCAGGCCGAAGAGGACGAGCAGGAGGAAGAACGGGGCGTAGCGGGCGCGAACCGTCCAGCGCAGGCCCAGCACGACGAGCGCCGGGATCAGCAGCCCCGCCAGGACGACCTTCAGGTCCTGCAGCAGGACGGGGCCGTGGGTCGCGTACGGGCGCAGCGTCCCGCTGAAGCCGACGCCGATGTAGCTCGTCCAGAAGCCCATGCCGCGCAGCGACTCGGGGAGCGACGACGTCCCCCAGATCGTCCCGGGCTGCTCCGTGAAGGGCAGGAAGTCCAGGCCGTAGCGGCTGTGGACGAGCAGCGGGACGATCCACCAGGCGTTCGCGACGGCGACGCACGGCACGAGGCGCAGCAGCCACGGCCTGAGCGCCTGGCGCCCCACGCCGCCCCAGCCGAGTTCGTAGAGGACGAGCAGCGCCGGCGCGGTCAGCGCCCAGCCGGTGACCGCGGCGTTGACGCCACCGCCCGTGCAGGCCAGGACGAGCGCGAACACGGCGGGCCAGCGCAGGCCGCGGGGGTCGCGCAGGCCCCGGTGGACCGCCAGCAGCAGCCACGGCAGCGCGGCGTAGGCCAGCAGCGAGATGCTCGTGCGGTCGGTGATGACCGCGACGTACGGCGTGAAGACGTAGAGGACGGCGCCCGTGACGTGCAGCGCGCCGCGACGGCGCTGCACGAGCGCGTCCAGCAGCGCCACGACGCCGACCGCCGCAAGGCCGAAGAGCGTCCCGAGCCCGAGCCGGTGCACGAGCCACACGGGCAGCCCGAGGAGGTCGCCGAGCGCGA
>CAZRLR010000536.1:0-2840 GCA_964600395.1 uncultured Conexibacter sp.
CCGTCCACGCCCGCCGCGGGGAGGACATGGACGCCTACGTTGAGCACGTCCGCAAGGTCATCGCGACCGAGCCGCGGATCACCCTCGACGACGGGGCGGACCTGCTGTCGGTGCTCCACGCCCGCGGCGGTCACGACGGCCGGCTGCCCGACGGCTTCCTCGGCGGGACCGAGGAGACGACGACCGGCCTCGTGCGCCTGCGCGGCCTGGAGGGCAGCGGCGAGCTGAAGTGCCCCGTCCTCGCCGTGAACGAGGCACGCACCGAACGGCTCTTCAACGACCACTACGGCACGGGCCAGTCGACGCTCGACGGCATCCTGCGCGCGACGAACCTCCTCATGGCCGGCCGCACGGTCGTCGTCTTCGGCTACGGCTTCACGGGCAAGGGCGTCGCGCTGCGCGCCCGGGGGGCCGGAGCCCAGGTCATCGTCTGCGAGGTCGACCCGATGCGCGCGCTGGAGGCCCGCATGGAGGGCTTCCAGGTCATGCCCGCGCTCGAGGCCGCCGAGCGCGGCGAGATCTTCATCACCGTCACGGGGGCGCCCGGCGTCCTCTCCACGGAGCACTTCGCGCGGATGAAGGACGGGGCGGTGCTCGCGAACGCCGGGCACTTCGACGTGGAGATCGACCTGCCGGCGCTGGACGCGATCGCCGTGGGCGGGATCCGGGACGTGCTGCCGCTCGTCACGCAGTACGCGCTGGCGCCGCGGCCCGACGGCGCCCCCGTCCGCCTGAACCTGCTGGCCGAGGGGCGCGTCGTGAACCTCGCCGCGGGCCAGGGCCATCCGGCGGCGGTGATGGACATGTCGTTCGCCAACCAGGCGCTGGCCTCCGAGTACCTCGTGCGCGCGAGCGCCGACGGGGGCCTGGCGCCGGGGGTCCACCCGGTCCCCGAGGCGATCGACCGGGAGGTCGCGACGCTGAAGCTGCACTCGCTCGGCGTCCGCATCGACGAGCTGCGCGCCGACCAGCAGGCCTACCTGCACCATTGGACCTGACGCCATCGGGGTAGGGCGGCTTACGATGCCACCCATGTCGACGACCGATGCCGTGACGGCCGCCGAAGCCAAGCTCCGCGACGCCGGGGCCGCCGACGCCGCCGTCCGGACGTTTCTCGCCCAGCTGCGGCGCGTGCGTGACGGCGAGCGCGGGGCGCTGGCCGAAGCCGACCTGGAGCCGGTGACCGCGCTCCCGGACGCGGACGCGCTGCCCGAGCCGGAGGCGGCCGAGCGGGACGCCGTCCTGGCCGAGACGGTCATCCTCAAGCTCAACGGCGGCCTCGGGACGAGCATGGGCCTGGACGGCCCCAAGTCGCTGCTGCCGGTCAAGGACGGCCTGACCTTCCTCGACGTCATCGCCCGGCAGGTCCTGCACCTGCGCGAGGCGACCGGGGTGGCGCTGCCGCTCGTCCTCATGAACTCCTTCGCCACGCAAGGGCCGTCCCTGGCGGCGCTGGACGCCTACCCCGACCTGAAGCAGTCCGTCGGCCGCGACTTCCTGCAGAACAAGGTCCCCAAGCTGCGCGCGGACGACCTGACGCCGGTCGCGTGGCCGGCGAACCCGGACCTCGAATGGGCTCCGCCCGGGCACGGCGACCTGTATCCGGCGCTCGTGGCGTCCGGCATGCTCGCCGAGCTCCTGGCGGCGGGCTACCGCTACGCCTTCGTCTCCAACGCCGACAACCTGGGCGCGACGCTCTCGCTGCCGCTGCTGGCCTGGTTCGCGGCGTCCGGGGCGCCGTTCGCGATGGAGGTCGCCGACCGCACCGCCGCCGACCGCAAGGGCGGGCACCTGGCCCAGCGCGCCGGGGAGCCGGGCTCGCTCGTCCTGCGCGAGCTCGCCCAGACCCCCGAGGCGGACGAGCCGGCCTTCCAGGACATCACGCGTCACCGCTACTTCAACACGAACAACCTCTGGGTCGACCTGCAGGCGCTCGACGCCACGTTGCGCGCGTCCGGCGGCGTCCTGGAGCTGCCGCTCATCGTCAACGCGAAGACCGTCGACCCCAAGGACCCGTCGTCCACGCCGGTCATCCAGCTCGAGACGGCGATGGGCGCGGCGATCGACGCGCTCGACGGTGCCCTGGCGATCCGCGTGCCGCGCACGCGCTTCGGGCCGGTGAAGACGACGAACGACCTGCTCGCGGTGCGGTCGGACGCCTACGTCCTGGACGGCGACGCCCGCCTGGCGCTGGACCCCTCACGGGGCGGCGTGCCGCCGGACATCGACCTCGACAAGGCGCACTTCAAGCTCGTCGACGGGCTCGACGCGCACTTCCCGGCCGGGCCGCCGTCGCTCGTCGGGTGCGAGCGCTTCGTCGTGGAGGGGGACGTCGTCTTCGGGGCGGACGTCGTCGTCCGGGGCGACGTGACGGTCACGCAGGACGGGGACGCGCCGTTGCGGGTGCCGGACGGGACCGTCCTCGGCTGAGGAGCCGGTGGCGCTGACGCGAGTCGGCGCAGCAGGGGAGGGGCGTTGGAACAGCGGGCAGAGACGGCGGAGGTCGTCCGTGGCGGTGCTCGGGGGGACGTGCCGCACGAAAGGCGCCCAGAGCGCGCACTTCGTGCGGGACGGGGGTGCTGACGAAGACCGCGCCAGGCGCGGTGGTCGTCAGGACCCCCGTCGTCTCGTCGGCCGGACGAGGCGCCACCAGGGTCCTTCACCGCGTCAATGCCCGCTGTTCCTCGTCCGCATCCCTGACGCGACGCCTCGCGTCAGCGCACCACGCGCCCCGACCCAGCCTGGGGAGGGGCTTGGAACAGCGGGCAGAGACGGCGGAGGTCGGCCGTGGCGGTGCTCGGGGGGACGTGCCGCACGAAAGGCGCCCAGAGCGCGCACTT
>CAZRLR010000537.1:0-2836 GCA_964600395.1 uncultured Conexibacter sp.
CATGGCCTCGGTCGCCTGCCCGACGGCCTGCGCGCCCTGCGCGGCGATGTCACGGGCCTGGTCGGCGGCCACGGCGGTGTCCTGGGCGTTCTGCGCGGACTCGCCGGTGACCTGCGAGACCTGGTCGGCCGCGTGGCGGGCGGACTCGACGGTCGTGACCTGGCGCTGGGCGCCTTCGGCGACGTCGCTCACCGCCCGGGCGATCTCGGTGACCGCGCGCCCGGTCTCCTCGGAGGTCGCCGCCATCTGCTGAGAGCCGGAGGAGACGGTGACGGCGGCACCGGCGACGTCGCCGATGAGCTCGGCGAGGCGCTCGCGGGTGTCGTTGTAGGCGCCGACCGAGGCGACGGTGTTGTTGCGGACCGCGTCCACGGCGCGCGCGACGTCGCCGAGCTCGTCCTCGCGGGTGGAGTCGATGAGCGGCGTCACGGGCACGACGGTCACGGTCAGGTCGCCCTGGGACATGCGCCCGAGGGCGTGCTGCAGATCGGTCGTGCAGTGGTCGCGCAGCAGGCCGAGCCGCTCGACGACGGTGCCGAGCGTGCCGGTGATCGACCGCGAGAGCACGAGGGCGACGGCCAGCCCCGAGAGGAGGGAGAGGACGAGCGCCGCGACGATGATCCGCCTGGCGGTCGTCAGCCCGTCGGCGGACCGGCGGGCGAACGCGGCGGCCTCGCCGGCCTGCGCCTTCTGCCAGGCGGCCATGACGGCCTTGACGTCGTCCCACGCCCTGTCGGGCGCGCCGCTGGAGAGCACGTCGCCGGCGGCCTGCGTCTGGCCGGCGTCGGCCTTCGTGAACACGGCGCGGGCGGAGCGCTCGTACCGCTTGAGCGCCACGTCCAGGCGATTGCCGTAGGCCGCCTCGAGCGTGCCCGGCTCGGCCCGGCGGCGCAGGGCGGCGAGGTCGGCGTCGTCGGCCTTGAGGTCGTCCAGGACACCCGGCCGGTCCGCGACGGAGGAGAGGACGTAGTGCATCTGGTCCTTGCGGACCTTGTTGGCCAGGGTCGTGGCCTGGCCGGCGCGGTCGGTGGCGGGCACGAGGTCCCCGGCCAGGTGGCGGACGTCCGCCGCGGCCCCCGAGAACTTCGCCAGGGCCAGCAGGCCGACGAAGAGGCAGAGGAGGGACAGCGCGCCGAAGGAGCCGAGGAGCTTCCTGCGCACCGAAAACCGGGGCTTGTGCATGGGCGGGGTCGTCGGTCGCGGCGGACCGCGCTTGAGGCGGGCGGTGCGAGGGCGCGCCGCCCGGCTCGCGACAGCTCGGTTTCACCGCGAACGGATCCGGGTCCGCCGGCCGGGTCGGCGGATTCACGAGGTCGGCGCCGGGGTACTGCGCGCGCTGGCATGGCGGGGGGACGCAGGATCAGGGCCGGGCTCGCGACGGTGTTCGCCGGCGTGGTCCTCGTGTCGCCGGCGTCCGCCGGGACGATCGACGCGGGCGGCTCGACCGGGATCACGGCCGGCGCCTACCGGGCCCCGACCAGCGAGTACGACTTCGCGCTGCGCGCGCCGGTGGGTCCGGTGCACATCGACCCGCGCGAGGGCTTCGCGCGCATGACGGGCGAGAGCGCCTACGCGGACGTCGCCCCCGCGAACTGGCCGCACGACCCGGTGCAGGGCTGGGTCGCGGTCATCGACTTCGCCGGATCGGCGTTCGGCAGCCTCTGGCACGGGCTCGTCTGCCAGGCCCCGGCCTCGAACGCCAACGGGGTCTGCAACGGGACGACGGCCGTCTGGGACGGCGTGCACCCGATCATCATGCAGACGACCGCGCCGGAGGCCGCGGTCCGCGTCATCCTCAAGTACGAGGGCAGCGACGGGTCGCCGGGCACGAGCCTCATCCACCTGGAGGCGTCGATCCGCTGGGTCGAGATCGACACCCAGCCGCCGGCCTTCGACGAGCTGTCCGTCGCCGGTCACCCGGTCGGTGGCGCCGAGCAGCTCGTCCGGGCCGCCGACGGCGACCCGGACGTCACGCTGGCGGCCACTGACAACGCCGACGTCGGCGCGCGGGCGGTGACCGTGGACGGCACGGGCGTCCCGCTGGAGGGCGACGGCAGCACCGCGCCCCTGGACGACGGCCGGCACGTCGTCGCCGCCCGGGTCTGCGACATCGCCCAGCCGCCGAACTGCAGCGACCGCAGCGGATCGGTGGTCGTCGACACCGGCGTCCCGCGCGTGACCGTCGCCGGGCCCACGGCCGGCGAGGCCGATCGCCCGTCGATCGGCGTGGACGCCACCGACCCGCTCGTCGACGGCTTCCGGTCGGGCCTGGCCCGGGCACGGCTGCTCCTCGACGGCGCCCCCGCCGGCGCCGACGTCCAGGCCCGCGAGGGCGGCTACGTGCTCACGCCGGCCGACCCGGTGCCCGATGGCCGCCACGACCTCGACGTCCAGGTCACCGACGTGGCGGGCAACGTCGGCTCCTCGGCCGAGCAGCGCCCGGGGGACGCCCCGGCGCAGCAGCTCGTCGTGGACCGCACGCCCCCGACCGCCGTGCCCGGCCTGCCCGCCCCCGGCGCGCGGCTGCGCCCCGGGACCGTGCACCTGTCCGCGCGCCTGGCCGACGCCGTCGGCCTGCAGGCCACCCGCGTGCTGCTCGACGGCGCCGACGTCCCGGCCGACCCCGGCGACGAGGGCGAGGTCGTCGCCGACGTCGACGGGGTCTGCACGGGCGGGCACACCGTGGAGGCGATCGCCACCGACCTCGTCGGCCACGAGGCACGGGCGCGCTGGCGCTTCACGATGACCGGCCGCCTGACGAAGGCCTGCGCCCGCGTGGCGTGCGCCCGCGCCCGGACGGCGTCGCAGCAGCTGGCGCGGACGCTCGCCGCCGACC
>CAZRLR010000538.1:0-2834 GCA_964600395.1 uncultured Conexibacter sp.
GGTCGGCCGCGCCCGCGGCGCAGCTCGACGTCGCGTGGACCGCGGTGCTCGAGGCGCTGACAGCCCACGACGAGCCGCTGGCCGGACTGCCCGTCGTCACCGGCGGCCGGTCGTCCGGCGCGCGCGTGGCCTGCCGCACCGCGGGCGCGACCGGGGCGGTCGGCGTCCTGTGCCTCGCCTTCCCGCTGCACCCGCCCCGCCGGAATCCCGACGCCGAGCAGAAGACACGGCTGCCGGAGCTCGAGGCCCCCGGCGTCCCCGTCCTCGTCGTGCAGGGCGTCACGGACCGCTTCGGGATGGTGCCGGACGGCCCCGGCCGCACCGTCGTCCCCGTCGCGGGCGACCACCGCCTGGCCAAGGACCTCCCGGCCGTCGCCGCCGCGGTCCGTGCGTGGCTGCCGACCGTTCTCCCCGGCTGACCGGCCGCACACCTCGCGCCGAGACCCGAGAACTCCCAGACCGGGTGGGACGATTCGGGTCTGGCCCGCCGGCCGTCACCCGCGGGGGTCGAAACCCGAAAACCTCCAGACCGGGTGGGACGATTCGGGTCTCGGCGCCTGGACGCCCCTCGAGTCCCGTTCAGCATCCCCTGAGCGGATGCTGAACGGGACCCGGCAACCCCCGCCCGTCGAGTCCCGCTCGGCCTCCGCCTGGCGGATGGCCACCGGGACTCGCTGCGCCGGCCCTCAGCGGTCGCCGCGCCGCAGGCAGGTGAGCGCGACCCAGCGCCCGTCCACCCCGCTCGGCGCCAGCGGGAAGGCGAGGTCCCCGTGGACCGCCCACAGCGCGGACGGCTTGTCGCTCACGGCCCAGCCGGGTGGCCACGCGGAGACGTCCGCGGCTTCCAAGTCGTCCAGCAGCGCCGCGGCGACGGCCTGGATCCCCGCAGCGCGGACCGGCATGCGCTTGCGGTACCGCTGCACGCAGTGCGCGGACGGGACGATCTCGCGCACCTCGGGGTGCCCCTCGATGCGGGCGGTGCCGACGTGCACGGCGAGCCGGCCGCGGGAACGCGCTCAGGCGTCGGCGGGCGCCGTCGCCTGCAGCGACCGTGCGACGGCGAGGCTCGCCACGACGGTCCCGCCGGCGAGCGCCACGGTGCCGGCGACCCCACGGGAGGGCAGCTCGTCGCGGCCCTTGAGCGTCGAGACCATGTCGACGAAGTCGTTCACCGCGCACGTCGCGACCCAGCGCGGGCCGACCTGCGGGTGGTTGAGCGTGTGGAGCGTCATCGCCCCGAGCATCAGGTCGCGGATCCCGAGCGCGCGGACGGCGACCTGCGTGCCCGCCGTCGCGGCCGTCCCGCCGAGCCACGGCGTCGTGACCTTCGCGGGCCGGGCGACCATCGCGGCCCCGAACAGCACCCGGCCCACGGCGATGAGCCGTGCGCCGAGCAGCGCCTGGGACCGCGTCACGGGGCTACTCCGCGGCGGCGGCGTCGGCGACGGGCTCGACGCTCACGACCCGGCCGACGCGGCCGGTCTTGAACACGAGCGTGCCCTCCGCCTTGGCGTAGAGCGTGTCGTCCTTGCCGATGCCGACGCCGGCGCCGGGCTTGAAGCGGGTGCCGCGCTGACGGACGATGATCTCGCCGCCGGTGACGACCTGGCCGGCGAAGAGCTTCACGCCGAGGCGCTGGGCGTTGGAGTCGCGACCGTTGCGGGAGGAGCCGAGGCCCTTCTTGTGTGCCATGTGTCTCTACTTCCCCAGTGCGATGTTGGTGATCTCGATGCGGGTCAGCTCCTGGCGGTGACCCGTCTTGCGCTTGTAGCCGCGCTTGGGCTTGAACTTGAAGACGGTGAGCTTCGGGCCGCGCAGATGCTCCACGACCGTCGCGTCGACCTTCACCTTCGAGAGCCCGTCCGCGTCGAAGACGGTGTCGTCCCCGCAGTAGAGCAGCGGCTCCAGCGCCAGGCTGTCGCCGGCCTCGACGGCCAGCCGCTCAACGAGCAGCTTCTGGCCCTGCTCGACGCGGTATTGCTTACCGCCGGTCTTCACGATCGCGTACATGGGTTCTACGACTCCGGAGGGGTTGGGTCGGGCGCCGCACCGTTCGCAGACGCCGAACGGCGCCGTCCGCCTCTGCGGCCACGGCGCCTAGGCTTGGATTCTACGCCATCGCCCGCCATGGCGCGCTCCGGCGGCAGGATGACCTCGCCGTCCTCCCCCACGAGATAGGCCGTGGCGGCCGTGCGCCCGGCGTCCGAGATCCGCACGAGGCGGTTCTCGCCGACGTACGAGCCGCCGCCCACGACGCTGATGACGTAGCCGTCGATCTTCGCCACGGCGTCGTCGACGTTGTACATGTGCGGCTCGACGATCGCCACGAGGACCTCGTCGCCCTCCTCGAAGGGGATCGCCGCCTCGGAGACCTCGGCCTTCGTCCCCTGCATGACGACGTCGAAGTGGTCGAGCTTCAGCCCCTCGCTGCCGGTGAAGTGGAAGAGCTTGCCGGTCTCGGACTCCAGCGCGTGCAGGACGCGCGCGCCGTGCCCGGTGAACTGGGCGCTCACGCCGGGGTGCACGCGGACGAGGAAGGCCTCCACGTCCCGGGGCGCGCGCAGCGCGACCTCGCGCAGCTTGCGCTCGATGTCGATCGCGATCGTCTCCTCCGAGCGGATGACGCCCTCGCCGTCGCACGTCGGGCAGGTGCGGGACATGATCTCCCGCACGCCCTCGGTGACGTTCTGCCGCGTCATCTCGACGAGGCCCAGCCGCGAGATCTCGGCGGTGAAGGTCTTCGTGCGGTCCTCGTCCAGCGACTTGCGCAGCGTCTTGAGCACGGCGTCGCGGTTGCGCGCGCGGGCCATGTCGATGAAGTCGATGACGATGAT
>CAZRLR010000539.1:0-2832 GCA_964600395.1 uncultured Conexibacter sp.
AGGCGGCCCGCAGGCCGACGGCGCCGCCGGGGAGCGCGACGGGCCGCTCGAGGGCGTGGAGCAGCTCGAGCGCGACGGTGCGCGCGTCGTGGTCGGTCGCGGTGTCCGGGGCGATGACGCCGAAGCGGCCCGCGCCGAGGTGCATGAGCGTGTCGGCGGAGGCCAGGCGGCCCGCGAGGCGCTCGCCGACGGCGTGGAGCAGGTGCGCGACCTCGTCGGCGTGCCGGCCGGCGGTCAGCTCGGCCCAACCCTCGAGGTGGACCTGCACGACGGCCATGTCGGTGCCGTCGCGCCGGGCGGTGCGCAGGCCCTCCTTCACGGCGGCCTCGAACGCGGTGGCGTCCACCACGTGGCGGACGGCGAGCACGAGCTCCTCGGGGGCAGTGTCCCCCTTGACGATGACGGCGCTGGCGCCGTGGTCGAGCGCGGCGGTCTCGACCGTCTCGTCCCCGGGCGCGGCGAGGACGACGAGCGCGGCCCCGGCGGCGAGGATCCGGAGGGCGTCCAGGCCGTCCATGCCCTGCGGCCCGAGGGTGGCCGCGTCGACGAGGACGAGCCCGAAGTGCTCCTGCTGCAGGGCGTCCAGGGCCTCGGGCAGGTGGTCGGCGCGGACGACGTCGAAGCCGGGCGCGGCGTGGGTGAGGGTCGCCGTGACGGCCCAGGCGTCAGCCGGGTCGTCCTCCACGAGGAGGGTTCGCGTCACCTGAGCCTTGCGCATGTCGTCGTCCTTGATCGTTGGCCACGACGCCGTCCTTGGCGTCGTCCCTCTGGTCGGCAGGCGTCGCGCAGACTGAAGGCGGTCCGGCGCGCGGACGTCCGGAGGGGGCGGCCGGTACCGTCCGCAGCCGTATGACGAGGATCTTCAGCGGCATCCAGCCCACCGGCCGCAAGCACCTGGGCAACTACATCGGCGCGATCCGCCAGTACGTCGCGGGGCAGGACCGGGGCGAGGCGATCTACTGCATCGTCGACCTGCACGCGATCACGCAGCCGTACGACCCGGTGGAGCTGCGTGCGCGGGTGCTCGACACGACGGCGATCCTGCTCGCGGCCGGGCTGGACCCCGAGCGCTGCATCCTGTTCCGCCAGGGGGACGTGCAGGAGCACGCCGAGCTGTGCTGGCTGCTGACGAGCGTCACCGCCGTCGGCGAGCTGAACCGGATGCATCAGTTCCGCGACAAGTCCGGCGCCCAGCGCGAGCTCGTCGGTGCCGGCGTCCTCTTCTACCCGGTGCTGCAGGCGGCCGACGTGCTGGCCTACCGCGCCGGCGAGGTCCCGGTGGGGGAGGACCAGCGCGAGCACCTGGAGCTCATGCGTGACGTCGCGCGGCGCTTCAACTCGCGCTTCGGCGCGCGCGGGGAGGGCGAGGACCCGCGCGAGATCCTCGTCGTCCCCGAGCACCGGATCCCGCCCGTCGGTGCGCGGATCATGGACCTGCAGGAGCCCACGCGGAAGATGTCGACCTCGGTCGGCTCCGACGAGGGGCGCATCCACGTGCTGGACGATCCGGCGACGATCATGAAGAAGTTCAAGCGCGCGGTGACCGACTCGGAGACCGAGATCCGCCCGGGCCCGGACAAGCCCGGGGTCACGAGCCTGCTGGAGATCCTCGCCGCCTCGCGCGAGTGCACGGTGCAGGAGGCCGTGGACTCGCTGGCCGACGCCCGTGGCTACGGGGACCTGAAGGTCGCCGTGGCCGAGGCGGTCATCGCGATGCTCACGCCGGTGCAGGAGCGGTACGCGGCGCTGCGGGCCGACGAGGACGGGCTGGAGGCGGTGCTCGCCGCGGGCGCCGACAAGGCGCGCGCGATCGCCCAGGAGACGCTGCGCGACGTGCGCGACGTGATGGGGGTCGGACCCCGCAAATAGCGCGTTTCCGGGGGCGTCGGCCGGCGAAGCCGACCGACGCGGGGTCTACCGTTCTCGCCGATGGCCCGCATCATCGAAGAGCTCGAGCTGGACCTGGAGGTGTTCTCCGGACCGTTCGACCTGCTCCTGACGCTCGTCCTGCGCGACGAGGTCGACCTCCTCGAGGTCGAGCTCGCGGACGTCGTCGTGAGCTACATGGACTTCCTGGAGGCGCGCGGGGAGCTGGACCTGGAGATCGCCACCGAGTTCCTCGTCCTCATCGCCGCGCTGCTGGAGCTCAAGTCCCGCCTCATGCTGCCGCGCGAGGAGGAGGAGCTGCTCGAGGACCTCGGGCCCGGCGAGGCCGCCGAGGAGCTGCTGGCGCGTCTCATCGAGGCCAAGCGCTACCGCCAGGCGGCCGACCACCTCGCCGAGCGACTGGCCGGCGAGCACGGCTACCGCTACCGCAGCGCGCCGCTGCCGGCGTTCCTGAAGAAGGTCACCTACGACGACGTGCCGGCGGCCGTCTACGAGCCCGCACAGCTCGGCGCCGCGCTCGGGTCCCTGCTGCGGATGCCCGAGGCGGTCCGTCTGGACCACCTGACGATCCCGCGGGTGAGCGTCGCCGAGCGCCTGAGCCACCTGCGCTCGCTCCTGCGCCGGGGCGCCTGCACGTTCTCCGAGGCGGTCAAGGACGCCGACCGGGTCACCGTCTGCGTGACGCTGTTCGCGCTGCTGGAGCTCTACAAGCAGGGCGAGGCGACGTGGATCCAGGACGAGCCGTTCGGTGAGATCGCGATCTCCGCCGCGACCCCGCGTCCGCCCGAGCAGCGCTCCCTGCAGGCCGCACAGGCCCTGGCCGGATGACCGCCGTGGCCGACGCCCCCGTCGTCCTGGACGAGCTGGCCCGCACGGTCGAGGCGCTGCTCTTCGTGTCGCCCGAGCCGGTCGACACCGCGGGCGCCATCTATCAGGCCGGCCTCG
>CAZRLR010000540.1:0-2827 GCA_964600395.1 uncultured Conexibacter sp.
CCAGGCCGAGGGCGAAGGACTGCGGGGCCAGGATGCCGGCGCCGGCGCCGGCGGCGGCACCGGAGATGAAGCGCCGGCGGGTGATCGGCGTGTGGGACATGTGACCTCTTCTGGGACGGGGACGCAGCGACGCTATCCGCTCCGACACCCGGCGTCGACAGGCGATGTGCGCGTGGACGGATGTCGGAGCGTTGGGCGTCGAAGCGGCCCGGCGGCCTCAGCGCGGCGGGCCGCCGACGAGGCGGACGACGGCGATGCTGCTCATGACGAGGAGGATGGCGATCGAGTGCCAGGGCACCCACGTGCTCAGGCCGGTCGTGAAGACCGCGAGCAGGACGACGACGAGCTGCACGAGCAGTGCGACGGCGACGTAGATCCGGGTCTGGGACATGGTCTAGGCCTCCAGCGCGCGCAGCACGCGGTCGGTGAGCTCGCCCTCGGCGCCCTGGACGGCGATCGTGTCGTCGCCGCGCATGAGGACGATCTTCGTCCCCATGAAGACCGGCTCGCTGAGGACGCGCAGGCCCTCGCGGGGGATGCGCAGCAGCTCGCCGGTCGCGCGCGGGGACTTGCCGAGCGAGCTCGCCGGCATCTTCAGCGCGACGACGTCGGTGTCCGTGACGGCCAGGAGGAACATCTGCGGCAGCTTGCCGGCGGCCTTCTTGCTGCGGTGGCGCAGGACCGAGCCCAGCAGCGGCGAGACGGCGCCGACGCCCATCGACTGCCAGCCGCCCGTGCGCGTGCACGAGGTGGCGGCGATGACGTGGTCGTCGGTGAGGAACTCCATCGCGGCCTTGTCGTACTTCGAGGCCCAGGTGGTCGTGTCCATGGTGATCGTGCGTCCCTTCGGGTAGCGGTTGATGTGGGGACAACCGCCGTGCCGCGCGCGAATTACGCGCCTGCTCGAAAAACCTCGGGCCGTGCCGCGATCAGGCCAGCAGCGCCGCGACCGTGATGGGCGCCATGCCCTGCACCTGCGCGTCGAGCACGTCGTCGTCGCGCAGCACGCGCACGCTGTTGTAGCCGTCCGGCCCCGGCTCACGGTGCTCGAGGACGACGCCGGCCGGGACGTCGACGAGCCAGAAGACCGGGACGCCGGCGGCCGCGTAGACCTGCGCCTTGCGCAGGTCCATCCGCTTGGTCGTCACCGAGACCTCGACGACGAGCGCCGCCCGCACGGGTGCGCGGCGCTTGCCGGGGGCGCGAAACTCCTCGTTCGGCGCCGCGATGGCGAAATCCGGCGCCGGCACCCAGCCTTCGGCGGCGTCCATCGGGAACTGCGACCGAAGCATGAGCGGGTCGCCGCGCCAGCATCCGATCAGCTGCTGGATCGGACGGACGTGATCCTCACCCTGGTGACTCATGTCGACGACCAGCCGGTCGAGCAGCTCCACCCGGACCTCGTCGAAGACCCCCGCGTCGGCCGCTCGCCAGTACTCGGCGGTGCTGAAGCGGTGGATGCGCTCGTCGGTGGCCATGGGATGAGAGCCGTCGCCTCAGGCGGCGCCGGGATCGTCATCGTAGGCGCTGTCCGGGCGTGGGTCGAGCAGCTGCACCGGATCGTTCCGGCGCCAGTCGTCGAGGTAGCCTTCCTCGCGCAGCTCGTCGTACACGTTGCGGTAGGGCACCTCGCGACCGGTGACGCCGTCGAACACCTTGCGGCCCCCGAGCGGTCGCTCGAGGTACACGTGGTGGGGCGCCTCCATGAGGTGTCGCTCCTCGTTGATGAGCGGGGTGCAGACCGTCGCGAAGACGACGACCTGTTCGTCGTCCTCCGCGACGAGCACGTCGTCGATGTGCTCGCTGCGGGTCGTCGCGTAGCGGACCTGCAGGCGGCCGGGCTCCCGCTCCATGTGCCCGTCGCAGGCACGCGGAGCGAGGTGGCGGGGGACGGTGCCGACGACGTCGATGACGACCTTCGGCCCGAAGTGCTGGCGGGCGTCGACGCGCGCGCGGTCGGGGTTCACGCCGGTGACGAAGACCCACCTGCCCTGGCGTGAGCGGCCGTCGCCGAGGACGACGACGCCCTTGCGCAGCAGCGCGGCGCGGTCCTCGGCGGTCACGAAGGACCAGACGATCTCGGGGTCGATGGGGAGGTTCCTGGAGCTGAGCATGCCGGCACGGTCCCATTGCCGTCCCCGTCGCCGGGTGCGCTGCGCAGAAACGGCACGACCCCGCGTGAGCGGGGCCGTGGTCCTGCGCAGTGTCGTGACGAAGCCCGTCTACAGCGGGATGTTGCCGTGCTTGCGCTTGGGGCCAGGCTCGCGCTTGGTGAGGAGCATCTCGAGCGCGCCGATGAGCTTCGGCCGCGTCTCGTGGGGCAGGATGACGTCGTCGATGTAGCCGCGCTCGGCCGCGACGTACGGGTTGGCGAAGCGCGCCTTGTAGTCGTCCATGAGCTTCGCGCGGCGCTCGTCCGGCGTCGGCGACCCGGCGATGTCGCGCCGGTAGATGATGTTGACCGCGCCCTCGGCACCCATGACGGCGACCTCGGCCTGCGGCCAGGCGAAGTTGAAGTCCGCCAGCAGGTGCTTGGAGGCCATGACGTCGTAGGCCCCGCCGTACGCCTTGCGCGTGATGACGGTGATCTTCGGGACGGTCGCCTCGGTGTAGGCGTACAGGAGCTTGGCGCCGTGGCGGATGATGCCGCCCCACTCCTGCGAGGTGCCCGGCAGGAAGCCCGGGACGTCGGTGAAGGTGATGATCGGGATGTTGAACGCGTCGCAGGTGCGGACGAAGCGCGCGGCCTTGGCCGACGCGTCGATGTCCAGCACGCCCGCCATGTGCGCCGGCTGGTTGCCGACGACGCCGACCGCGTGGCCGTCCA
>CAZRLR010000541.1:0-2827 GCA_964600395.1 uncultured Conexibacter sp.
ACACTGATGAGGGCGGCTATTTTTAAGATGCGTAGTGAAGTAGCCCAAACACCCATTTTTCTCGGACGGGCCTCTCCTTTGGGTTCAAAGGGTTTGCGCGTGGAAAGACGCAGGTTTCGGTAACTTGAAAAATTCGAGGAAAAGGTACGACGCCTCCGTCTGAATCGGTCGAAAAGTCCCATGGGCGTGGGCTGTCAAAAATTAAACGTCTCCTTAGACGTTGCCTTGAGCGAGGGCTGCTCGAATGGCTCCCTGACGTTTTTCAGCGCTGGCACGAGCCTTAGTCTTGCTGCGGCGTTTCCATTGTTTGGATTTAGGCCTCCAAGCATCGCCGTCGACCAGATTGTGAGTTTTGCTATTATTGTTCATAACGTGGGCGGATTTTAGCAGAATCTGGATTGCAGTCAATCCCTGAAAGGAGTATAATGGTAAGATTTAACAAAAACAAATATGGTAGGTAATTCAGATGTTCCTCAGGGTCATGGGTCCTACGTTATACCAGGTTATGATCCGGATCGAAAGGTTGAGGAAGAACCTCGTTTAGGTGATGGGTCTCCTTTGTATTATGCTCTTCTTAAGGATCCTGATGCTCTCTTTTTGAAATCTAGTGAAGCCCAGCAAGCGAAAGCGCTTTTATCTACTTGTATGGATCGAGATCCAAAAGTAGTGCTGAGTTGTGCAGGTAAAACGGCTGCTGAGGCGAAGAAAATATTAAACGGTCTTTTACTTAATTGAGTCGGCAATATTTAGAGCTTTAAAGAGAGCCTACGTGGAGGATCAGGCTCTCTTTTCGATAGTGAGATGAGGTTTGTGTGCCCAGACGTTGCGGCTGGCTCAACTGCAACCCATGCTATTGCCGCAGTTCAGACATTTGTAACAAGTGGCGTTGCGCACGGTGACGTGACCGCAGGTGGAGCAGAGAGGAGCGTCACCCATCATACCCGTGAGCTGTTTGGTGAAACCGTCTTCGCTGGATTGACCAGGAGCGGCTACAGATGGAGTGAGGTCGGCATTGGCGGCTACGGCTTCGGTGAGGATAGCCTTGGTGATGCGGCTTCGGGAATTGTTTTCTTCGAGTTGGGTGGTTTTGGGTTCCACGTGGACGAAGTCTGTACGGCCAAGATATTCCATGCCCAGCACACGGAAGATGAAATCCACGATGGAGGTGCAGGTGCGAATGTTGGGGTGAGTGGTGAATCCCGAGGGTTCGAAGCGCGTGAAGGTGAAGCTATCCACGTATTTTTCTAGGGGCACGCCGTATTGCAGACCGATGGACACAGCTACAGCAAAGCTGTTGAGGAGGCTACGATAGGAAGCACCTTCTTTGAAGGTATCGATGAAGATTTCTCCGAGTTTGCCGTCCTCGTATTCGCCGGTGCGCAGATACATTTTTTGTCCGGCGATGCTGGTTTCAACCGTGATGCCACGGCGTTTTTGAGGCATTTCTAGTTTGTTGCCGCGTAGAAGGCCTACGGGCACTACTGCGTCTTCTATTTTTTGAGCGTCGCTTTTGGCGGAAAGAGGCTGAGATTGTTTACAGCCGTCGCGGTAGAGGGCAATAGCTTTGAGGCCTAGTTTCCAGGATTCAAAATAAGTGGCTTTGATGTCTTCCACGGTGGCTTCGTTGGGCAGGTTTACAGTTTTGGAAATGGCTCCGGAAAGAAAGGGTTGGACCGCGGCCATCATTTTGACGTGGCCCATGGGGGCAATGAAGCGTTTGCCGCTGCCGCACTTGTTGGCGCAGTCAAAAATCGCCAAGTCTTCTTCTTTGAGATGAGGAGCACCCTCCATAGTTTGAGTGCCTTCGATGTACAGTTTAGCTTCTTCCACTTGTGAGGCGGTGAGGCCTTTGCTCGTGAGCTCCTTGGGAGAAATGTGTGGAGTCCATTCGTCGATGGTTTTTGCTTTTTCCACATGCTTACGGGCTGCGCTGATTTCTTCTTCGTCGTAGCCGAGGTCTTTGATAGCGGCGGGATTCACATAGGGAGCTCCTTCGAGAGTTCCATGTCCCAGTACGTATTCCACGATTTCGGTGATGGCGGTTTCGTTATAGCCAAGTTTGCTGAGGGCGGCAGGAATAGATTTATTGATGATCTTAAAATGTCCTCCTCCGGCCAGTTTCTTCCATTTCACGATGGAGAATTCGGGTTCTACGCCTGTGGTGTCGCAGTCCATGAGCAGACCTATGGTTCCGGTGGGTGCGAGTACTGTAGCTTGGGCGTTTCGATAACCATATTTTTCTCCGAGTTCCACGGCCATGTCGGCATCTTCACATGCGGCTTTGTAGAGATCTTTGGGGCAGAGCTTGCTATTGATGGCATGGGCGGCGTCTTGGTGTTTTTTCATCACGCGGAGCATCCCTTCCCGGTTTTTTTCGTAGCCAGGAAAAGTTCCTACTACTTTGGCGAGTTTCGCAGAGGTCACATACGCGTGGCAGTGCATGATGGCGGTGAGGGCGGCAGCAATAGCGCGACCGACTTCACTGTCGTAGGGTACGCCTTGCATCATGAGCAAGGTGCCGAGGTTGGCGTAACCGAGGCCCAGAGGCCGGAAATCGTGGCTATTTTTCGCGATATTTTCGGTGGGATAAGAAGAAAGATCCACGAGGATTTCTTGAGCGATGAAGAAAATTTCAGCGGCGTGACGGTAGGCAGCCACATCAAAAGTGCCATCTTCATTCAAGAATTTCATGAGGTTGAGAGAAGCGAGGTTGCACGCCGTGTCGTCGAGGAACATGTATTCGGAGCAGGGGTTGGAGCCATTGATGCGGCCTGTTACAGGAGAGGTGTGCCAGTCGTTGATGGTCGTGTCGAATTGGAGTCCGGGA
>CAZRLR010000542.1:0-2809 GCA_964600395.1 uncultured Conexibacter sp.
CGATCGCGTAGACCGTGCCGCCCTGGAGATCGAGCAGGATGTCGCCCGCCGTCCCCGCCGCGTACCCGCCCGCGTCCAGGTCCGTTGACCACGGATCGCCCGCCGCGCCCGCGTCGGAGAGCGCCTTGCCCGTCGTGCCTGCGGTCAGGTGGCCAGCGAGGGCCTCATCCCACACCTGATCTGCGATGGCCCCCACGGTCGGCGGGATTGCCCACGCCGTACCGCTCCAATCGCCTTCGCCCGTCCACACCACCGGGTCAGTCGTCGCCGGACTGCCAGCCAATTGCTTGTGTACCCGATACGTATAGCGTCCAGCCGCCGCCGCTGGCATGGTGCCGCGATAGTAGCCGGTGGTACTGTCCTCTGTCATGGCAATATCGTAGGTCGCCCACTCGCCCGCCGTGGGGGTCGCATCGAACGCGGACCCGTTCCACACCCCGCCCGTCGCATCGACCAGCACCGCGTAAAGCGTCGCCCCCGTAACGTGTTGCGCTTGCAGTTCACCCGCCATGCCTGCCCCCTATTCGGCGTCCGCCGCCGTGCTGTCAGCCTGCGGCCCGCGCAGCGCATCCACAATCGCCCGCCCCGCCGCGTCCCACTGCCTCAGCCATGCCTCGGCGCTCATCGCGGTCACGTCCACCGCCTGTAGCTGCTGGCGGTTCGTGATCGCGCCGTCGTCGTCGTAGGTCTCCACGACCGTCTGGACTACCGCTTGGATTCTGGTCATTCCGGGTCTCCCGTTCCGTACGCCTTCTCGCGCACTGGCTTGACGTGCGTCGTGTCCGCCGCCTGCACGTCGAACGCCCGCGCGCTCTCGCGAATCCACGACCGCATGACCCGCTGCACCCACGGCTTCATCTGCGCGGTTGTCATGCCCGCGATGGTCGCGAGGTCGGGTGCCGTCTCGCCAGCGTGCTTGAGGCCGTCAAGCTGCGGGGCGTAGGTGCTGAGGAACGACCGGAAGATGTCGCGCGTCTTCTGGTTCGCGTCGGGCTGCGAGACGTCGCTGCCGGTGCGGAACGTGAGCGCGGTGTCTTGGGTGAATGTGGCCATGCTTGAATCCTGTTAGGTGAGCAGCCCCAACGCTTGGAGCTTCGATTCGAGTTCCCCGATTCTGGTCCGCATGTTGCCGATGACAGTATCACTGGTCGCGTCTCCGGTGTTGAGCGCGCTGGCGTCGGCGGCGGTCAGAGCGGTCGGGCGGGCAACGGGGGTGACGGCGAAGAAGCCGATGCCGGTGGCGTTCCACTCGACCTTGTTTGCCCCGTCAGCGGCTTTTAGGAACGACCCGCCGCTCCCGGCCTGGATTGACCCGCTATTGGTAAACGTCGCGCACGACAGGCCGTTGCTCGCAACGATTTGCCCACTCGCCGCAACGTATGCCAGCACCGTCCCCGCCGAGTTCTGCCACTCCTGAAGGTTGGCGGTTTGCGATGCGGCGCCGCGGACGGCCATCACAACGGCCGCCGCTGATATCGGCGTGAACACATGCGCGCCGGTGGACGCGGACACCGTATACAGAGTGGCCGACGACGACCCTTTCAGCGTGTACGAACCGGCGGGGGCCGTCACTGTAAAGCCGCTCGTGCTTGATGAAAGGTTGGTTGCGAGGGTAACATTCCCTTGCCAGTCAACGCGGAACATATTCGTTCCTGCCGCGTTCTGCACCGCGATTAAGTCCTGCGTTGACCCGCTAAAAAGCCTGACGATAAGCGGGATTGTGCTGCTGTTCGCGGCCCGAATCACATTCCGGGCCGATGCCGCCGGGGCCAGGAGCACGTACTGGCTGTGGTCGTCGTCGCCCAGCCCCGTCAGCCCGCCGTGGTCGCTGACGCCAGCCGACGCCATCTCGAATGCGCCCGTCGCGTTGTTCCAGCGCAGGTACAGCGCGTCTTGCCCAGCGCCGAGGGTGCCGGGGCCGTCCCAGGAATATTGAATTGACGGTGCTGGTCCGCTCATCTATACACCCCTCACATGTACCCGCTCTTCGGCGTGGTCGTCATCATCACCGCGCCGATCGCGTTGTCGTTGTACTCCACCGTCACCGCGCCCGACTGGACGCCCGGCAGCTCCCCGCCCCACGTGTTCGCGTAGCCCTCGCCGGTGTCGAGCGTCACCGTCCGCGCGCCGACGTCGATGGTCAGCGTGTCGTTCAGCTTCACCACCGGACCGAACAGGTACATCACGATCTCATTCGAGTCGGCGTCGCGCGTGATCAGCGTCGCCGGGTCGTTCTCGCGCCCGAACTGGTAGATGTCCTGCCGAGATCCCGCCTTGACGAGCGGCGTCTCGGTGCCGGCGAAGGCGACGGTGACGTTGTCGATCACAAAGCCGTCGTTGTCGGTCGGCTCCAGCGCCGCGAGCCCGTCAGCCGTGTTGTATTCGGTGTTCGTCGGATCCCAGGGGTGAACGTAGAAGCCGAACTCCAGCGCGGGCAGAGTCGAAAACGTGTCCGTCACGCTGGTCGCGCCCGTGTTCTCGGCAGTGCGCATCCGCTGGCGTGTGCCGTCTGTGAAGACCGCCCACGTCTCGAGCCTGCCCTCTTGCGGCGGCGACCCCGGCCCCATGGTCAGGGTGCTCGTCACGTGCCGGTAGGCGACCGACGCCATGCCGAGAACGGTGGACAGCACCCACGCCTCGGTGAGCGGCTGGCCCGCGACTGCGCCCGCGTCCAGATAGCTGATGCACATATCGGTAGCGGGGTTGGCGTTGGTCGAGGTCGTCGCCGTCCAGGGCAGCCACTTGGTGTAGATATCCTTGCGGTCGGTCTGGCTCATCGGCCGGATGCGCCACGTGCCGGGCCGCGGGT
>CAZRLR010000543.1:0-2803 GCA_964600395.1 uncultured Conexibacter sp.
CACCTCGCCGCACGGCCAGGGCCACGAGACGACGATGGCGCAGGTCGTCGCCGACAAGCTCGGCGTGGACCCCGCGCAGGTCGAGATCATGCACGGCGACACCGGCACCGGCGCGATGGGGCTGGGGACGTACGGCTCGCGCACCACCGCGGTCGGCACCGAGTCGATCGCCCGCGCGGCCGACAAGGTCGTCGCGAAGGCCCGCACGATCGTCTCGCACATGCTCGAGGCCGCCCCGGAGGACATCGTCCTGGAGGACGGGCGCTTCATCGTCAAGGGCTCGCCCGACAAGGGCATGGCGCTCGCGGAGATCTCCGGCGTTGCGCACGTGCAGCCCGAGCTCATGCCCGAGGGCACCGAGCCCGGCCTGGAGGAGACGTCGTTCTACGACCCGCAGAACTTCGTCTTCCCGTTCGGGGCGCACGCCTGCGTCGTCGACGTGGAGGAGGACACGGGCAAGGTCAAGGTCGTCCGCTACGTCGCGGTCGACGACTGCGGCCCGGCGATCAACCCGATGATCATCGACGGCCAGGTGCACGGCGGCATCGCGCAGGCGATCGGCCAGGCGCTGTACGAGCACGTCATGTACGACGAGGACGGCCAGCTCGTGACGGGCACGTTCGTCGACTACGCGCTGCCGACCGCCGCGGAGCTGCCGTCGTTCGAGACGGACCGCACCGAGACGCCGTCCCCGGTCAACTCGCTCGGCGTCAAGGGCATCGGCGAGGCGGGGACGATCGCCGCCACGCCGGCCGTCCTGAACGCCGTCGTCGACGCGCTCAAGCCGCTCGGCGTCACGTACCTCAACATGCCGCTGAACCCAGAGTCCGTGTGGACCGCGATCCAGGAGGGCCAGAACGCATGATCCCCGCCGAGTTCGACTACACCGTCCCCGGCTCCGTGGACGAGGCGATCGCCGCCCTGCGCGACGGCGGGGAGGACGCCAAGCTCCTGGCCGGCGGCCACTCGCTCATCCCGCTCATGAAGCTGCGCCTCGCCGCCCCGACGTTGCTCGTGGACCTGCGTGACGTCCCCGGCCTGCGGGGCGTGCAGCGCGAGAACGGGCACTGGCGCATCGGGGCGATGACCCGCCACGCCGACCTGCAGGACCGTCACGACGAGCTGGGCCTCACCGCCCACGCCGCCGCCGGCATCGCCGACCAGCAGGTCCGCAACCGCGGGACGATCGGCGGCTCCCTGGCCCACGGGGACTCCGCGAGCGACCTGCCGACCGTCCTCGTGACGCTCGAGGGGACCGTCACCGCGATGGGCCCGGACGGCGTGCGCGAGATCGCCGGGCGCGACCTCTTCGTCGACTACCTCACGACCGCGCTGGACCCGCTGGAGATCATCACCGAGGTCCGCCTGCCCGCGATGGAGGGCTACGGCCACGGGTACCAGAAGTTCACCCGCCGGGCCGAGGACTGGGCGATGGTCGGCGTCGCCGCCGTCGTGTCCAAGCACGACGACGGCACCTGCGCCGACGTCCGCGTCGGGATGACGAACATGGGGTCCACGCCGCTGCGCGCGACCGCCGTGGAGGACGCGCTGCGGGGCCAGCCCCTGACGGCCGAGTCCATCGCGGCCGCCTCCGCGCACGCGGACGCCGGGACGAACCCGCCGGCCGACCGCAACGCCTCCGTCGAGTACAAGCGCCACCTCGCGCGCGTGCTCACCGGCCGGGCGCTGCGGGAGGCCGCGGGCCTCTGAAGCCGGTCGCCGTGACCCCGGATGGGCCGTCCGCCGCGTCGACGCTCACGAGCATCGACGCGGTCCAGGCCGCGCTGGCCGGCGAGGGCTACCTCGCCGACCGGGCGCTGGCCACGAGCGTCTTCCTCGCGGGCGACCTCGGCCTGCCGCTGCTGCTCGAGGGCGAGGCCGGCGTGGGGAAGACGGAGGTCGCACGGACGCTCGCGGCGGCGACGGGCGCCCAGCTCGTGCGCCTGCAGTGCCACGAGGGCATCGACGTGCACCACGCGCTCTACGACTGGGACCACCCGCGCCAGCTGCTGGCGCTCCGGGCGGCCGAGGGGGCGGGTGCCGCCGAGGACGTCGACCTGTGGTCCGAGCGCTTTCTCCTGCGCCGGCCGCTGCTGCAAGCGCTGAGCGCCGAGGGCCCCGTCGTCCTGCTCATCGACGAGATCGACCGGGCCGACGACGCCTTCGAGGCCTTCCTCCTGGAGCTGCTCAGCGACTTCGCGGTGACGATCCCCGAGCTCGGGACGGTCCGGGCCACGCAGCGCCCGCTCGTCGTCCTGACCTCCAACCGCACGCGCGAGCTGCACGACGCGCTCAAGCGGCGCTGCCTGTACCACTGGATCGACTACCCCGACCCGCGGCGCGAGCTGGAGATCCTGCGGGTGCAGGCGCCCGGCGTCCCGGACGCGATCGCCGAGCGGGTCGTCGCCGCCGTCGCCCGCCTGCGCGAGCAGGACCTCTACAAGCAGCCGGGCGTGGGGGAGACCGTCGCCTGGGCGCGGTCGCTCGCCGCCCTCGGGGAGGACGCGGACCTCGGCGACGCGCTCGGCGCGGTCCTGAAGGTCCGCGAGGACCAGGAGCGCGTGCGCGCGCTGGGGGTCCTCGTCGATGGCTGACCCCGGGGCGGGCGCCCCCGCCGACGCCGTCGCCGGACGCCTCGCGCAGCTGGCCGTCGCGCTGCGCGTCCGCGGCCTGCGCGTCGGGGCGGGGGACGTGGCCACCGCCGCGCGCGCCCTGGCCGCCGTGGACCCGACCTCGCGCGAGCAGGCCCGGCTGGCGCTGCGCACGGTCCTCACCGCCCGGCGGGTGGACCTGCCGCGCTTCG
>CAZRLR010000544.1:0-2794 GCA_964600395.1 uncultured Conexibacter sp.
TGCGTGCTGTGCCGCGACGGGGAGGCGCAGGCGATGACGATGCTGCTCGTCGACATGCACGCGCCCGGTGTGACCGTCGGCGAGCCCGACCTCAAGATGGGGCACCGCGGGCAGATCACCGCCGACATCGTCTTCGAGGACGTCGAGGTCCCGGCCGACCACGTCCTCGGCGAGCCGGGCCGGGGGCTGGGCGTCGCGCTCGCGTCGCTCGCGGCCGGCCGCGTCGGGATCGGCGCCGCGGGCGTCGGCGTGGCGCAGGCGGCGCTCGACCTCGCCGTCGAACGCCTGCGCACGCGGACGCTCTTCGGCAAGAAGCTCGGCGAGATGCAGCACTGGCAGTACCGCCTGGCCGAGCACGCCACGCACCTGGAGGCCGCACGCTCGATATACCAGAAGGCCGCGGTGCGCCTGGACCGCGGCGACCGCGCCGGCGAGCCGGAGGCGTCGATGGCCAAGGCGTTCGCGACGAAGCTCGCCAACGACGTCGCCCGCGACGCGGTGCAGGTCCACGGCGGCTACGGCTTCGCGCGGCAGATCGCGGCGACGGGGGAGACCTACCGCCTGGAGGAGATCTACCGCGACGCGAAGATCCTGGAGATCTTCGAGGGCGCCAACGAGGTGCTGCAGTGGGTCATCGCGCGGCACCTCATCGGGCGCGACGTGACGGGCTGACTCCGTCGACGCCGGTCCGCACCGGCGCCGGTTCGCGGCGCCGGTCCTGCCCCTCCGCTAGGCATCGCCCTCGGCGTGGTGGTGGTGCATGCGCCTCTGAGCGATCAACACGCTCCGGGGCAGGACCGGCGTCCGCTTCCCTCGTGGTTCTCGAGGCACCGTGGTTGCGCTGGTGTTCGGAAAGCGAACACAGACGCAACCACGGCGCCGCCGGGGCCGACCACCGCCGTCTCTGCCGCTGTTCCTACGCCCCTTCCCAGCAGCCGCAGGCTCGCGTCAGCGCCCCCAACGCCCCATCTCTGCCCTCAGTGCGCGTGCGAGCGCAGCTCGCGGTACTCCTCCGCCGTCAGCGGCCGCCCGCCGACGGTCGAGAGTGCCGGGTCGCCCGCGAGGTACTTGTCCTCGTTCTTCCGCCACACCGCGATGTAGCGGTAGAAGGGGACGATCGGATGCAGGTGATGGACGAGGTGGTAGTTCTGGAAGAGCAGCAGGGGGGAGAGGAGCGACTCGTGCCCGACCCGGTTGCGCGTCGTCTTGAGCTTGTCGCCCTTGGGCGTCTCGTGCAGCCCCGTGTGCGGCAGGTAGTCGAAGGCCCAGCCCAGGAACGTGATCGCGATGCGCTGCGGGATGAGGTAGACGACGAGGAAGTCGACGCCGTGACCCGTCGCGACGCAGGCGGCGATGACGGCGCCCGCCAGCACCCACTGGATCGCCAGGCCGCGCTTCTCGGCCGCCGGTCGTGACCGGAGCTTCGGGACGTAGAAGACCATGTAGTACAGGTCGATCGTCGCCCAGCGCAGCGGCAGCTGCCAGCGCGGCGCCTCGATGCAGTAGTGGTCGGGGTCCGAGCCGTCGTCGTGGTTCGTGTGCCGGTGGTGCTGCATGTGGATGAAGCGCCACACGCGGTAGGGCGCGTGCAGGGCGAACATCGGCGTCGCCAGGCGCCCGAGCCACGTGTTCAGCGTCGTGTTCGACGAGAGCGAGTGGTGGGCGGAGTCGTGCGCCACGGTGAAGAGGACGAACGACGCGATCGCGTTCAGCGGGATCGAGACCGCCCACGGCACGGTGTCCGTCAGATAGAGGGCCGCGGCGGCGATCCACAGCGCGTAGCCGCCGGCGAAGATCGAGAGCGTCGGCCAGGCCAGGACGGGGACCTGCTCGGCTGGGTCCGGAATCCGGGTGATGCGATCGACAGGTGCGGTAGCCATGCTTGACAGTGTGTCAAATCCGGGCCGCGAAGGTGCAGACGGGCGCGAGAACCTACCCTGTGAGCAATGGCTGTCGTCATCGCATCGGACCTGGGAAAGGACATGGCCGGCGAGCCCCTGCTCCGCGGGGTCTCCTTCAAGGTCGAGCGGCGCGAGCGCCTGACGATCGCCGGGCGCAACGGCGCGGGCAAGACGACGCTCCTGCGGATGCTCTCGGGCGAGACGGGCATCGACGTCGGCGAGCTCATCCTCGCCAAGGGCACCCGCATGGCCCTGCACGACCAGCGCCCGCCCCGCGAGCAGGCGATGACGCTGCGCGACTACGTCCTGTCGGCCTGCAAGGAGCCGCTGGAGCTCGAGGCCGAGCTCAGCCGCCTCGAGCACGCGATGGCCGACGGCGACGAGAAGGTCTACGACCGCTACGCCAAGGTCCAGGCCCAGTTCGAGACGGTCGGCGGCTACGGCTGGCGCGACCGCGCGGGCACGATGATCCACGGCCTCGGCTTCGTCGACCGCGACCTCGAGCGCCCCCTGAAGACCTTCTCCGGCGGGCAGCTCACCCGGGCCTCGCTCGCCCGGGCCCTCGCCGCCGAGCCGGACCTCCTGCTGCTGGACGAGCCGACGAACCACCTGGACCTCGAGTCGCTCGAGTGGCTCGAGCAGACGCTCGTCACGCTCGACACCGCGATCATCATGGTCGCCCACGACCGCTGGTTCCTGGAGTCCGTGGGCACCCACGTCCTCGACCTCGAGGGCGGCCGCGCGAAGTACTTCAAGGGCACCTGGCACCAGTGGCGCAAGGAGCAGGCCATGCGCGAGATGGCGCTCGGCAAGGCGATCGAGAAGCAGCAGGCCGAGATCGCGCGCCTGGAGGGCTTCGTCGAGCGCTTCCGCGCGAAGGCGACGAAGGCCAA
>CAZRLR010000545.1:0-2792 GCA_964600395.1 uncultured Conexibacter sp.
TCGGTCGTCGATCCGGGCGCCGGACGCGGCTGCTGAGCTGTTCGCCGGGCACGGCACCCTCGGCCGCGACCTGGCGGCGGTCGACTGGGCCGCGACGCCGCTCGGGCCGGTCGCCGCGTGGCCGCAGAGCCTGCGTGCCTCGGTCCGCATCCTCCTGAGCTCGCGCTTTGCGATGTGGATGGCGTGGGGGTCGGAGCTCACGTTCTTCTGCAACGACGCCTACCGGCGCGACACGCTCGGCACGAAGTATCCGTGGGCGCTGGGCCGGTCCGCGCGCGAGGTCTGGGCGGAGATCTGGCCGGACATCGGACCGCGCATCGCCCGCGTCATGACGACGGGCGAGTCGACGTGGGACGAGGGGCTGCTGCTGTTCCTCGAGCGCAGCGGCTACGTCGAGGAGACCTACCACACGTTCTCCTACAGCCCGCTGACCGACGACGGCGGCGTCGTCGTCGGGATGCTCTGCGTCGTCGTCGAGGAGACCGAGCGGGTCATCGGCCAGCGCCGGCTCGGCACGCTGCTGGACCTGCGCCCCCCGACGCGCGGCGCTGACGAGGAGGCGGCCGTCATCACGGCGGCCGAACGCCGGCTGGGCCTCAACGGCTGGTGCCTGCCGTTCACGCTCGTCTACCTCGTGGACGACGACGACGTCGCCGCGCTGGCCGGGTCCACCGGCGTGGCCGCCGGGCACCGGCTGGCCGTGCCGGCCTTCGCGCTCGACGCCGACGCGCCGTGGCATGCCGCCGAGGTCCTCGCCCGGGGCGAGCCCCACGTCGCCGCCCTCGCCCCCACCGGCGACCTGCCCACCGGCGCCTGGGACGTGCCGCCGCTGCACACGATGACGCTGCCGCTGCCGCAGCAGGGCGGGGCGCGGCCGCACGGCGTCCTCGTCGTCGGGCTCAACCGCTTCCGCCCCCTCGACGCCCCCTACCGGGCGTTCCTCGAGCTCATCGCCCAGCAGCTCGCCGAGGCGCTGACCGCGGCGCGGGCCTACGACGCCGAGCGCCGGCGGGCGGCCGCCCTGGCCGAGCTGGACGCGGCGAAGACCGCGTTCTTCACGAACGTCAGCCACGAGCTGCGGACCCCGCTGACGCTGCTGCTCGGGCCGGCCGACGACGCCCTGCGGGACACCGACGCCCCGCTGCCCGCCCCTCAGCGCCGCCGGGTGGAGCTCATCGACCGCAACGCCCAGCGCCTGCACAAGCTCGTCAACGACCTGCTGGACTTCTCCAAGGTCGTCTCCGCCGAGCAGCCCGCCCGCTTCGAGCCCGTCGACCTGGCGGCGGAGACCAAGGCCGCGGCCGCGATGTTCGAGACGGCCGCGCGGCGCGCCGGACTGGATTTCATCCTCGACGTCCACCCCCCGGCCGAGCCGGTCTTCGTCGATCGCGAGATGTGGGCGACGATCGTGACGAACCTGCTCTCCAACGCGGTGAAGCACACCTTCCGCGGCGCGATCCGCGTCACGCTCGACGAGGTCGCCGACGGCGTCCGCCTCGAGGTCCGCGACACGGGGGGCGGCATCCCCGAGGCCGACCTCGGCCGGCTCTTCGAGCGCTTCCACCGGGTGGCGGGCGCCCCCTCGCGCACGCACGAGGGCACCGGGATCGGGCTCGCCCTCGTCGACGAGATGGTCCGCCGGCACGGCGGGGCCGTGTCGGCGCGGAGCGTGGAGGGCCAGGGCAGCACCTTCACCGTGCAGCTGCCGACCGGCGTCGCGCACCTCCCGTCCGATCAGCTCGCGGCGGCCCGCGCCCCCGGCGCGGGGGACGAGGCGATCGAGCGCCGGGTGCGCGGCGCGGTCAAGGAGGCCGCGCAGTGGGTGGACGAGGGCCACCTGCCGGGCGCCCCGGTCGACGCACCGGCGGACGGCCAGGCCGGGGACGACGACGAGGATCGCGGCGAGGCCGACATCCTCGTCGTCGACGACAACGCCGACATGCGGGCGTACGTCAGCCGCCTGCTGTCGGGCCGCTACCGCGTGCGCACCGCCCACGACGGCCAGGCGGCCCTCGAGCTCGCGCGCGCCCAGCCGCCCGACCTCGTGCTGACGGACGTCATGATGCCGCGGCTGGACGGCTTCGGCCTCCTCGCAGCGCTGCAGCAGGACCCGGCGACGACGGACGTCCCGGTGGTGATGCTGTCGGCCCGCTCCGGGGAGGACGGCACGATCGACGGGCTGCAGGCGGGCGCGAGCGACTACCTCGTCAAGCCGTTCAGCGCCCGCGAGCTGCTCGCGCGCGTCCACGCCAACCTCGAGCTCGACCGCGTGCGCCGCACCCGCAACGAGCTGCAGCGCAGCCGCCACCTGCTCGACCAGGCCCAGCGCCTGGCGAAGGTCGCCAGCTGGGACCTGGACCTGCGGACCGGCCGGGTCGGCGCGTCCGACGAGTTCCTGCGGCAGCTCGACCTGCCCGCCGAGGAGCTCGCGCGGCACGACTTCGCCACGCTCATGCGCCGCTTCGTGCACCCCGAGGACCGCGCGCGCGTCGAGGGCGAGATCAGGGCGGCGATCGCCGGGGAGCGCGCGGGCCTGGACTACGAGGTGCGGCTCGTGGGCGCCGACGGCACCGTGCGCCAGTATCGGACGCTCGGCGAGATCGAGCGCGACGCGGACGGCACGCCGGTCCGCCTGCGCGGCTCCAACCAGGACATCACCGAAGAGCGCCTGGCCGAGCGGACGATGGCGGCCGCGGTGGCCGAGCGCGAGTCGGCCACCCGCGAGCGGCAGATCGCCACCGAGCTGCAGCGCAGCCTCCTGCCGCAGCGTGACTTCGCCCTGGAGCACGTCG
>CAZRLR010000546.1:0-2791 GCA_964600395.1 uncultured Conexibacter sp.
GCCGGGGGGTTGGCCGCCGGGGGGCGCCGGGGGGGCGGGGGGGGGGGGGGGGAGGGGCGGGGCGAAGCCGCCGAGGTCCGGCGCCGCGGCCGGCGGCTCGGCGTCGGGTTCCTCCGCTGCGGCGGGCGGGGACGCGACCGGCGGCTCGGCGACCGCGGGCGGGGTCGGCGTCGGGGGCGCGGGCGGGACGGGCGGGGGCGCGGGCACCGACCCACCGGGGGCGGGCGGCGGCGGGGGCGGGGCCGGGAGGCCGAACCCGTCCTGGTCGTCCGAGCGGTACGTCACGACCGGGACCTGGTGGGCGTCGACGACGTACGTCGAGCCGACCTTGTCGTGGATCGCCTGGTTGTCGGCGTCCGGGATCGGCCAGAAGATGTCGACGAAGGTGTAGAGCGGGATCAGCCCCAGCAACGCCTTGCCGAAGCCGTCGCGGACGAGCCCCCGCCTGACGGTCATCGGATGCCCGTCCTCGTGGACGACGCGGATGCCGATGATGCCCTTGCCGATCGTCTGCCCGTTGCGATCGCCCTCGCGGGCCATCAGCAACGGGCTGTAGATCACCGAGGCGAAGAAGACGACGACGTAGATGCCAACCGTCGCGTCACCCGAGTCGGCGCCGCCGGCGGCCAGGAGCACGCCGAACACGAGCGCGACGCCCGACAGGATCAACCCGTCGATGAGCGTCGCGCCCACGCGTTGCCACCAGCCCGCCTTCGGCGCCGACTTCACCCAGGAATCCCCGCGGTCCCGGTGTCGTCTACTCGCCGAACGGCGACGGGGAGGCCGGAGCCGGCGGGGGCGGCGGCGGCGGGGCCGAGGCCTCGCTGTAGGCCGCGGGGCTCGGGCTGTCGCCCGGCTCCTGGGTGATGGCCGGCCAGTCCTCGGTGACGAGGGCGAAGTAGGCCGCGGCCCGCGCGTAGTACGAGAGCCCCATGTTCAGGGGGCCGTGCAGGCCCTCGGACGTCTTGCCGGTGATGACGCCCATGATCCACACCACGACGTCCATGACGGTGATGATGAGGAGCATCACGTAGGCGATGATCATCACCGGGATGGCGAGGAAGATGCGGAACAGCGCCTTCATGCGGCTGTAGGACTCCTGCGCCGGGCCGATGCGCAGTTGCGTCGGGTAGTCCGGGTACTCGTCCAGGCCGAACGGCGGGTACTTGTCGACCTGCAGGTACAGGTAGGAGTTCAGGCGGGCCTGGTACTGGAGCACCTTGACGTTGAACGAGTACAGACCGGCCGGGTACCTGCCGGTGAAGACCAGCGCGAACCAGGCCAGGACGACCGAGATGCCGAACCCGATGCCGTAGAGCAGCAGGGTGAAGTAGTGCGGGATCCACAGGATGCCGCGGAAGAAGACCGTCAGCCGGCTGCGGTCCAGCGCAGGCGTCGGGTCGTAGACGACGGAGGTGGACATGGGATGCCTCTCAGATGCGGGGGACGGAGGGGATGTTGTAATCCAGGCCTCGGACGCATTGCAAGCATCTGAGATCCGGAGCGAGTTCGTCGTCTAGGGCGCGGCGCTGACGTCGAGGGTCGCATGCATCCCGGCGGAATCGTGCACGACGGGGGTCTGCAGCGTGCAAAGAAGCCGATACCGCCCGGGCTCGAGACGGACGCTGAGCGTCCGCGTGGTTCCGGGGGCGGTCAGCGCGATCGGGATCGCGTCGCCGGTGCCGTCCGAGCGGGTCAGCAGGACGTTGTGCTCGTCCTCGCCGCCGTTGCGCAGTTGCAGGCGGACGGTGCCGGCCGTCACGGTCGGCCGCGACAGGAGCATCCGGTAGGAGGGGGTGTCGAAGGTCTGGATGCCGAGCACCGAGGGCGCGACGGGCGCCGGGGCCGGATCCGGCGCGACGGGGTCGGGCGTCGTCGCGGGCAGCGGCAGGATGACGTCGGGCACGACCGTCTGGACCAGGGTGCCGAGGGCCCCGGCGGGCGTGGGGGCCGGCGCGGGCGACGACGCCGACGACACGGGGGCGGCCGGCTGCGTCGTGCCCGGGCGCGTCGTGCCGCCGTGACGGCGCGGACGGAGCCCCAACCCGCGGGCGCCGTGGGCGCGCCGGTGGGTGAAGCCCGCCACGAGGACACGCGCCGTGACGGCCTTGCCATGGGGGCGCGCGGCGGACGACGGCCGGGCCGTGGCCGCCGATGCCGCGGCGAGGGCGAGAGCGAGGGCCAGCAGCAGGAGAAGGGGCAGCGCCACGGGCGGACGGCGGCGGGCGTGGCGGCAGGGCAGGGGCATGCTTCTGCCCCGGTATCGGCCGAGGACCGTCAGGGGCCGATCGGCGATCCGTCCATCTGCGTCACCGTGTTGTGGGAGCCAGGTCGGCGTCCAGCGCGGCCACGATGCCCAGCGCCAGCGCCAGGACGGCGCGCATCGCGGCCGGGTCGGCCGCCTCGGCGGTGTCGTCGTCCCGCCCGGCCCGCGGTACCGTCCCGGCCGGGCCGACCGCCCCGACGGCGATCGCCGGCCACCCCGCGGCGCGTGCGGCGCGCGCCCCACTCGTGGCGCGGCTCTCGTGCGGACGGGCCTGCAGGCGGGTCTCCGCCGCGGCGACCCGGGCAGCGGCACCCGTCAGCTGCGGGTGGAAGCGCAGCGCCAGGACGCGCCCGTCCCGCGTCCACCACACCGGTGTGCCGTGGGCGCACCCGGCGACGTGCAGGACGGCGACGTCCTCCGGACGCACGCCGGCCCGCCGCTGCTCGGCCACCCAGCGGCGCAGGCCGAGCGCGCCGGCCTCGCCGGCGCCGGCGAGCACGAGGTCGACGGCGAGCGTCCGCGGTG
>CAZRLR010000547.1:0-2777 GCA_964600395.1 uncultured Conexibacter sp.
CATTCTCCCGAATGAAAGGACGCCCCAGAAAATCCTCTGACTCAATATCTTTTATACCCTCATAGCTCACGTCACTTTTATGAATGACCCCCTGACTACGAGGAACAATCCGGATAGGAATATGATTTTTACTGTTTTTCAGTAGAATTTTCCGGATTAATTCCCCATCGGCCGAAGGAATAGCAATAACGATCTCGTCTATTTTGAAAAGTCGAGTAATTTTCTTAAAATCATCAATCACTCCTAGCCAAAGCTTATTTTTTTGATCAAAGTTATCGTCAACAAAACCAATCACTTTACAATCATCATGATGGTTTTCAATCTCTTTTTTGAGCAATTTCCCCGCCTTTCCTGCTCCTACAATTAGGATATTTTTAATACTCCCTTCGTTCAACATATGTCTCGATAACAGGAAAATTATTCTGATAAAACTGGCTTGCTTCAGCCAACCCTTCGTCAAAGTCTACCATAGAGACCTTCTCCAATAAAGCCTTCCCGGCTGCTCTATCAGACATAGATTCTTTTAATCCTTTATTGACAATAGAAATACTTTGTTTCAAAATATTCTTTTCAAGATAAGTAACCAACTCACTTATTGTTGTTAATTTTCCAGTACCTATGTCGAACACTCCTTGCAAGTTTTGCTCCAGGGCATATTCTACAAATTTTGGGATGTCTCGTGAAAAAAGAAAATCCCGCTTTACCTCTAAATCATTAATCTCGGTTGGCTTCCCTTTGAGATGATTGTAGATGAGATTAGCTACGAGGCTCCCTTGCCGATAGGGAATTTGATACGGGCCATAAGTATTAAAAAGTCTCAGGATAGTAAACGAGACCGCGTGAGCTTTACAATATTCTGTATAAAACTCTTCCAGTAACTGTTTTCGCTGCCCGTATTCTGAAGTTGGGTTAACATACAATGCTGCCGAAGAAAAGAGAATGAGGTGATGACGAGAGTCAAGGGCGATATTCTTTGCAAGCCGCTTTTCTTGCTCGAGAAAATCATCAAGCGGGACTTTGTTATCAATCAGATGAATAATGACATCACTCTCATGTTCAATTTTTTGCCGATACGGATCAGCTAAAAAAAACACATCCCCCCTCTCCTTGAAGAGGGACGGTTCTTTTCCTATTGAAAGGCAGGGCATCTCTTGAGAGAAATGAGCCGCTATATTTCTCCCCACAAACCCTTCTCCTCCGAGCAAGGTTATCCTTTGCTTCATTTTCATATAAAAGACCCTCTATTTAAGCCTTGGAAAGCTCGCTTTACCTAGAGTATACTCCTGTATTATCCTTTATTCATGGTAAAAACTCAATTTTCTGCTTTAAACAAGAAGCCTTCTCTGTTACTTGGTCTTATCTTAGCTGCTTTTCTTTGTCGCGAAGCTTTTTTGGTAACGCTTTTTCCCTTATTCACCGGTCAAGATGAAGCCCGTCACTATAATACTATTCAGTGGCTTACTGAGGAACAACCAGAGACCTGTGAGCGGATAGCTAGTGACGAAGAACAAAATAAAGAAGATCTCGGCACATATCGTTTCAGTCAAGAGATCCGGGAAACCAGCACGGCAGCCAATCTTGGTATTTGGCGAGAAGAAAACTATCGGAAACCAGAATTCTCTGCCGGAAGCATCGGTAGCAATGAATCCGATATCAAGGAAAATAATTGGACCAGAACCATGACTGCCTGTCCTCCCGACATTGCTGCCAATGCTCGTCATTTCAGCCTCTTTCATTGGGCCGGCAGCCTAATCGAAATAAGCTGGGCCGATGCCGATGTCTTGACTCGTTTTTACCTCATTCGTCTCATAGGAATACTCCTTGGAGCCCTTTCGGTAGCCCTCGCCTATTTTGCCTCAGTAGAAGCTGGTCTTTCATATCGCGCTAGCCTTCTTATTGCCTTTATCCTTTCACTCCAACCCAAACTTTCTGTCTATACCACCAATATCAACTACGATGCCATTCTCATACCGTGTTTTTCCCTATTCACGTTTGCGGGTTTACACCTCCTCAAACGTGGTATCACCCCTTGGAATGCACTCCTTCTTATTTTAGCCCTTACAGGAGCCACACTAACCAAAGGAACTGGCCTTATTCTCTTTGGTGGATTAGTCTTCCTCATTGCCTGGACCCTCTTTTACCATGGTAAAAACTGGTGGCAAAAACTCACTCGTATCCAATGGTTCATCGGGATCATACTCATCATCGGAGTCATGAGCGCTCTCATAGGCCTCTACTCCCTTTTCAGCCTCTTTCCAAATTTTCACCCAGCCTCCCTTCTTGAGTATCTCGAAAAAAGCGTCCCAAAAATACCATCATCTTCAAAAAATTTCTGGGGAACTATCAGTTGGACAACTGCCAATCATAGCCATTGGTTTGTATGGATTATCTGGATAGTTGAAGCCATAGCTCTCTTTGGACTCTTTCGTTTCTTTCGCGAAAAGAGTCCCTCAATTCATCTCCCTACCAAAGCTACTGTTTTATTTCTTCTCACGCTATTCTTTTCTCTCCAATTTGGTATACGTCTTCATGACTGGCACGTGTTCCAAGAAACCGGGTCACTCGCCCTCGGCACACCAGGCCGGTATTTTCTTCCTACCCTCCTTCCGCAACTTCTCCTCATGGCGATCGGCATCGGCACCCTTCTCAAACGATCTCTTTTCTTCGAACGGAGCCTTCTCTTGTTTACAACTCTCATTCTCGCTTTCCACCTCTACACAACCTGGCTCATTATCATCCCTCGTTTTTATCTCTAGCCTATGACTTTCTCACGTCTT
>CAZRLR010000548.1:0-2750 GCA_964600395.1 uncultured Conexibacter sp.
CTTGAGCTCTTCGCGTCGACGGTCGAACGGATAACCCGTCGAAATCCGGGGCGGACCGGTGCCTGGACGAACGTCCTAGTGGGCGTGCCGCTGCTACGGTCACGCCCGCCCATGCGCGTGACCGCCGACATCCCCGCCCCGCCGTTCCCGGCCAAGCTGCCGTGGATCAACGTGGCGTCCCTGCGGATGGACAAGCAGCGCGGGCGGCCCGTCCTCGTCGAGTTCTGGGACTTCCTGCGCGTGCCGTCCCTGCGGACGCTGCCGTACCTGAAGGCCTGGCACGAGCGCTACGGCAGCGGCCCGGAGGGACTCCGCGTCATCTCCGTCCACAGCGGCGGCTACGAGGCCTCGCGCGACGCCGACGCCATCCGCGAGGCGGTCGGGCGGCTGGGCATCGAGCACCCGGTCCTCGTCGACTCCGACTTCGAGCTGTGGCAGCTGTACGACAACCCGGGCTGGCCGGCGCGCTACCTCTTCGACCTGGAGGGCAAGCTCGTCGACGTACACCACGGCGAGGGCGGCTACCAGGAGACCGAGGCCGCCATCCGCGAGCTGCTCGGTGACGACGGGGACGACGTCGGCCTGCTGCGCGCCGAGGACGACCCCGACGCGCTGCTCGTCATCCCCACCGCCGACGTCGAGGGCGCCTACCAGGGGCCGTACGAGGCCGGCGGCGTCTGGGGCGTGTTCACCGGCGCAGGCACCGTCACGACGAACGGCATGGCCATGGAGCTGACCGCCCCGGGCGCGTTCAACCTCGTCTGGCACGAGGAGCACACCGCCGGCGTGCTCGAGCTAAAGGTCGGGGACGGCGTCACCTGCCTGGCGACGTGCTTCACGCCGGGGCTCGCCCCCGCCGGCAGCGTGCCCGACGCCTAGGCGCGGCCGAGGTCGCTGACGAGGCGCTCGACGCGCGGCGGGCCTTCGGGGTCGACGACGATCGCGCGCCCGGCGAAGTACGGGGAGTCCGTGCCACCGCGGGCGAAGACCGGCTCGTCGATCCAGCAGCCGCCGTTGTGGAGCGCAGCCCCGCCCGGCGCCGACCGCCACCGCGAGGCGTCCTCGTGGCGCAGGGGCCCGGCCCGGTGCGTGTGCCCGAAGAGGACGTGGTCGGCCTCGATGCCGAGGCGGCGGACGACGTCGCCCATCGCCGCCAGGCCGGCGTCGCGCAGGGCCTCGCCCGACAGCTCGGCGGTCAGCGGCCCGATCCCGAGGCGGTTGAGGCCGAGGATCCCGAGCGGGAAGAGCGAGGCGATGACGCGGGCCTTCAGCGGCCGCGGGCCGGAGGCGCTGAGCAGCTCCCAGGCCGACGCCGAGGCGCCCTCGCGCCCCTCCTCCCACGCGCCGCCGCGGCTGTCGGCCAGCGCGTCGAGCCAGGCGTACATCGGTGCCAGGAGCGCCTCGAAGTCGTCCGCGGTGGCCCGGCCGTCGGGGATGCGGCCCTCGATCCGGGCCATCATCCCGGCGCCCAGACGCTCGAAGGCCGGCACGGTCGTCAGGCAGTCCAGGTAGTGGCCGTGGGTGGCGTAGACGTCCGGGCGCACGAACACGCCCGGGTAGCGGACGGTCAGGCGCGCGGGGCCGGCGGCCTTGGCCAGGCGTGCGACCAGCGGCCCCGGGCGGGCGCCGGCGGCCTCGTCGAGGGCCAGGGGCGCCGGGCGCCGCCGCGCGCCCCGGCCACGCAGCCACGGCGAGACGAGCGCGTGGTCGTGGTTGCCGGCGACGAGGACGATCTCCCCCTCGGGCCCGAGGGCCTCGCCGAAGGCCGCGAAGACGGGCTCGCTGACCGCGAGCGCGTCGCGGGCCGGGCCGTGGCGCAGCTCGACCGTGTCCCCGAGCAGGACGAGGCGCCCGACGTCCTGCAGGTGCTCGCAGAACGCCGCCAGCGGGCCGGGGCGGCGCATGACGTCCGCCCCGCGCCGCGACCCGAGGTGCAGGTCGCTGACAAGGATCGTCCGCACCCGGCGAGTGGTGTCAGCCCTGAGCCGCTGCCATCGCGACCCGGATCTGCTTCGGGAGCATGAAGCGCACGTCCTCCTGCATGACCTCGAACTCGCTGATGTCCGTCGTCCCGCGGTCGCGGAAGAAGCCGACGACGCCCTGGACGAGCTCCTCGGGGGCGCTCGCGCCGGACGAGATACCGACCGTCGCGACGCCGTCGAGCCATGCCGGGTCGATCTGGGACTCGTTGTCGATGAGGTGCGCGGGCGTCCCGAGCTCCTCGGCGACCTGCACGAGGCGGTTGGAGTTCGAGGAGTTCTGGGACCCGATGACGAGCACGAGGTCGCACTGCGGCGCCATCTGCTTCACGGCGACCTGGCGGTTCGTCGTGGCGTAGCAGATGTCATCTGTCCGGGGCCCGGTGATCTGGGGGAAGCGCTCGCGCAGGCGGGCGATGATCGTCTTCGTCTCGTCGACGCTGAGCGTCGTCTGCGAGATGTAGGCGACCTTGGACGGATCCTCGAGCACGAGGGCGTCGACGTCCGCCTCGGTCTCGACGAGGACGATGTGCTCGGGTGCCTCGCCCATCGTGCCCTCGACCTCCTCGTGGCCGTCGTGGCCGATGAGGACGATCGTGTAGCCCTCGGAGGCGAACTTCACGGCCTCGCGGTGCACCTTGGTGACCAGCGGGCAGGTCGCGTCGATCGTGCGCAGCTGCCGGCGCTCGGCGTCGGCGTGGACCATCGGGGAGACGCCGTGGGCGCTGAAGACCGTCATCGCGCCCTCGGGGATCGTGTCGTCGAGCTCGT
>CAZRLR010000549.1:0-2748 GCA_964600395.1 uncultured Conexibacter sp.
AGCGTGTCGGCGGCCTCGTTGATCGCCTTCAGGTGGCGCTCGTGCTCGAACTGCTTGCCGGGCGGCGCGAGGTCGGGGTGCCAGATCTTCGCCAGGCGGCGGCGTGCGAGCTGCACCTCCCGCTGGTCGAACGGGGGCTCGATCTCCAGCAGCAGGACCGCCTGCTCGATGTCCAGGATCTGCGCCACGGACCGGTCAGGGTACCGCGCCGTCGTTGCCGCCACGCGCCGCGACCGCGACGACGGGCCCGGCACCGGCACCTCCCAGCCCCACCGGGTCCCACGTCCCCCGGCGGCGGCTCACGAGCGCGGCCAGCGCCAGCACGGCGACGAGCGAGCCCACGACGACGAACGGGACCTGCCACGTCCAGCCGACGGCCAGCGGCGTCACGATCGCGTTGTTGATCGAGTGGGCGAACATGCCCGGCAGGAGGCGGCCCGTGCGGGCGAACAGGTAGCACAGCCCGATGCCGATGAGCGTCCGGTCGGCCAGGGCGAGCGGGTCGAACTCCAGGTGGGCGATCGCGAAGAAGACGGACGAGATGACCGCCGCCGCCCACGTCCCCCGGCCGGTGCGCAGGGCCTGGAACATGATCCCGCGGTAGAACGTCTCCTCGAAGACCGGGGCGACGACCGTCGCGAAGGCGAGGAAGACGAGCGTCCAGGCCGTCCCGGTGCCGTCCGGGACCAGGCCGTTGTCGGCCGACGTCATCGCGACGAACGGGATGCTCAGCGCGCCGAGGGACAGGGCGATGACCGGGTAGGCGGCCAGCAGCGCCCCCGCCGCGGCGAGGCTCCGCCACGGGCGCAGGGCGTGCAGGCCGAGCTGGCGGACGGTCAGCGGCGCCTCGCTGGCGGCCAGGTAGAAGCCCATGAGCGGCGCGAGCGTCTGGATGAGGAGGTCCAGCGCGAGGATCGCCACGAGGCTCTCGGAGACGTCGACGCCCGCGCCGTCCAGCGCCCCCGAGACGAAGCCGACGACGACGAGCCCGCAGAAGAGGTCCACCCCGATCGCGAGGCGGCCGGTGCGTCGCGACCACGGCGGCAGCGGCCCGTGGTCCGGCGTCGGCGTCCCGGCGGCCGCGAGGCGCGGGTCGGGCTCGGGCAGCCGCGGGCGGGCGGGGACGAGCAGCAGGAGATAGGCGTCGATGTCCCCGCAGAGCGCCAGCACGCGGAACTGCACCGCACGCAGGCGGGGCGGGTGCCGGCGGGCGAGGACGAGGGCCAGCCAGGCGAGCGTCGCGAAGCAGGCGGCGAAGCAGCCCAGGACCCAGCGCCCGACGGCGTACGGGAGCAGGAGGACCAGGCGCGCCAGCAGCGAGCGCCGGGGCAGCCGGGGGCCGAGGTCGGGCACGCCGACCGGGAGCCGGACGAGCGGGCGCGGGGCCCGCGCCCCGGAGCGCACGTCGGTCAGCAGCCACGCGTGGGCGCGCTGGCGCACGGCGCGCGTGAGCGTCCGCCCCGCCAGGGCCCGCCACCACCGCGGCACCCGGGCGACGGCCAGGACGGCGAGCGCCGCGACGGGCCACAGCAGCAGCGTGGCGACCCGCAGGAGGACCAGGATCCCGAGCCCGGGCAGCAGCGTCAGGCCACGGCCCAGCGCGGTGCGCCGCCGGCGTCGGAGGGGCTGGATGGCCATGAGCGCGACATCCTCCCCCACCGCCGTACCATGGGTGCTTCATGTCCAGTCAGTACATCTTCACCATGCACAAGCTCACGAAGCGCGTGCCCCCCGAGAAGCTCCTCTTCAACGAGCTGACGCTCTCCTTCTTCCCCGGCGCCAAGATCGGCGTGCTCGGGTACAACGGCGCGGGCAAGTCGTCGCTGCTGAAGATCATGGCCGGGCTCGACGACGACTACCGCGGCGAGGCCGAGCTGGCGCCGAACGCGACCGTCGGCATGCTGCAGCAGGAGCCGCAGCTGGACCCGGAGAAGACGGTGAAGGAGAACGTCGAGGACGGCGTCCGCAAGACGAAGGCGCTGCTGGAGCGCTTCAACGAGCTGGCGGCGAACTACTCCGAGGAGACCGCCGACGAGTTCGCGCGCCTGCAGGCGGAGATCGACGCCGCGGACGCGTGGAACCTGGACACCGAGCTCGAGTACGCGATGGACGCGCTGCGCTGCCCGCCGGCCGATGCCTCCGTCGTGGACCTCTCCGGTGGTGAGCGCCGCCGCGTCGCCCTCTGCCGCCTGCTGCTCAGCCAGCCCGACCTGTTGCTCCTCGACGAGCCGACCAACCACCTGGACGCCGACTCGGTCAGCTGGCTCGAGCAGCACCTGGCCGACTACAAGGGCGCCGTCGTGGCCGTGACCCACGACCGGTACTTCCTCGACAACGTCGCCGGATGGATCCTCGAGCTCGACCGCGGCAAGGGCATCCCCTACGAGGGCAACTACACGCAGTGGCTGGAGGCCAAGCAGAAGCGCCTGCTGCAGGAGGACCGCCAGGACAAGTCGCGCCAGCGCCAGATCGCGGCCGAGCTCGAGTGGGTCCGCACGAACCCCAAGGGCCGCCGGACGAAGTCCAAGGCCCGCCTGGCCCGGTACGAGGAGCTCGTCAACGAGGAGCAGAACCAGAAGCTCGAGGAGATCACGATCCACATCCCGCCGGGGCCGCGCCTGGGCGACACGGTGATCGAGGCCCGCGGGCTGACGAAGGGCTTCGGCGACCGCCTGCTCATCGAGAACCTCTCCTTCACGCTGCCGCCCGCGGGCATCGTCGGCGTCATCGGCCCCAACGGCGCCGGCA
>CAZRLR010000550.1:0-2743 GCA_964600395.1 uncultured Conexibacter sp.
CCGACGACGGCCTGTCCGGCGAGGAGGGCACGTTCGCGATCTGCTCGTTCTGGCTCGTCTCCGCCCTCGCGGAGATCGGCGAGACCTCCCGGGCGCGCGAGCTGTGCGAGAAGCTCCTCTCCTACGCCTCCCCGCTGCTGCTCTACGCGGAGGAGATCGACCCGCGCTCCGGGCGCCACCTGGGCAACTTCCCCCAGGCCTTCACGCACCTGGCGCTCATCAACGCCGTCATGCACGTCATCCACGCCGACCACGAGATCATGCTCGCCAACCAGCCGCTGGACGCCCGGCGGCGGGAGGACTAGATGCCACCCGACGCCCCGCAGGTCCGCACCGTCCCCGACGCCGACGCCTGCGCCCAGGCCACCGCCGAGCTCGTCGCCGGGGCGCTGCAGACCGGCGCCCGGCACATCGTCCTGGCCGGCGGCAGCACGCCGATGGCCGCCTACGGGCTGCTGGACGACATGGACCTCGACTGGGACGGGGTGCACCTCTGGTACGGGGACGAGCGCTGCGTCCCGTTCGACCATCCGGACTCAAACCACGGCGCCGTCTCGGCGGAGCTGCTGGCCCCGGGCGCGACCTGGCACCCGATGCCCGGGGACCTCGGGCCCGAGGCCGGGGCCGCGGCGTACGCGCGCGAGCTGCAGGAGCACGGCCCCGAGGGCGGCGCCTTCGACCTCGTCCTCAACGGGATGGGCCCGGACGGGCACACCGCCTCGCTCTTCCCCGACCACCCGGTGCTGGACGCCGAGGGGACGACGGCGGGCGTCGAGGACTCCCCCAAGCCGCCGCCCGAGCGCATCACGCTGACGCTCGGCGCCCTGAACGCCGGGCGCCGGCTCGTCCTGCTCGTCACCGGCGCGGGCAAGGCCGAGGCGCTGGCGCGCGTCCTGGACGGCCCGGACCGCGCGACCCCGTCCTCGCTGCTGGCCCGCGACCGGCTGCTCGTCCTCGCGGACGCCGCGGCGCTGGGGGAGGAGGACGCCGGGTGATCAGCTGCCCGGACCCGCTGCTGCCCAAGGGCGAGGTGTGGCTCGTGCGCCACGCCGAGACGGAGTGGTCCAAGGCCCACCGCCACACCGGCCGCACCGACCTGCCGCTGACCGAGGACGGGCGCGCGCACGCCGCCGCGCTGGCGCCGCGGCTGGCCGGGCACGCCTTCGCGCACGTGCGCGTCTCCCCGCTGGGTCGCGCCCGCGAGACGGCCCAGCTGGCCGGCGTCGACCTCGCCGCGCCGCACGTCGTCCTCGACGACGACCTGCAGGAGTGGGACTACGGCGACTACGAGGGGATCTCGACCGCCGACATCCGCCAGGAGCGCCCCGGGTGGTTCCTGTGGCGGGACGGCTGCCCGGGCGGGGAGGCGGCGGCCGACGTCGGCGCGCGCGTGGACCGGGTCATCGAGGCGGTGTGCGCCGTCGAGGGCGACAGCCTGATCGTCGCCCACGGCCATCTGCTGCGGGTGCTGACGGCGCGCTGGACGCAGCAGGACCCCGCCGCGGGCGCGCGGCTGCTGCTCGACACGGGCGGCATCTGCGTCCTCGGGCAGGAGCGCGAGGTGCGCGCCGTGCGTCGCTGGAACAGCTGAGCGTCCGCATCCCGACGGGCGGGTCAAGCCGGGACGGCGGGCGGCCGATAGCCCGAGGGACGCCCGCCCCCGTGTATGCCGATCCTGTCCCTCAGCCGCAAGGCCGCCGCCAAGAAGAAGGCCCTCGCCCGCCAGCGGGCCCTGGCCCGCAAGAAGGCGCTGGCGCGCAAGAAGGCGCTGGCCAAGCAGAAGGCCCTGGCGCGCAAGCAGGCGCTGGCCAAGCAGCAGGCCGCGGCCGCCCAGCAGGCCGCCGCCGCGGCCGCCGCCGCGAAGGCCGCCGGCTCGGCCGCCGCATCCACGCCCGGGACGCTGCCGGCCAGCCCCGTCATCGGCCCGGCCCCACCCGCCGTGGTGCCGGTGGCCGAACCGCTGCCCGAGCCCGCACCGGTCGTCGTCCCGCCCGCGCCGCCGACGCCCACGCCGTCCCCGACCCCGACCCCGTCGCCGTCGCTCGGCGCCCTGCCCGTCCAGCAACGCTTCACGACCGCCGACGCCAAGCGCCTGCTGTGGCGCGCCGGCTTCGGCCCCAAGCCCGGGGACGCCGCCCGGCTCGTCGCCCTCGGCCCGGCCGCCGCCGTCGCGTCGCTCGTGCGCCCCAGCGGCGCCGCGACGCTCGTCGGCCCCGCCCCGCACGACGACAACGGCGACCCGCTCGCGCCGCTGGACCTGTGGGGTCACGACACGCTCGCCTGGCTCGATCGCATGGTCCGCAGCGACCAGCCGCTCGTCGAGCGCATGACGCTCATCTGGCACGACTGGTTCGCCACGAGCCGCGAGCAGGTCAACCAGGCGCCGCTCATGCTCGCCCAGAACGAGCTCTTCCGCCGCAACGCGCTCGGCAACTTCGGCGACCTCCTCAAGGGCGTCACCCACGACCCGGCGATGCTCGTCTTCCTCAGCGGCGTGGCCAACCGCGTCGGCGAGCCGAACGAGAACTACGCACGCGAGGTGATGGAGCTCTTCACCCTGGGCGCCGGCCGTGGCGCCTACACCGAGGCCGACGTCCGCGAGCTCGCGCGCGCGTTCACCGGCTACGCGGCGGACTGGGTCGACGGGACGGGCTTCACGAACTTCCGCTACGTCGCCGCCCGCCACGACGGCGGGGTCAAGACGGTCTTCGGGCAGAGCGGGCGCTTCACGATCGACGACGGC
>CAZRLR010000551.1:0-2730 GCA_964600395.1 uncultured Conexibacter sp.
TCTGGTCGTAGACCTTGAAGAGCGGCAGGTACATCGAGATGACGATGAAGCCGACCATGCCGCCGACGACGACGATCATGACCGGCTCCAGGATCGAGGTGAGCGACTTGACCGCCGCCTCGACCTGGTCCTCGTAGAAGTCGGCGACCTTCGAGAGCATCGTGTCCAGCGCACCGGTCTCCTCGCCGACGCCGAGCATGTGGGTGACCATGCCGGGGAAGACGCTGGAGTCCTTCAGCGGGCCGCTGATCGTCCCGCCGTTGCGGACGGATGCGATGACGTCGGCCATGGCCTCCTCGACGACGGCGTTGCCGGCCGTGCGCCCCGTGATCTCGAGGGCCAGCAGCAGCGGCACGCCGGCGCTCATGAGCGCGCTGAGGGTCCGCGACCAGCGGGCGAGCGCGACCTTCTGGACGATCATCCCGATGCCGAACGGGATCCGCAGGCGGAAGCGATCCCACTGCGGGCGTCCCTTCTCGCTGGACTTCCAGCGCCGGAAGGCGAAGGTGAGGCCGGCGGTGGCGCCGAAGAGCAGGTACCAGTAGCCCGTCAGCAGGTTGGACGCCCCGACGGTCACCTTCGTGATCGCCGGCAGCTCGCCGCCGAACTGGTCGAAGACGCCGATGAAGACCGGGATGAGGAACGCGACGAGCGCGAGCACGACGGCGATCGAGAACGAGATGACGACCGCCGGGTAGGCCATCGCGGCCTTGACCTGCCGCCGCAGGGAGTCCTCCTTCTCGAGCTGGTCGGCGACGCGCAGCAGCGCCTGGTCGAGCACGCCGCCGGTCTCCCCCGCCTCGGTCATCGCGACGAACAGCGGGCTGAAGATCTTCGGATGGCGGGACATCGCCTCCGACAGCGGCAGGCCGGCCTCGACGTCCTTGCGGATGGCGACGATCGCCTTCTGCAGCAGCTCGTTCTCGGTCTGGGCCTCCAGGACGTAGAGCGAGCGCAGGATCGTCATGCCCGAGTCGACCATCGTCGCCAGCTGGCGCGTCATGACGGTCAGCTCGGCGGCCTTGACCTTCTGGAAGAGCTTGATGTTCAGCTCTCGCGAGGCGTGCTTGTCGGCGATGTCCAGGACGATCAGCCCGCGCTGCTTGAGCTGGTCGGAGACCGCCTGCTTGCTCTCGGCCTCCACCTCGCCCCCGGCCTTGGAGCCGGTGAGGTCCATCGCCTTGAAGACGTACGTGGCCATGGCCTAGGCCGCCTGCCCGTAGCGGTTGCCGCCGTCGAGCGTCGCGGCCCCGAGGATCCGCTTGAGCTCGTCCGGCGTCGAGGAGACGCCCTCCGCCGCGCGCTGGGTGATCTTGCCCGCGCGGACCATCGACGCCAGCGCCGCGTCCATCGTCTGCATCCCGACGCCGGAGCCCGTCTGCATCGACGAGAGGATCTGATGCGTCTTGCCCTCGCGGATGAGGTTCCGGACGGCCGCCGTCGGGACGAGGATCTCGCACGCGACCGCGCGGCCCGCCCCGTCGGCGGTCGGCACGAGCGTCTGCGTGATGACGCCCTGCAGCGCGATCGACAGCTGCACGCGGATCTGGGCCTGCTGATGGGCGGGGAAGACGTCGATGACGCGGTCGATCGTCGACGGCGCGCTCTGGGTGTGGAGCGTCGCGAAGACGAGGTGGCCGGTCTCGGCGGCGGTCAGCGCGGTGGAGATCGTCTCCAGGTCGCGCATCTCGCCGACGAGGATGACGTCGGGGTCCTGGCGCAGGGCCGCCTTCAGCGCGGCGGCGAACGACGTGGCGTCGGCCCCGAGCTCACGCTGGTTGACCATGCACTTGCGGCTGGAGTGCAGGAACTCGATCGGGTCCTCGATCGTGAGGATGTGCTCCTCGCGGCTGGCGTTGATCTCGTCGACCATCGCCGCCAGGGTCGTCGACTTGCCCGAGCCGGTCGGACCGGTGACGAGGACGATGCCGCGCGGCTTCTTGCACAGGTCGTGGACGACGGGCGGCAGGCCCAGGTCGTCGATCGGCGTGATCTGGGCGGGGATCAGGCGGAAGGCCGCCCCGATGGCACCGCGCTGGAAGTACGCGTTGACGCGGAAGCGCGCGCGGCCGGGGATGGCGTAGGCGAAGTCCAGCTGCCAGTCGGTCTCCAAGCGCTGGCGCTGGTCGTTGGAGAGGATCGAGTAGACGATCTCGCGGGTCTCGGTCGCGTCGAGGACCGGGTACTCCTCCAGCGGGGCCAGCCGGCCCCGGACGCGCACCATCGGCGGCGACCCGGCGGTGATGTGCAGGTCGGACGCCCGGCGATCCAGGACGTCGAGCAGGAGGTCGGCGAAGTCGAACCGCATCGTGCTGGACGTATCGACACCCCGCCTGGATCCTTGACCCATCCGTCCAGCGGTGGACCCCCGTTTCCGGGGACCCGGCTCAGTACTCCTCGGAGACCCCGGTGCCGGTGACGCGCGCGACCTCGGAGATCGACGTGCGCCCGAGGCGCACCTTCTCCAGGCCGTCCTCGCGCAGGCGACGCATGCCGGCGCGCATCGCCGTCGTGGCGATCTCGTCGGCCGAGGCGCGGTCGATGATGAGCTTGCGCATCTCGTCGGTGACGGTCATGACCTCGTACAGGCCGATCCGGCCCTTGTAGCCCGAGCCGCCGCAGCGTCCGCAGCCGACGGGGTCGTAGGCCTCGATGTCCATGCGGGCGGGGAAGCCGCTGTCACGCAGGACCTGACCGCTGAGGATCGTCCGCGTCTTGCAGTGCGAGCAC
>CAZRLR010000552.1:0-2729 GCA_964600395.1 uncultured Conexibacter sp.
GGTCCGCTCGACGTCCTCGAGCGTCTGGACTGCCAGGCTCCCGCCGGCCGGAGCCGTGACGCCGCGCGCGGCCAGCGCGTCGGGCTCCGCGCGCTTGACCATCGCGTGCACGTCGCTCCACGTCTCGAGGTCGGCCGGCCACTCCGTGCTCGTCGCCGGGGCGACGGTCGTCGTCTCGCTGCTCGGCCTGTTCCTCATGGGGCTGCCGTACCTGTACGGCGTCGCGCTGGCCGCCGGGCTCGCCGTCCTCGTCGTCCTCGCCGCGTCGCTGACGCTGCTGCCCGCCCTCATCGGCTTCGCCGGCCCGCGGGTGGACCGCCTGCGCCTGCCGGGCGTCGCACGCCGCGCCGCCCGTCAGGCCGCCGTCGCGCCCGAGCAGGCGCCGGCCGCCCGCTGGGCCCGCGCCGTGCAGCGCCGTCCGCTCGCTGCGGCCGTCGCCGCCGTCACGGTCCTGCTGGCGATGACGCTCCCGGTCTCGGGGATCCGCTTCGGGTTCCCGGACGCCGGCAACGACGCCAAGGGCTCGACGACCCGGGTCGCCTACGACCTGCTGGCCGACGGCTTCGGGCCCGGGGCCAACGGCCCGCTGCTCGCGGTCGCCGACCTGTCGGGCGGGGCGGACCGCGCGCAGCTCGCGCAGTTGCGTGCGCGCGTGGCGGCCGACCGGGACGTCCTGAGCGTCGCCGCGCCGCAGGTGAGCGCGAGCGGCAACAGCGCGCTGCTGCTCGTGACGCCGCGCACCGCCCCGCAGGACGAGCGCACGCAGCAGCTCATCGAGCGCCTGCGCGAGGGTCCGCTGCGCTCGGCGGGGATGCCGGTCGACCTCGGCGGCCAGACCGCCGCGACCGTCGACCAGGGCCAGGCCACCGCCGACCGGCTGCCGCTGTTCATCGGGGCGGTCATCGCCCTGTCCTTCCTGCTCCTGCTCGCGGCCTTCCGCGCGCCGGTCATCGCGCTGAAGGCGGGCGCGATGAACCTCCTGTCGATCGGCGCGGCGTACGGCGTCGTGGCGCTCGTCGCCGAGGGCGGCTGGGCGGGGCAGCTCATCGGGATCGACACCGACCTGCCGATCCCGCCGTTCATCCCGGTGATGATGTTCGCGATCCTCTTCGGGCTCTCGATGGACTACGAGGTCTTCCTCATGTCCGCGATCCGGGAGGACCACGAGCGCACGGGTGACGCGTCGGGTGCCGTCGTCAGCGGCGTGGCCCGGACCGCCCGCGTCATCACCGCCGCCGCCGCGATCATGGTCGCCGTCTTCGCGGCCTTCGCCCTGAGCCCGGAGGTCTTCCTCAAGCTCATCGGCGTCGGCCTGGCGACCGCGATCCTCGTCGACGCGACGATCGTGCGGATGGTGCTCGTCCCGGCCGTCATGGAGCTGCTCGGCGACCGCGCCTGGTGGTCGCCGGCCTGGCTGCAGCGGCTCGGCCGGCGCGACGCCGTCGCCGTGGCGCCCGTGCTCGAGGGCGCGGAGGTGGGCGAGCCCGCGCCGCCCGCCCGCCGGCCGGTCGCCTTCTGAGGCAGCACCGCGGACGACGGAGGGGAGTGCATCCGGTGCCGCTGTGGCGACACCTCATGCACGCCCTCCCACAGCATCGCCATCACGCCGGCCCGGGCCTCCCGCCCGGGCCGGCGTGCGTGCGCAGCCAGCCGTCTCAAGACCGCCTGGGCGGGTCCGATGACCAGAGGACACAACGGTCCCCCCCGACTCAGGAGCACCATGTCCGATCACACCTCGGGCCAGCTCGTCGTCTTCTCCCTCGGTACCGAGGAGTACGCGCTGCCCATCAGCTACGTCCACGAGATCATCCGCTGGACCGAGCCGCGCGCCGTCGCATCGGACGATCCGAGCGTCTGCGGGGTCATCTCCCTGCGCGGCAAGATCCTCCCGGTCTTCGACCTGGCCACGCGCCTGGGCCTCACCGGCGCGCGCTCGGACCGGGCGAAGATCGTCATCGTCGAGCGCGGCGGCTCGATGGCCGGCGTCGTCGTCGACGATGTCGAGGAGGTCCTGACCGTCACGGAGGACCAGCTCGACAAGGACGGCGGCTCGACCGTCTCCGGCGACTGCATCGAGGCGATCGCGAAGATCGAGGACCGCCTCGTCGTCCTGCTCTCGCCCGAGCACATCGTCGCGACCGGCCTGGAGGCCCGTCAGGCCGACGAGGACCGCGACGCCGCGCTCGCCGCCGACGCCGCCGCCCAGCCCGTCGCGGCCTAGGTCCCCGAGACGATGGCCACCCCTGTTCCGCACGTCAACGCCCGCGTCCTGGTGGCCGACGACTCGGCGTTCATGCGTCGGGTGCTCTCGACGTCCCTGAAGTCCAGCGGCTTCGACGTCGTCGGCGAGGCCCGCGACGGCGACGAGGCGCTCGCGCTGTGGAAGCAGCTCAAGCCCGACGTCATGACGCTCGACCTCGAGATGCCCGGGACCGACGGCATCGGCGTCCTGCGGGCGCTGCGCGAGGCCGGGCAGACGTCGATCCCGGTCGTCGTCGTGTCGGCCTTCTCGCCGACCTGCGGCGCGCGGGCGGTCGACGCGCTCGCCGAGGGCGCCTTCGACCTCATCTCCAAGCCGGCCGGCGGCGGCAGCCTCGGCGCCTTCACCGTCGAGCTCGAGGAGAAGGTCGCCGCCGCGGCGGTCACGCGCCGCCGCCGTCCGGCGGCGACGACGGCCGCACCCGCGGCCCCCGCGCCGACGCGGCTGCCGGCGCGCGCCCCGGTCGTCC
>CAZRLR010000553.1:0-2726 GCA_964600395.1 uncultured Conexibacter sp.
CCGAGCGCCACCTGGCCCGAGGCGAGGGTTCCCGTCGTGGTCACGGTGCCGGAGGCGCAGGCGTACAGGTGCCGGATCGACACGTTGTAGGCCGTGGTGTTGGCGCCCGCGATGGTCACGCTGAACGCGCCGGTGGCGCTGGCGGTGACGATGATCGTGCCGCCCGTGACCGCGTTGCCCGCGTCGTTCATCCCGTTGAAGCCGAGGACGAGCGTGCCGGTGTTCACCGTGGGCGAGTCCATGTTCGTCAGACCCGTGCCGCTCACGGTGATCTGAATGCGAGCGCTCGGGATGTAGGACCCGTGGCCGTCGCAGGCGATGCCCGCGACGGTGAACTGGTCGTTGCCCGCGGTGAGGATCGCCGTGGTCGAGTCCGACGAGCGCAGCAGCGGGTCGGCCGCAGCCGCGGCGATCACGGTGGCGGAGTCGCCGGTGGCGGTGAGGGTGGGGATGTGGCGCATCCGGCGCACCACCTCGTTGAGGACTTGGATGTCGGTCATGGTGGGGAACTCCGTGGAGCGTTGGGAAGCCGCGCGGGGCGCGGTCGCCGGAGCGCCCACGACAGGGCACCCGGACTTGACCCCGTGAGGGTACCACTGCGCGCCAGGTTGCGCCAAGGAGAATTGGCACAGATAGGCACGCCATGCCATGCTGCGACCGAGGCACCGCCCCCGCATGAACGTCGTCGCCCTGGTCCCCGCCTGGAACGAAGCCCGCACCGTGGCCGACACGGTGGCGCCGCTGCTCGCGGCCGGGTGCTTCGCGCGCGTGGTGGTGATCGACGACGGCTCGACGGACGCCACGGCGGAGGTGGCTCGCGCCGCCGGGGCCGAGGTGCTCGCGCTCCGGCCGAACCGCGGCAAGGGCGGGGCGATGCGCGTGGCCGTCGACGCGGTGCTCGGCGGCGACCTCGCCGTGGGGGCCGTGGGGTTCTTCGACGCGGACCTCAAGGGCTTCACGCCCGAGCACGCGCGGGCCCTGGTCTCCCCGGTCGTCGCGGGACGCGCGGCGATGGTGTGCGGCCTGCGCGACTACGGGCCCGCCTGGAACGCGATCCAGCGCTCGCTCCCGCCCATCACGGGCGAGCGGGTGGTGCGGGCCGAGGTGCTGCGGGCGCTCCCGGCGCACTTCTGGAACGGGTACCGGATCGAGATGGGGCTGAACGCCGCCGCGCTCGCGCGCCCGGACCTGGGCCCGGTGCTCCTCGTTGACCTCCCGGGCCTCGGGATCGTGAACAAGACGGAGAAGTTCGGCTTCGCCGAGGGCATGGTGCGTCACGCGCGCATGACCCGCGAGGTGCTCTGCGCCATGCGCGACGCCTGGGCGCACTTCGGCCTGTCCTTCCCTGCGGAGCACGCGCACGCCGCCGCGCTCGGCGGCCTTCCCGACGAGGCCCCGGCCCCGACGGTCGAAGCCCTGCGGTGCCCGCCCCTTCCGCCCCGCGCGCAGGCGCTCGGTCGCTCGCTCCCGCCACGCCAACCCGTGCAGCGCCGCGCCCCGTGGGCCGCGCCGCGAGGTGCCTCGTGAGCACGCCCCCGCCCCCGGCGCCCCACGGGGCCGTCGTCGCCGAGCCCTCGGCCCCCATCGCCCTCGCCGACGACGGGCGCATCCGGGGGATCGACGGGATGCTTGACCAGGTGGCCAGCGCCGCGATGCGTCAGGCCCGGGTCGAGCTGTGGCCCGCGTGGCAGGCCGACCGCGCGATGCAGCGCACCGTGGGCGAAGCCGTCGGCCGCGGGGCGGCCGCGACGCTCGCCCCATGGGTCGCCCTCGGCGCGACCTCGCTCGCCGTGGGCGCCGCGGCGCTCGTGTTCCGCGCGTGGCGGGACCGCGGGCGCGACGCGAAGCAGACCGACAACGAACGCGCGCGGAGCAATCCCGCCTCGCGCGCCAACCCGCCCCGCAAGCGCCCTCGGCGGCATCGCTGAGACCGAGGGGAGAGCACGACGCCATGACCGTCCGCCGCCAACGACCGCGCCCCCGCACGAACCCGTCGTGGGCCAGCGTCTCGTCCTCGGCGCGTCGCGCCTGGGACCGACACCGCCCCCGCAGCGCCTCGGCGACCTCGCGCGAACTCCTCGCCATCGCCGAGCGCGAGGTCGACTCCGCGCTCGCGGTCCTCGGGGTGCCGAAGACGCGCCAGGGCGAGCTCGCGGCCGAGCTCGTCTCCGAGGCTCGGGCCTACACTCTGGCCGAACTTGACGGGCGCAAGCACTCCGGCACCTACGGAGACGCGGGGGCCTACGGCGCGGTGTCCTGCCTGCGCGCGGCGCTGTCCATCCTGCGCCAGTCCGCCGCGTCGCATCGTGTGCTGGAGACCTCGGCACGCCTGGAGGCCGTGGCGATTCCAGCGCTGATCGCCGCGAGCCCCGAGGACGCGCTCCTCTGGCTGCGCGGCGTCCCGGCCCCGCCCCCACGCAACAACCCTCCGCGCCGCCGCGGATTCTGAGACGCCACGGAGAACGCCACGATGACCACGGGCCGCCACAGCAACCGCCGCCGCAGCAACCGCGCCCGCAACGCGCGCGCCAACCCCAGCCTCGACGACGGGCTCATCGTCGCCGGTGCCGCGCTCGGTGCCGCGGGCCTGGTGTTCTGGTACTGGGGGTCGCGCGGCGCCGACTCCTCGACGCTCCCCACGGCGCCCTCGCCGCCGAGGACCGAGCCGATCCCGACGCAGGCGCCCCCGTCGTCCGGTTCGCGCTCCGCCGTGTTGAGCGAGCGGT
>CAZRLR010000554.1:0-2720 GCA_964600395.1 uncultured Conexibacter sp.
CCGCGCCACCACCGGCTTCGGGCCCCGGCCGGCCACGTCCCCCCCCGGCGCCCCACTACCATTACCCCCGGCTGGGGGGGGTCGAATGGGCGTTTCGGCCCGACGGCTGGGGCCCAACGTCCGTTTCCGCCGGCCCACCGGGGGAGCAATGGACGTTCGGCCCCGAGCGCGCTCACAGCTGGCGCCGGTAGAGGATCTCCGGCACGTCCCAGGAGTGGCGTCGCTCACTGCCGTCGACCGCCGTCCAGCCGTGCCGCTCGTAGAACGTCCGCGCGTGGCCGTTCTCGGCGAAGACCCGCAGCACGCCGACCGACCACCCCCGGGCCCGCAGCGCCTGCTCGCCCTCGGCCAGCAGCGCGTTGCCCAGGCCGCCGCCCTGGGCGGGCGGGTCGACGAAGATCGTGTAGAGCTCGCCGTCGGTCGCCGCGGCGTCGTCCTCGCGGGACGGGCCGACCGAGACGAAGCCGCGGATGCGTCCCTCGAGCTCGGCCACGAGGACGTCCGGGATCCCGGAGGCGATCAGCTCGGCCCACCGCCCCGCCCGTTCCTCCTCGTCGTGCTCGGCCAGGCGCTGGGGCGCCACGATGTCCTGATAGGCCCACCACCACGCCCGCAGCTGCAGCTCCCCGATGGCGCGCGCGTCCGCGACGGTCGCCCTGCGCGTCAGCGTCGCCATCCCTAACCCGGGAAGAGGACGTGCTCGAGCCCGACGACGAACGGCTCGGCCTGGGCGCCGACGGACCGGACGGCGAGCAGGACGCCGGGCATGAACGACTGGCGGTCCAGAGAATCGTGGCGGATCGTCAGGGTCTCCCCCAGCCCGCCGAAGATGACCTCCTGGTGGGCGACGAGCCCCGGGAGGCGGACGGAGTGGATCGGCGGGTCGCCGTCCATCATCGCCGCCGTCCGCGCGGCAGTCCCGCTCGGCTTGTCGAGCTTGCGGTCGTGGTGCAGCTCGATGATCTCCGCCCGGGCCATGTGATGCGAGGCCTCGGCGGCGAAGCGCATCATGAGGACCGCGCCGATCGCGAAGTTCGGGGCGAAGAACGCCCGCGCCCCGCCGGCGGCGGAGGCGGCGGCCCGCGCGACGGCGTCCTGGTCGAAGCCCGAGGTCCCGATGACGACGTGCACGCCCGCGGCCAGGCACGCCTCGGCGTTCGCCTGCGCGGTGTCGGGCCGCGTGAAGTCCACGACGACGTCGACGTCGCCGAGGATGTCGGCCAGCGGCGTGTCGAGCGCGGGGTCCGCGCGACCGGCGAGGACGAGGTCGTCCGCGCCGTCCACCGCCTCGCAGACGGTCGCCCCCATACGCCCCGCCGCCCCGGCGACGCCGACGCGGACGGCGGTCAAGCCGCCGCCCCCAGCGCGTCCTGGAAGACCTGCTCGTCGGCGCCGATGCCGACGACCGACAGGCGCTCGGGGGCGTACAGCTCGCGGCTGAGCTGCAGGACGTCGTCGAGCGAGACGGCGTCGATCCGCGCCTCCAGCTCGTCGACCGACAGCAGCGGCATGCCGGCCAGCAGCGACGAGCCCAGGCGGTTCATCCGCGCGACCGTCGACTCGAGCGACAGCAGGACGCGCCCCTTGACGTTGTCCTTGGAGCGCTCGAGCTCCTCGGCGGTGATGCCGTCCTGGCGCAGCTTCTCGAGCTCCACGTCGACGATGCCCAGGGCGGTGCCGACGTTGTCCGGCCGCGTGCCGACGTAGAGGCCGACCTGCCCGGTGCCCGCGTACTGGGCGGCGAACGAGTAGACGGAGTAGGCCAGGCCGCGCTTCTCGCGGATCTCGACGAACAGCCGCGAGGACGACGTGCCGCCGAGGACGTTGTCCAGGACGCGCAGCGCGAAGCGCCGGTCGTCGTCCCGGGCCAGGCCCGGAGCGCCGAGGCACACGTGGTACTGCTCGGTCTCCTTGCGGACGAAGCGGCGCCGAGCCTCGAGCTCGACAACCGTCTGCGGCGTCTCGGGCGCCCGCCCGGCCGTCGGGGCCGAGTCGCGCACCATCGCCACGAGCGCGTCGTGGTCGACGGATCCGGCGGCGGCGACGACGACGTTCGACGGAACGTACCGCGCGCCGTGGAAGCTCGCGAGGCCCGCGGCCGGGGTCCCGGCGACGACGTCGGCGCGGCCGATGATTGCCCGCCCGAGCGGATGCTCGCCGAACACTGCGCCACCGAGGACGTCGAAGACCTTGTCCTGCGGGTCGTCCTCGTACATCGCGATCTCCTCGAGCACGATCTCGCGCTCGGCGTCCAGGTCGACCGCGTCGAACTTCGGCCGCCAGACCATGTCGGCGATGACGTCGAACGCCCGGTCCAGGTGCCGGTCCAGGACCCGGGTGTAGACCGACGTGGACTCCTTGCCGGTGCCCGCGTTGAGCTCCGCGCCCATGGCGTCGAAGATCTGGTCGATCTCGAGCGACTCGAAGCGCGGCGTGCCGCGGAAGAGCATGTGCTCGATGAGGTGCGACAGGCCGGCCTCGTCCTCGGACTCGCCGGCACTGCCCGTCCCGATGAAGACACCCAGGGCCGCGGACCGCACGGAGGGCATGGCCTCCGTGACGATCCGCAGCCCCGAGTTCCGCTCGGTGATGCGGTGCTCGGACAGCACCGCGGGACCTAACCCTCGTCGCCGCCGGAGCGGTGACGCGGGCGGCCGGAGCCGCGCGGGCCACGGTCGCGGTCACGGCCGCCACCGCCGCCGCCCTCGCGGCGCGGGCCG
>CAZRLR010000555.1:0-2719 GCA_964600395.1 uncultured Conexibacter sp.
CGACCACGCGCGGGTGCGCGAAGCGGTTCTGGTGCACCTTCTGGATGAAGTGGCGGAGCATCTCCTCCGTCACGTCGAAGTCGGCGATGACGCCGTCCTTCAGCGGGCGGATGGCCTGGATCGTCCCGGGCGTGCGCCCGAGCATGCGCTTGGCCTCGATGCCGACGGCGTGCACCTCGCCCGTCCGCGAGTCGATCGCGACGACCGACGGCTCGCTCAGCACGATGCCCCGGCCGCGCACGTAGACGAGCGTGTTCGCGGTGCCGAGATCGACAGCCATGTCGCGGCCGCCGAATCCGGTGAGGTAGGAGAACATGCCCATACGCGCAGAAAGGACGCGGCGATGCGGGTGCGCGCCACGTCCGGGGGCCCACTCTAGCGTTCGCGGGCTCCCGGCCGAGCCGTGGCGGGAAGGTTGCAGGCCCGAATTGGCTGCAAACGGCGGTCAGGCGCCGAGCAGCCCCGGGAGCAGCTGCCGCAGCGCCGGGACGGGGAGGCCGACGACGTTGAGGTAGTCCCCGGCGATGCCGTCGACGAGCGCGGCGCCCCGGCCCTGGATCGCGTAGCCGCCGGCGCGGCCCTGCCACTCGCCCGAGGCGAGGTAGGCGCCGATCTCGGCGGTCGACAGCGGCGCGAAGCGCACCTGCGTGCGCTGGACGCGGGCGCGTGGGACGCCGCCCTGCGGGTCGCAGACGGCGATGCCGCTGACGACGGTGTGCTCGCGGCCCTGCAGGCGCAGCAGCGTCGCGGCCGCGGCCTCCGGGGTCGGGGGCTTGCCGAAGATCTCGCCGTCGAGCGTGACGAGCGTGTCGACGCCGAGGACGGTGCGCCCCGGCCACTGGGCGGCGACGACCGTCGCCTTCAGCAGCGCGTTGTCGCGGGCGACGTCGTCCGGGTCGCCCTCCGCCGTCTCCTGCACGTCGGCCGGGCGCACCTCGAACGGGACGCCGAGCTGCTCGAGGATCGCGCGCCGCTGCGGCGAGGCGCTGGCCAGGACGAGCGGGTCGACGCTCAGCCTGGCCTTCGTCTCGATGATCTCCTGCAGGTCGGCCACGGGCGGGCGGCGCGCGGGCTGCGGGTGCCTAGAGCTCGGGGAACCAGACGCCGATCTCGCGGGCCGCGGACTCCGGGGAGTCCGAGCCGTGCACCATGTTCGTGCCGATCTCGATGGCGTAGTCGCCGCGGATGGAGCCGGTCGCGGCCTCGAGCGGGTTGGTGGCGCCGATGAGCTGGCGGGCCGCCTTGATGGCGTCCTGCCCTTCGAGGATGAGGGCGACGAGCGGGCCGGAGACGATGAAGTCCACGAGCTCCCCGAAGAACGGGCGCTCGGCGTGCTCGGCGTAGTGCGTCTCGGCGGTCTCGCGCGGGGTGTGGACGAGCTTGAGGGCCGCGATCTTCAGCCCCTTGTTCTCGAACCGGGAGAGGATCTCACCGGTGAGGCCGCGGGCGAAGGCGTCGGGCTTGACGAGGATCAGAGTCTTTTCCATGAGGCCCGTGATCCTACGGGTGCGTCTTCGTCCGCGGATCCCGGGTCGCTTCTCCGTGAGGGGCGTGCGCCGGTCATCCCCCCCGCTCTTCACTCAGGCCGAAACGGAATGCAGCCACTTCCGCAATCACGGAAGTGGCTGCATTGCGTCTGCGGCGAAGCGCCTCAGGCTTCGACGGAGGGCGGAGCCGTCGACTCGTCCTCCTCGGTGCGGCGGCGCCGGCGCCGGCGCGGGGCCGACGACTGCTGCACGACCTCGGTCTCGCAGTACGGGCAGAGCCGCCACTCGGGGTCCAGCGGCTTGGCGCACGTCACGCACGGGTCCTTGAGCTTGCGCGTGCACGACGGGCAGCGGATGAAGTCCTTCTCCACCTGGTAGTCGCAGTGCGGGCACAGGAAGTAGTCCAGCCGCTGGATCCGCGCCTCGGCGGCGGCCATCTCCAGCTCGCGCTCCCGGACGTCGTCGAGGTACTCCGCCGGCCGGACGATCATGTAGATGATCGTGCCGACGGAGGGGAAGAAGCTCGCGAGCGTCGCGCAGCCGATGAGCATCGGGTCGGCGATCCGGCGCCGGGCGTCCGCGTACGTGTAGTACACGAGCGCGAGCCAGATCACGACCAGGAAGAGGATGAGCAGCTTGACGGCCGTGTTGAGGCCGCCGCTGTCGATGCCGAAGACGCCGAGGTGGAGCATTGCGGGGCCTGACTCTAGAGGTACTGGCGGCCGAACACGTAGCCCGCCGCGAAGAACACGAGGATCACGAGCGCGACGATGACCGCCACGCCGACGATCATCAGCAGGACCGAGGGACCGTCATCCTGGTTCACAGCGTCGAGGCCTGGTGTCCGTCGGCGGGGCGCATGAGATCGGCGATGAGGTAGAGGGACCCGGTCGCGAGCGCGAGCCCGTCCGGCCCGGCCAGTTCGCGCGCCAACGTTAGCGCGCGGTGCGGATCGGGCTCCAGGCGGGTGATCGGCCACCCCAGCTGCGAGGCGAGCGACTGCAGCGTGGCGGGCGGCAGCGAGCGTGGGTTGGCGTTGTGCGTGCAGACCACCTCGGCGCAGAGCGGCAGCAGCGCCCGCAGCATCGCGGCGGCGTCCTTGTCCTCGAGGATCGACAGCACGGCGACCAGGCGCCGCCCGTCGAGCGTCTCGTGCAGGGTCTGGGCCAGGGCGTCGAACCCGTCGGGGTTGTGCGCGCCGTCGACGATCGTGTCCGGCTCGGTGCCGATGT
>CAZRLR010000556.1:0-2713 GCA_964600395.1 uncultured Conexibacter sp.
TTCGATATCAAAAGTCAATCGTGCTCTTGTCTAGGTCAGTATAGAAAGTCGGAGCGGCCGAATTGGATTGTCTTGCCTGTTCGGCTCCCTGCCCCGGCCGCGGACCACGCGTCCTTTGTGGTCGCCAGACCTGATCCGTACGTCGCCCGCCGTCGTCTGCGTCCGACAGCCTGCGCGAAGCACGGTGATGAACGCGCGAACGCGTTCACCGACGGTGGTTGTGCGTGCGGGTCTCGGCGGTCGGGCAGGAGGCGGGCGGCGACGTTGCCGGGGCTGATGCACATGCGGCGGCAAGTTCGTGCTGCGCGCCCCGATCATCCGGCTCTGCCCGGCCCACGAGCCCCTCGGACGCATTACCCGGCCGGCCACGACTCAAGCTGAGTACAGCGCATACCGGCGAGCCCGCATGACGGTCCTTGCCGGTAGTCCCCTGCTTCCTGTGCTCCACCGCCAACGCCACGACTCGGTGGACCACGTCGTCTCGGTCGCCCGCGGCGAGAAGCACGCTCTGGCGAATCTTCGGCCGTGCTGCGTCAATTGAAACGCTCCAAGGGGGGCCGCGCCAAGGGGGCCGCGCCAAGGGGGCCGCGCCAAGGGGGGGCTGGATGGCGGCCACCGCAACGCACGCCGGGGTCAGTGTCAGGATTGGGGCCCATGCAGCCGTCAGACATCCAGAACGCCTCCGGCATAGCGAACGTGATCGTGGGCGTCGTGGGCATCGCGTCGCTCTTGATCAGTGGCCGAGCGCTTCGCGAACTAACGCGGGACCGACACGAACGCGTCCGACCCAAGCTGCTTTTCGAACGAGGCGCCGAGGGCGTGGCGTGCGCGGTCGAAAAGACCGACAGAGTCCCGGGCGTGAATCCGAGCTACGTGCTCGCATCGGGCGTAACCTCACCCCGGACGATGGCCCGGCCGGACCGTCATTGGGCGAAGTTGAAGAATCACGGCTTAGGCTCGGCACTGCACGTACGGGTGTGGTTCGTCACTAGACGGGCGAGTACTAAGAGCGACGACTTCGAGATCGATGACGCGAAGCGCACCGCGTTTCCGTACGACCTCGGTCTAAACTCGCTGCCGACCGTGCCGTCTCATATCGACGCTGGTGCGGCTGGCCAACTCACACGTGTTCCGACGCCGCTCGCCGACCTTGACGGCGGACGGACGGGCATCACCGGTGTCCTCGTCATCGAATGCGTCGACATCTACGACGACCAACATCGGTCGTATCAGAATTTCTACGGTTGGTACCACGAAGCTACACAGGAAGGACGCCAGACGCTGATGGTTACGTTCGGCGACGAGATCCCGGCGCGGGTGGCCGAGAAGGCCGTGAGCGGCGCGCTGAGGTCCATCGATGCACGGTCGAACTCCCGCGGCGAGCAAGTCGACTCCGATTCGATTCTCAAGCGGAAAGTCCGCGGACGACCCACGTAGCGAGTCGCGGTCCCCAACGCACACCTTCCCCCGGCGTGCCAAAGAATCGAGCCGGTGGGGGTGCGCCTGGGCGTCCTGTGGCCATGCAGGGTTGTCGCGGGTAGGGCTTGTGCGGGTCGCCAGATGCGCGGCGCAGGCGGACCGGTCCGCATCACGGGGTGCCAACCGTGGGGGCGTCACCCACGTGGGTGACATCCCGCCCCCGCATCACCGTGGCTTCGGTCAACCCGGCGGCGGGGTTCGGCAAAGTGCCCCCGCCACGCTGATGAGGCGCGGCCGGAGGACGTGGCAGCGAGGGAGTAGCCCCGCCACGACACGGATCTTCGCACCCACTCGGCCCGTCTGCGGCCCGGCGACGACCCGTGTGTCACGGCGCTTCCGTGGCACACACTCGTGGCACACGACGCCGGAATGACGGTTCGGCGGCGGCCCAGGCCGGGCGGGGCGCCGAAGGCCGAGGAAGGCCCAAACGCCCGGCATTCATCGGGGCCTTGAGACGTTCCTGGCTCCGTGGGGACCTTTAGGTCCGGACGGGTGGGCTACCGATCGGGTGGGCGATTGAGGAGACACGATTTGAAGCTGCGACCGCCCGGCCCCCAGGCTCTTACGACCAGTCGCGGAGGCGAGGTTCCAGAGCCGACGCGCGCGCCGCAGGGGTCTCGCACGCGCGTCGCGCGGCTGGCTCGGAGCCAATGACGTCGATCCGGGTGCTGCCTCGCGTCACTCCTGTGTAGAGCAGCTCGCGGGTCAGGATCGGCGAGTCGGCCGGCGGGAGGAGGACGGCGGCGGTGTCGAACTGGGAGCCCTGCGCCTTGTGGACGGTCATCGCGTAGACGGTGTCGACGGCGGAAAGGCGGGAGGGGCTGAGGTAGGCGATCTCGCCTCGGCGCTCGAAGGCGGCGGTGGGGCGGCCGTTGCGGAGGACGACGACGCCCGTGTCGCCGTTGTAGAGCTTGAGGGAGTAGTCGTTCTCCGTGACGAGGAGGGGGCGGCCGACGTACCAGCGGCCGTGGGGGTCGAAGTCGGGGAGGGCCTCGGTGAGCCAGCGCTCGACGCGCTGGCCCCAGTGGCTTGCGCCGTCGGGGCCGCGACGGTGAGCGGTGAGCAGGCGGAAAGAGCCGAGGGCCGCGAGCGCGGCGGCCGCGTCGCCGTCCTGGGCGGCCGCGATGACCTTCGCGCCCGCCTCGACGGCGGCGGCGCGGATCGGTTCGAGCTGGGCGGCGGTCGCCTCGGCCGGGTCGGCGTCGATCCACGTGACATCGTCGTGGCCGGCGCT
>CAZRLR010000557.1:0-2700 GCA_964600395.1 uncultured Conexibacter sp.
TGACCCGGGGCCCGTCGTCCCGCCGGAGGCCGCGGCGCGCGTCCTCGTCGCGCACGACCTGCGTCCGGAGCCGCCGCACCTGGAGGCGCTCGGCGCGCTGCTGGCCGAACGTGGCACCGCCTCGGTGGCCGTGCTGGCCATCGAGATCGACGACCGCGAGCGCCTGGTCGCCGTCGAGGGGGAGGCGGCGCTCGGGCAGGCGCTGGCCGCCGTGGAGCAGGCCCTGGCGGCCGAGTCGCGAGCCGACGGCGTCCTCGTCCGCGACGGGGTCGGGCGCTGGTGGCTCATCGCGCCGGACACCGACACCGACGCCGCGCGCCGCCTGGCCCACCGGGTGGCGAGCACCGTCACGGCCCACGCGCCGGTGCGGCACGGCGTCCCGCTGCGGGCCTCGATCGGCGTCGCGGTCTGCCCGGACGACGGGACGGGCGCCGAAGCGCTCGCCGATCACGCCGACGCCGGCGTCTTCACGGCCCGGGCGCTGGGCGTCAGCGTCGCCTGACGACGTCGGGCGGCGCGATCAGCGCCGAGCGGCGGCCGCCGGGCGGCGCAGGGCCCCGAGCCGGACGGTCTGCGTGATGCCGAGGGCCTCGGCGGTCGCCGAGGTCAGGTCCCAGGTCGTGCCCTCGCGGAACGGGCCGCGGTCGATGACCGGCACCGAGATCGTGCGCCCGCGGTAGTAGAAGTCGACGAGCGTCCCGCACGGCAGCGTCCGGTGCGCGACCCCGAGGGTGCGCTTGCGCAGGACCTGCCCGCAGGCCGTCCTGGAGCCGAAGAAGCCGGGGCCGAAGTACGTCGCGACCGCTTGGCGGAAGACGGTCACCTCCGTCTCGCCGGTGGCCGGGACGGCGGCCGTCACGCTCGCCGCCGTCGCCTCGGCCGCGGGCCCGGGGATCGCGCGCAGGACGAAGCGGCCGGCGCGCTTCGTGCGCCAGACGACGTCGAACGCGCCACCGGCGGAGGTGGTGGTCGTGACGGTCGTGCGCCAGGAGCCGTCCTTCAGGCGCCGCTGCACGGCGACGGGACGGTCGGCCTCGCCCGCGGCCAGGGTGCCGCGGACGTGCAGCCCGCGGCCCGCGAGCACCGTGGGGCGGACGACGAGGGTGCCGCCGTCCCCGACCGCGGGCGTCGGACCCGTCGGGGTGCCGAAGGCGGCACCGCCGTCGGCAGGGGCCGCCGACGCCGGTGCGCCGAAGGCGCATGCGCAGGACAGGGCGAGCACGCTCGCGGCGATGATGCGGGGCAAGTCTGTAGGTCCTCGTTCGATGGCCTACGGGGTGAGCTGACGGGCTCGCGCAGAACGATCAGCGCTACGACCCGGCTGGGTCGATTCGCCCCGGCGGCACCTGGAACGGGCCGCAGTGGTTCCCCCGCCTCCGTCGGCACGTGGCCATCGGAGCTCGGCGTCTTGTCCGTGATCCTACAGGCGGGGCGCGGTTATGTCACGCCCCGCCGTCGAGCTCAGGGGCGCGGCAACCGGCCCAGGAGCGTCTTCGCGATGCCCACGCCGGCCTGCACGACGCCCTCCGCGGCGTCGCGCACGGCGCCGACGACGTCGGTCCCCTCGTCCTGTCGTGCCGGGGTGGAGCCGGGCGTCGGCGGTGCCGGCGGGGCGAACGGCGCGACCGGCGTGGCCGGCGGTGCGGGGTGGTCCAGCGGCCGCTCGATCGGCTGGCCCTCGCCGACGGGTGCCGCCGCGGCGGCGGGCGCCTTGACCGGCGCCTTCGGGCGGGCCCGGGGCGCCGCCTTCGGCTTCGGTGCCGCCTTGGGCCTGGCCGCAGACTTCGGCCCGGCCTTCGGGGTGGCCGCCGGCTTCTTGGCGGTGGGCTTCGGCTTGGCTGCCGACTTGGCCTTGGGCGCCGGCTTCGGCTTGGCCGCCGGCTTGGCCGCGGCGGCCGTCTTGGGCGTCGGCGACGCCGCGGCGGGCGCCGGCGTGGCCTCGGTGGCGGCCGCGCTGGGGCGCCGGGCGCTCCGGCGCTGGGGACGCGTGCGGGGGAGGCCGGCGAGGACCTCGCCCTCGCCGCCTGACGGCTTCTCGGTGGGGCTCACCCCGCAATCATCGCACCCGCACTCAAGCCGGATCCGCCGCCGACCGACACCCGGGAGGGAAAAGAAGTCGTCCGGGGGCTGAAACCGCCGGGCGCCTTTGGCGTAGGAGGTCGGGAAGGGGTCGGCTACGGGCGTCGCACGCTTTGCCTTCACAAAGTGAAGCGACTACCATGGGCTGTCCGCTCGGGACGGGCCGAGTGCCATGCGCGCTCTCCGCCACCGACCGTCCTCGTCGCATCGCACCATGCCGCTCCGGAGACCCCGGCCGGCGAACGAAACGGACCCACATGTCAGTAGTGGAACTGCAAGAACTCGAAGAGATCAAGGGCCTCCTCAACCGCGGCACGCAGGTCGGCGTGCTCACGTTCGCGGAGATCGCCAAGGCCGTGTCCGAGCTCGACCTCGACGAGGCCGACATCGAGGAGCTGCACGGCTTCCTCGAGAAGTCGGAGATCGAGCTCGTCGAGGAGATCGACCCGGCGACCGCCGTCACGAAGACGGTCGAGCGCGCCCCCGACAAGCGCGGGCGCCGCAAGGCCAAGACGACGCTCGACCTCAAGCCGGACATGACGACGGACTCCCTTCAGCTCTTCCTGAAGGACATCGGCAAGGTCCGCCTGCTCACCGCGCAGGAGGAGGTCGACCTCGCCA
>CAZRLR010000558.1:0-2687 GCA_964600395.1 uncultured Conexibacter sp.
TCGGCGTCTCGCCGGCGGCGTAGACGTCAGCCACGAACACCGCATCGGCGTCCGGCAGGATCTCCGCCCCCTGGGCCACGTAGTCGCTGTCCTCGATCGCCGAGCCGACGCCCGCGCCGGCCTGCACCACCACCTGGTGCCCGTGCTCCACGAGCTCCCGCACCCCGGCCGGCGTCATCCCGACCCGGTACTCGTCCGTCTTGATCTCGCTGGGGACGCCGACCTTCATGGTGTGAGGACCTCGTTCGTGGTGTCGATGGTGATCGAGAAGGAGCACCCGCGGGCCTCCAGCTCGGGAAAGAGCAGCTCGGGGGTGAGCACGCGCTCGACGGGCAGGACGCCGGCCACCGGGCCGAGCGCGCCCCGGGCCAGCAGGCGCGCCGTGGCCGACGCGACGGTCGCGGTCGAGACGGCGCCGCCGCCGATGCCCCACCCGGCGTGGGGCCGGGTGACCGCGCAGACGGTGACCGTCACCGGGACCCCGTCGCGCAGCCGCGGGCCGCTGACGGCGACGTGCTGGGCCGACCAGGTCCGGGACGACGGGGGGACGGTGACGACCTCCGCCGCCGGCGTCCCGCTCGCGACGACCTCGCGCAGCGCCGCCTCGACGGCCGGCGCCAGGGCGAGGCGGAAGTCGCAGTCGCGCGCGCCGAGCGACCCGGGCAGCGTGGCGACCTCCGAGTGCAGGGTGTGGAGCGTCGGGCGCCGGCCGATCGGGGCCGGGAAGTCCACGATGCCGCCGTCGGCCAGCGGCGCGAGCGCGAGCGCCTCGCCGTCGCCGACGACGACGGGCGGCTCCGTCAGCTCGTCCAGCAGCGTCTGCAGCGCGTAGGGGACGGCCAGGCCGCCGGCCGGCGGCGCCTCGTCGTGTCCGGCCGAGGCGCAGCGGATCGCGTCGACCCGCTGCAGCTCGCGGGCGGCGCGCGCGGCCATGACGTTCGTCTTGCCCGGCCCGGCGCCGCAGCCGAGGATCGCCACGAGCCCCGCGTCGGCGAAGGCGGCGTCGAGCGCGAGCTGGCGACGGGTCAGGTGGAAGAGCCCGCCGAGGTCCAGGTAGTTCGCGCGCACGGCCAGCGCGGCGTCCATCGCCTCCAGGTTGCAGCGGTAGCTCGCGGCGTTCACGACGAGGGCGTGCTCCTCGACGGCGAGCGTCAGCGCCTGGCGGTCGCGCGCGTCGACCGAGGCGCCGGTGGCGATGCCGCCACCGTGCTCGGCGGCCACCGCACGGGCCCGGTCGCCGTCGAGGTCCAGGAGCGTCAGGCCGTCGACGCCGGGCGCGTCCGACAGGTCACGGACGATCGCGGGCCCCATCGTGCCGCCCGCGCCGAGGACGGCGATCCTCATGAGGCGCGCTCGGCCGCGGTGACCGGTGCGGGGGCCGCCGTCGCGGTCGCCGAGGTCAGGGCGGGTGCCTGGGCGTCCCCCACGGCGGGGCGGCGCACGGCGATCTCACGGCCGCGCAGCGCGAGCCAGAACTCGATCCGGTCGCGCGCCGAGCCGAGGTCGCGGCCGGTGAGCTCCTCGATCTTGCGGATCCGGTAGCGGAGGGTGTGGCGGTGGCAGAAGAGCCGTCGCGCGGCGGCCTCCCACTGCCCGTTGCACTCGATGAAGGCCTCGAGCGAGCGCATGAGCTCGCCGCCGTAGTGGCCCTCCCCCTGCTCGATCGGCGCCAGGAGCGAGTCGCAGTACAGGCGCAGCGCGTCGGAGTCCTGCAGCGAGAGCAGCAGCTGGAAGGACCCCAGGTCACGGTAGGTCGCGACCTGGCCGTCCTCGCTGCGCGCCGCGGTGCCCTCGCCGTCGCCGCGGCCGAGCAGGCGCGCCTCCATGGCGCAGCGGGCCTCGTGGAACGTCTCCCGCGCCCGGCCGGCCGGCACGGCGCGACCGACCCCCGCGTCCGGCGGCGTGCTGGACTGGGCGGCCACGCGGGCCACGAGGCGCTCGGCGAGCTCGAACAGCTCGTCGTCGGCCATGCCCGGCATGAGCGCGCACACCAGGCGGCCCGTGCTGGCGACGAGACCACCGACCGCCTCGTCGCGCAGGGCGGCGGCGACCGCGCCCTCGCAGGCGACGGCGGCACCCGCGCCCGGGACGGTGGACTGGACGATGAGCGCGGTGACCGTCCCCCCGAGGCCGAAGGGCTCCAGGCGCCGGCTCAGCTCGGCGCCCTCGACCTCGCCCGCGACGAGGGCGTTCAGGACGTCCCCGGCCAGGCGGCGCTCGGTCGTGTCCGCGACGCGGTGGCGGAGCAGCTCGAGCGCGACGACGGTGACGGCCTGGTGGAGGATGAGCCGGTCCAGCTCCGACAGGCCGCCCTGGTCCTTGATCGCGACGAGCCAGGCCTGCGGGACGCCGCCGCGGTCGCTCGTGTCCGAGGCGAGGATCGGCAGCGCGAGGGCACGGGCGCCCAGCTCGGGGTCGGCCGGGACGAAGGCCCGGCGCTCGCCGCGGCGCGCGCGCTCGTGCAGCTCGTCGCCGAGCTGCGCGACGACGGCGGGGTCCAGGCTGCGGCGGAAGGCGTGGTCGGACTGCCGCTCGCCGCGGCCGTCGAAGACGAGCGCGCTGCCGCCGACGAGGGCGGCGATGGCGGCGACGATCGCGTCCAGCCCACGTTCGGAGAGGACGATCCGCTGCAGGCGCTCCTGCGCGGCGATCGACCGCTGCAGGACGGCGTACTGCTCGTTGACCAG
>CAZRLR010000559.1:0-2679 GCA_964600395.1 uncultured Conexibacter sp.
GGGCGACAGCGCGCTGAGGTCGCCCGACATGCCCTTCAGCGTCGTGCGGTAGCCCGCGCAGCCGGCGCACTCGCGAGCGTGACGGCGGGCCCGCCCGCTGGCCCGGACGCCGCGGTCGTGGGCGGCGGTGATGTCCTCGCGGATCTCGAAGCACGGGGTGTCGCGGGCCTGCTGGGCCTCCACGAGCCCCATCCGGGCCCGGACGAGCAGCGACTTGACGGCCGGGATCGTGACGTCGAGCGCGGCGGCGAGCTCGAGGTACGTCAGGCCCTCCATCTCGCGCAGCAGCAGCGCCGAGCGCTGCTGCTCGGGCAGGGCCTGCACGTCGGCGACGAGGCGGCGCAGCGTCTCGCGGCCCTCGGCGGCGAGCGTCGGGTCGCCGGTCGTCGCGGTCAGCGCCCCGGAGTCCTCCAGCAGCTCGTCCGTCGCCTGCGACGCGGGGCGGCGCAGGTGGTCGATGCAGCGGTTGTGGGCGACGCGGTAGAGCCACGCCCGCAGGGTCAGCGGGCGGTCGTCGGCGCGCAGGGCGGCGTAGGCCCGCAGGAAGACGTCCTGCATCGCGTCGTCCGCGTCGGTCGCCGAGCCGCCGAGCATCTGGCGGGCGTACGCCGACAGGCGCTGGCGGTAGCGGTCGTGGATGACGCGGAAGGCGTCCTCGTTGCCCTGGCGGAAGAAGGCGACGAGCTGCTCGTCGCTGCGCAGCCGCAGCAGCACGCCTCCGGGCCGGCGGGGGGCCAGTGCTGCCGGGGCTCTGAAGGCTGAGGCTTCCATCCGCGTCCTGCCGACTCTAACGGGGCCGACAGCGGAGAGTTCCGCTGTTGGCCACGTCTTGCACAGGTCAGCGGCAGATCACGGTTCGTAGCGCGCCTTGCGGATCTTGTACGGGCCGTCCTCGGGGCCGACCTCGACCTTCACGGACTTGCCGGGGGTGACGTCCTGCTCCTTCCAGTTGAAGTACGCGCCCTCGGGCTTGCTGCCGCCGCGGAGCTCGAGGTCGTCGTCGACCCACGTGTACTCGCCCGACTCGTCGGACTTGCCGATGACGAGCGCGAAGAAGCCCTTGCCGCCGTAGGCCGCCTTCGAGCCGTCGGCGTCCAGGAGCACCTGGCCGGACTTCTGGTCGACGAGCAGGCCGATCGACGAGCCCTTCTTCAGGCCGCCGGCGGTCGCCGCGAACGTGTAGGACGCGTCCTTGTCGTCGACGCCTGCGAACAGCAGGGGCGTCGTCTCGTCGGACTTGCCGTTGTTCTCGTAGTAGAGCCCGTAGCCGCCGCCGGCCACGAAGGCGTTGTCGACCTGCCCGGGCCGGGTGACGATGTCGTCGATCGAGATGACGATGCCGTTGCCGGTGAAGTCGATCTTCGACTTGGCCTTCTTCTTCAGCGCCGAGCCGTCGATCGAGATGTTGATGTCCTTCCCGGCCGGGATCTGGAAGCTCGGCTCCGGGGCGCCGAGCGACGGGTCGTCGGCGAAGCGCCGGACCATCCGGACGCCTGGGACGTCCTCGACGATCTTGCCATCGACGATGCCGGTCTGGTTGCCGTCGGTGTCGGTGAGGACGAGGTGCGGGTGGTTCTCCGGGTCGCCCGTCAGCGTGAGCTCCGAGTACTGCTTGGCCTTCGGCAGGACGGTGCCGAGCTTACCCTTGCCCGCCTTGTCGCCGAGCAGGTCGCCGTTGCAGAACGGGCAGGGCTGGATGTTCTCGCCCTCGAGCGTGCCGGTGAGGTCCAGGTTCCCGTCGCCCTCGCCGCCGTCGTAGAGCGACTCCTCGTCGTCGGGGCTGGCTGCGGCGCTGTAGCTGAAGGTGTTCTCGTTCGTGTCGATCTCGACGGCGCGGGTCGTGTCGGGGAAGTTGTTGTCCCAGACGAGGATGTTGAAGATGCCGTCGCCGGCGTCCTCCACGGCGATCGGGGTGATCGCGTGCCCGGCCGAGCCGTCGCGCTTGTAGATCCCGAGCGTGAAGTAGTCGTTGTCGGCGTTCATCTCCTTGATGACGCGATCGAGGATCTCGTTCGGCGAGCCGCGGACGACGGTCTGCGCGATCGCCGGGATCGACTGGTAGATGAACGACTCGGCGATGTTCTGCTGGGCGTCCTTGTCGTCGGCAGGGATGTCGTTCGTCCGCTCGACGCCGAAGTCGGTGACGTCGAGCGTCTGCGCGTACAGCCGCAGCGCCGCGACCGACATGCCCATGCAGTGGCCGCCGGCCATGCCGTCGTTCTGCTGGTCCATCCAAGCCTTCGCGGCGGGCTTCAGGACGCAGTCCTCGCCGGTGCCGCGGGCGCAGACCTGCTCGCCGAACGTGTACTCCATGCTCGCCGGCGTGAGGTTCTGCGGGTCCTCGTCGTTGCCGTAGTTCTGGAAGCCGAAGCCGTCGACCTCCGCGCGGAAGCCGGTGTCGGCGACGATCTCGCCCTCCGGGACGTAGCTCTCGGTCTGGGCGCTCTCGCCCGTCTCGCCCAGCGGGCCGGCGCTCTTGGTCTTGGCGGCGGGGGACTTCGCGGTCGTGGCCCCGGACGTCGCCGGCTCCTTCTTGCCGTCGTCGCCGCCGCCGCAGCCGCCGGCGATCAGCGCGAGTCCGAGGAGCAGGGAGCAGAGCAGCGCGCGCAGGCGCGTTCCGGCGAGGGAGGTCATGGCATCTACAGTCGGTCGAACGTCGGGACGACTTAAGAGCATATT
>CAZRLR010000560.1:0-2660 GCA_964600395.1 uncultured Conexibacter sp.
CTCAAGGGAAATTACCGCTGATTGGTGTTATAGGAATTGTGATAGTTGCAGCAATCGCAGGCGATAATCTTGGTTATCATATTGGCCGACGAACTGGCCACAGAATATTTCGCAAGAAAGATGGCATAATCTTTAGGCAAGAATACTTAGAAAGAGCTGAGAAGTTTTATGAAAGTCATGGTGGTAAAACCGTGACACTGGCGAGATTTATTCCGATTGTGCGCACCTTTGCGCCGATAGTCGCTGGGGCCGCCAAGATGGATCCAAAACGTTTTATGATATATAACGTTGCAGGAGCAGTAATATGGAGCATTAGTGTCACGCTTTTGGGCTATTTCATAGGCGGGTTGATTCCTGATATCGACAAATACCTACTCCCAGTGGTTGGGATTGCCACTTTAGTCACTTTTTTGCCAACAATTACCCATATCTTGGGCGACCCCGAAACCAGAGACAGACTCTTTGCTAGAATTAAGCAAATTTTTAGTCGCTAATTGTCTACGGGTCTAGAGACGATGATAATTCTTTCACTAAACTGATTTTTATAATCGTCCCAAACACCATTATTTGAGGCAATTACCAGGCTCTCGCCTTGGTTCTCTGTGACTAGTCGGTAAAGTGGCGAGTCTTTTGCGGCGTAGAAGTCAATCGTCTGTATTTTGTACCACTTACTATCTCCACCGTGATTTCGTACCTCGATCACATCGCCTGTCTTGAGCTGATCAATTTTCGAGAAAATGGGTGTGTCACCAAAACGATACCCGACCAGTAGAACAGTCGAATTAGCATTAGTTGGCGCGCTTCCCATATACCAACCTACTTTGCGCCGATCTTGAGTCTGACCGACCGTGCCGTTTTCATGCGCTCCTACTGGTTCGATAGCAGCCGACATGCCTAGTGCAGGTATGTTAAGTGTTGAAGGAACCCTGTCAGGATTCTTTGGCTCGATGTTTGCACCCAATACTGCCGGTGTAGCTGATATGTCGATTGGGGGACCGTTCACACTAGATAGAGTAGGATACAGACGACTAAGTAGTGAGCGGTTTGAATGTTTGGCGTTAAAGAAGTAACCAGACGTAGCAACAATCAGAAGAACTGCGAAGGCTGCTGACAATTTTAAGCGCGTATGTCTATAATTGAGTTTTCGTTGGCTACTCTTGCGGCGCTTTATCAGAGATTCAGCTTTTTGATCGACCGTTTTTGGTTGGTAACGAATTTCACGATTTTTGTGATGATAAGGGCTAGCTATCGTACGCTTAAAAAGTGATCTACGGGGTGCGACGTTTTTGGTAATATTGATAGTTTTCGGAGCAAGCTCTGAAACTAGATCTATGAAACGATCAATGTCTTGTTCGTAATCTGATGAAAGTTTGGCGTTTTCTTCGCTTTTTAGCTCACTTAATTTTCGGCCAAACAAAGTCCTGCGCAACTGTGGATTGAGGCGATGGCTGCGCCTTGTAAAGGTTTGATAATTGCTCCGCAGAGCTCGGGCATGATTTTTCATGCGATTTGTTTTTTGTTTAGCTGTTGATCGTGTCGTAGGTGAACACCGAAAGTACGTAACGCTGCTTGTGCATAAGAGATACTTTTCTTTTTCCTTTTAAATTTTAGTTTGTGATTTTTATCACACTAAAAAGATTGTAGCACAAAATTTTCAAAAATGCTAACGTTTTAAACAGCTTTCGACTTAACCGAGTTGATAATTACTCGTACCTTTTATGGCGTCGAGGGCGGCGCTTCAGCAACAAGCCAAAACTAGTTAGGCTCAACCCATAATAGATTCCGACTAAGCCGATTGCTAAGCCCGTAGCTCCAAGAACTTTGCCGGCTGGGCTACTGGCTGATGGAGTTGTAGCGGCTTCTGTAGAGCTTGTACCAAGTACTTGCCCCGTACCGCCATTACCACTACCCACCCCGCCTGCCTGCTGATCAGTATCCGCCGTATCACCAACACCAACTAAGACATACTTTTGTATGGAAGCTCCAGTACTTGCGCTGGTTATCTTTATACATACTTCGTAATAGTTGTCCTTGTTCTCATCTAGCGGAGTTTCATAATCAAAGCTCCGCTTAGTATAAAGATTCGAATTATTTAACTCGAAGAATCTGCTATCGGAAGGGTTGTTTGGGCAGATTGATATATCGAAATTACTACCGAGACTAGAATTCACTGAGAGTTTTCCTACCAACGACCCAGCTGCTTGGTTTTCTTTCAGTGCCGGTAGACTAACAAAGCTAACATCGACACCACCACAGAAAACGTTGTCTGCTCCACCATCAGTTATCTTCCAGCCTAGCTTGTTTATAAGATGATCCCGAGCACTGGCTGATGTACAATACATACTCCTACCTGCATCGAATACTACATTGCTGGCTGTTTGATTCGTTGCCCAAGTGTCTAGCATTTGGTCATAGGCGCTTGTGGATAGCGTGGAACCATTAAGTAAGCGTGAGATGTAGGTTATAAAGCCGGCGAGATTGCCGCCGTGTGCAATCTCCTGATGGCCATGTTTCTTGGTCGTCCAAAGCCCGTACCCGTAGCCTTTCCCCGGCAGCATGTCCTTGTAAGGTGTGAACATTTCGTCGAGCGATCTTCGCGACAGGAGCTTGTCTCCGTACAAAGCCTGATCCCATAGCAGCAGATCCTCGGTCGTCGAATA
>CAZRLR010000561.1:0-2655 GCA_964600395.1 uncultured Conexibacter sp.
GCCCCGGGCTTCCGCGACCGCATCCTCGCCCGGCACGTCATGGGCCCGGCCGACCTGCAGCGCCGGGACGCGAACCTCGTCGGCGGGGACGTCGGCGGCGGCAGCTACCTCCTGCGCCAGACCGTCTTTCGGCCGATGCCGAAGCTCTCGCCCTACCGCACGCCGCTGCGGGGGCTCTTCCTCGGGAGCGCCGCGACGTTCCCCGGCGGGGCCGTCCACGGCGTCCCGGGGGACGCCGCCGCGCGCGCGGCCCTCAGGCACGCCTGATCAGCGACGCCGCGAGGCAACCTGAGCCGGTCTGAGCGGCTCAGGATGCCCCTCAGACGAGGGCGAGCCAGACGTAGTAGCCGGTGACGACCGTGAACATGACGGCGTCCAGGCGGTCCAGCGCCCCGCCGTGGGCGCCGAAGAGCGTCCCGGTGTCCTTCGTCCCCGCGTCGCGCTTGAGGTAGGACTCGAAGAGGTCGCCGATCGGGGCCATCACGGCGACCGCGGCGCCGAGGATCAGCGCGTCCGTCCCGGACATCCAGTCCTGGTAGAGCCCGGCGCACCACACCGCGACGATCGCCGCGAGCACGCCGCAGGCCAGGCCCTCGATCGTCTTGTTCGGCGAGACGGCCGGCGCGAGCTTCGTCCGCCCGATCGCCCGACCGCCGAGGTAGGCGCCCGTGTCGCCGATGAACGTCCCGACGAGGATGTCGATGAGGATCGCCTCGCCGTGCGGCAGGTCGCGCAGGAGCACCGCGTGCGCGAGCGCCAGCCCGATCCACGCGACGCCGAGCACGGTGACCGAGATGCCCGGCGCGCCGCCGCGGGGCTGCAGCAGGATGAGCACGAAGATGACGGGGAAGCTCGCGACCATCGCCATCAGGACGTTCGACGCGTCGCCGAAGTGCGCGGCGGCGATCAGGCCGACGAGGCCGAGGATGCCGCCCAGACGCGAGGGGTGCGCGCTGTCGAACATGAGGAAGAGCTCGTGCAGGCAGATGACGCCCAGGACGACCATCCCGGCCGCGAAGATCGGCCCGCCGGCGATGACGAGGAAGAGCGCCACGGCGATCGCCGGGATCGCGACGAGGATCCGGGCGCGCAGGTCAGAGCGCGTGTCGACGAGCTTCTTCTCCGGGACGTCCAGCGGCTCGTCGCGGCGCGGCGTGCTCATCAGCGGCCCCCGAAGCGACGCTGACGCGTGTCGTACTCGGCCAGGCAGCGCTCGAAGGCGGCCGCGTCGAAGTCCGGCCACAGCTCGGGCGCGAAGACGAGCTCGGAGTACGCCGACTGCCACAGCAGGTAGTTCGAGAGGCGCTGCTCGCCCGAGGTGCGGATGAGCAGGTCCGGCTCGTGCATGTCCGGCGCGTACAGCAGGGCACGGAAGGCGTCCTCGCCCCCGCCGTCGTAGCGCGCGGCGGCGTCGAGGATCTCCTGCCGTCCGCCGTAGTCGAAGGCGACGAACAGCGTGATGCGGGTGTTGGCGGCGGTCTTCTCCTCCGCCCACTGCATCTGCTCCAGCAGCGGCGCGGCGACGCGGTCACGGCGGCCGATGAAGCGCATGCGCACCCCCTCGTCGTCCAGCTCGGGCGTCTCGACCTCCAGGCGCTGGGAGAACATCCGCATGAGCGCGGTGACCTCCTCGGCGCTGCGCGACCAGTTCTCGGTGGAAAACGAGTAGACCGTGAGCTCCTGCACGCCCAGGCGTACGGCGTCGCGCAGACGCGCCTTGACCGTGTCGGCCCCGGCCTCGTGGCCCTCCACCACCGGCACGCCGCGGGCCTGCGCCCAGCGGCCGTTGCCGTCGGTGATGATGGCGACGTACTTCGCCCGCTCGGCGGCTGGCGCCGCGTCGGGGGCCATCAGACTTCGAGGATCTCGGCTTCCTTGGACTTCAGGGCGGCGTCGAGCTCCCCGATGCGCGCATCGGTCAGCTTCTGCAGCTCGCCCTCGGCCCGGTGCTCGTCGTCGGCACCGATCTCGCCCTCGTCCTTGAGCTCCTTCAGGTCCTGCATCGTGTCGCGCCGCACGTTGCGGATCGCGATGCGCCCGTCCTCGGCGATGCCACGGACCATCTTCACCATCTCGCGGCGGCGCTCCTCGTTGAGCTCGGGCACCGAGAGGCGGATGAGCTTGCCGTCGTTGGACGGGGTCAGGCCGAGCTGCGCGAGCTGGATGGCCTTCTCGATCGCCTGGATCGAGCCGGTGTCGAACGGCTGGACGGTGAGCATCCGCGCCTCGGGCGCGTTCACCGTGGCCAGCTGCTTGAGGGGGGTCTGCGCGCCGTAGTAGTCGACGGAGACGCGGTCCAGCAGCGCCGGGCTGGCCCGGCCGGTGCGGACGGTCCCGAAGAGCCCGAGGGTCGCCTCCAGGCGCTTGCCCATCTGCTCCCCCGCGTCGTCCAGAAGCTCTTGCGTCAGTTCGCTCATGTGCTGCTCACCAGGGTCCCCACTCGCTCGCCCGAGACTATCCGGTCGATGTTGCGCTCGTCGTCCATGTTGAACACATGGATCGGGACGTTGTTGTCCATGCAGAGGCTGAGGGCCGTGGAGTCCATGACCTTCAGGCCGCGTTGCAGCGCGTCCATGTGCGTGACGTGCTGCAGGAGCATCGCCTCGGGGTTCGTGCGCGGGTCGTCGTCGTAGACGCCCTCCACCCCGTTCTTGG
>CAZRLR010000562.1:0-2645 GCA_964600395.1 uncultured Conexibacter sp.
ACCGGCCCCCACGACGAGCTGCTGCACGCCGTGGCGCGGCAGTTGCTGCGCAGCGCCATCGTGCAGTCCGGGGCGCGGAACATCTCCGTCGCGCTGCGCCGTAACGGCCGCGTCGTCGATCTGGAGATCCGCGACGACGGGCGCCGCCTGACCTTCGAGCAGCACGAGGAGGGGACGGTCGGCATCGCGTCGGCCGCCGCCCGCGTGGACACCGCGGGCGGGACGCTGTCGGTCCAGCACCAGCCCGAGCAGGGCAACCGCATCGTCGTGCGGATGCCCGACGTCGCGGCCGAGTGATGGCGGGGAGCGCCGCCGAGCCCTGCCCGCTGGCGGACGCGGCGCGCGCGCTGCTGGAGGGCAACTGGCGCGAGGGCGACTACCGCGGGCGCCACTACGCCTTCAGCGTCCCGTCGCCGCGGTCCTACCCCTGGCAGTGGTACTGGGACTCGTGCTTCCACGCGATCGTCCGCGCGCGCTACGACCCGGGCAAGGCGCGCGCGGAGCTGCTGACGCTGCTGGCCGCCATGCGCGAGGACGGCTTCATCGGCCACACCGTCCTGTGGGGGCAGCCGCTCGATCTGGGCCGGGCCATCCGCTACAACATCGCCTCCCGCGCGGACCTCCTGACCTCGACGATCCAGCCGCCGATCCTCGCCTGGGCGTGGTCGCTGGCCGTCGGCGAGGTGGCCGCGGCCGAGCCCGAGGTGCGGGCCGGCCTGGAGCGCCACCACGCCTGGCTGCGGGAGCACCGCGACCTGGACGGCGACGGCCTGCTGTGGCTCATCCAGCCCGACGAGTCCGGGATGGACGCCTCCCCGAAGTTCGATCACGTGTGGGGCCTGCAGGCCCAGGGGCGCCCGCTCTTCCCGACGCTCATCCACGCCAACCGCCGGCGCGGCTTCGACGCCCGGCGGGTCCAGGCGGCCGGGCGGCCTGTCGTCTGCGAGGTGCTGACGAACGTCGTGTGGTCGCTCAGCGAGCAGGCCCTAGGGCGGCCGTCGGTCACCGGCCGCCTCGTCGAGCGGCTGTGGGACGACCGCGCGGGACGCTTCTTCGACGACGTGCGCCACGCCCGCCGCCCGACGCCCGGCCCGGAGCGTCCGGCGACGTGGGACACCCTGGCGCCGCTGGCCCTCCCCGACCTGCCGGACGTCATCGCCGACCGGCTGATCGAGGAGGTCCTCCTCGCGCCGCGGTTCTGGGACGGCGTCCCCCTGCCGGCGGTCGCGCTCGACGACCCGGCCCACTCCAGCCGCGAGACGTGGTGGGGGCGCCACCGCCACTGGCGCGGGCCGAGCTGGGTGAACTCGGCGTGGCTCGTGTCGCTCGGGCTGCGTCGCCGCGGCCGGGGCGACCTGGCCGACGCCATGGCCACGCGCCTGACGGAGGTCGTCGCCCGCGAGGGCTTCCGCGAGTACTACGAGTCGCGCACCGGACGGGGCATGGGCGCGCATGACTTCGGCTGGTCGACGCTCCTGTGGGAGCTGGCCGAGCCGCGCGCCGACGGTCACTGAGACCGATTCGGGACGGTCCGGCGCGTCCGAGGCCCCTAGGGTCGCAGGACACCCCGACCGCTCCCGACCGTCGAGGTATCCCGTGAGGCCGTCCCGAACCAGCCAAGAGATCGCCGCCGAAGCCCGAGTCCTGAACGCCACCGGCGCGGAGATGCGACGCCTGTGGGCCGAGGGCGTCGGCGGCAGCGCGACGATCCGGGCGATGCGGGACACGGGCGAGCGCCTGGCCGGCAACGTCGTCCTGCTGCTCGAGCTGCTCGTCACGCCCGACGCCGGCGACTCGTACGAGACGACGCTGCGGATGCCGATCGGCGGCAATGACCTGTCCCCCTACGCGGCGGGCCGGCGGTACGCGGTGAAGATCGACGCCGCCGACCGCGACAAGCTGACCTTCGCGGGGTAGCCCGCCCGGCGGATAGGGTCGGCCCATGTCCTCCAGCTCCGTCACCGTCGTCGCCCTCGTCAAGGTCAAGCCCGGTGCGGAGGACGCCGCGATCGCGGTCCTGAGCCCGGTCGTCGAGCAGACCCATCAGGAGAGCGGCTGCGTGAAGTACGCGCTGCATCGCTCGGCCGCCGACCCGCAGCAGTTCGTCCTCGTGGAGCTGTGGGCGTCGCAGGCCGACCTGGACGCGCACTTCCAGCAGCCGTACATGGGCGCGCTCTTCTCCGAGCTGGCCGACCATCTCGCCGAGCCGCCGGCGATCCACTTCCTGCAGCCCGTCCCGTTGGGCGACGACGGCAAGGGCGTGCTGTAGCCAATACCTTGGGGGCAGTGCAAGCCGTCCCACCCCTCGACAACGTCATCCTGCGTGACGGGGCCGACGGGCCGATCGTCGTCCTCTCCTTCCCGTACGACGCGCACATCGTCGCCGCGGCGCGCGGCATCCCGGGGCGGCGCTTCGACTGGGACAGCAAGGAGTGGTGGGCGCCCGTCGACGACTGGGTCGCCGTCCACGTCGCCGAGATCGTCGAGCGCTTCCCGGACCTGCGCACCTCGCCCGAGGTCGCCCAGTGGCTCGGCGGCATCGCGCGGCGCTGGGTCGGCCGGGTGGACGCCGTGCCGGCCGGGCAGGGCCAGGGCGCCTTCGCGCTGACGAGCCGCGCCGGGCGCCTGCCGGAGGAGATCGAGCC
>CAZRLR010000563.1:0-661 GCA_964600395.1 uncultured Conexibacter sp.
CAGTTCTAGGGGTGTGGGCAGTCTAGGATCGGGCGGGGGCATGAGTTCCCAAAAGCCAAAGATCAGGTCAAAGAGTCGCCGTTGTTCGGTCCCTTTGGATGGCGGAGTCAGTGCCTTGATCCGCTTGAGCATGGCCTGGCGGTGTTCGTGGTGATAGGCCCATTCGTCCGAGGTCCAGGCCAGGAGCCGGGGTCGCCACACGGTGTCTTGAAACGGCAAGGCCAGCACCTCGAGACGCCAGCGCCGGAGTTGCGGGTAAGGAGTCATGTGGGTCTGACACTGTTGCAGTAATGCTAGCGCGCGGTTCATCGGAGAAGGCGGGTGCCGCAGCCTTGCGACGTCTCAAGCTAGTGGCCTGTGTATCAGGAGTGCTGGTATTCTATGTGGTACTGACCAATACCCGACAGCCCGTCCAATCGTCCCCGCCGGCATTGGCATCGGCACCAACACCAGCACCGATACCGATACTGGACCAGCTAAAAGCACCGCCTCCGCCTCCCCGTCCACCGCTACCAACAGATCCATATTATCAGTGGGCCGCTCCACCGACACCGACTCTGGACGACCTCCGAATACCCATTGATCCGACTCGAGTAGAATGGGTCTGGCTGATCCACTTTTCAGGCTCGCTGTCCCGGTCCCGTGCCGTGTGGTCGACCTG
>CAZRLR010000563.1:671-2628 GCA_964600395.1 uncultured Conexibacter sp.
GCGCGACGACTCGACGCTCGTGTGGCCATTGTGGCGTTTGGCCAGCCTGTTACCGAACACCTGCCCCCGTCCGTCATCACGGTCGCACACCGGGACATGATGCCCTGGCCCAAGACACTGGAGGCCTTTCGCCGAGCCTGGCTGCTGTACCCCCGTGCCACCTACTTTAGCAAGTTTGACGATGACACGTACGTCTACTCCAAGAACCTCCATCACGCACTGTTTGACACCACCGAGACTCGGATCCCGTACGGCGGCTACCCGCTCCGGGCCGCCGACGGAGTGGTCTTTGCCTCGGGTGGCGCCGGCTATTCGCTCCACCGCAGCGTCATGGGGTTGTTGGACCAGTGTTTGGTGCATGGCTTGTCCGAGTACGAAGATGTGGCCATGCGCAAGTGTCTGGGCATGGACCCTGTGGATCTGGTGGGCACGCACCCGCACCATCCCTGGCAGATGCTGCGCTGGGATTTGAACGGACATTCGCCGGACCATGTGCGCCGACAAGAGCCCGACAGTAGTTACACCCGACCACTGACCTACCACTATATGGGTCCCGAAGAGATGGAGCGGATGCACGACGACTGGCACGTCCTGGGATCGGCATCAAATCGACGGAACCGGGGCATTCCCAAGGTCATTCACCAGTACTGGGAAGGAGGCCGAAAGCCCCCGATGCAGCTGCTTGACTCGTGTCGCAATCTGCATCCTGGCTGGAACTATTCTCTGTGGAATACGGAGCAGATCAAGGCCAAATTCCCCAGTGGCGAGCTGGTCAACCAGGTTGATTACATGTTCCCGCGCCGGCCTCTGCACTGTCTGGCCGACATTGCCCGCTACGAATTGTTGCTCTTTTACGGCGGGGTGTACATTGACGCGGACACGCGCTGTCTGGTCCCACTCGACTCGCTGTGGCAAGACTTTTGCGAGAATGTGTCGGATGGGTTTGGCGCGTACGAGAGCGAAACACACACCGCGAATATCGAAGGCTACAATCTGGTAGCGACGGGCGTCTTGGCTCTGCATCCTTACTCGCCTACCGCCATGCTGTTAGTCAGGTATTTGCATCAGACCGATTGGTCTCTGGACACTTGGAGGAGCACCGGGCCACTGTACGTCACCAAGATCTTGGCACAGAAGAAGCTGCCGTTGACCATTCTACCGTCGCGTCTCTTTTACCCGTTTCATCATTTGGACAAACGGCCCGATACGACAGAGGAAGTTGAGGCGTATCTGAAAGAAAAGGGGGCGCTGACCGACCAGTTATGGGGCACCTCACACAATTCGTATTCGTAATTGTTGTTTATCTATTCTATCTACCGATTCATCTGTAAAGTATGCTGTTGGTCAGTAGAGATGAATGTCCTCCGCACTGTTTTATTGATAACCTCGCTGGCCCTGGTCATCACAGCCATTACCTTTGGGTCGCTGGGGTATCGCTCTGATGCCACGGAAGGTCTCAACGGACCACCGGGACCCGAGGGTCCGCCAGGAGAAGTAGGGCCCGCCGGAGCCACTGGAGGCACAGGGCCTACTGGAGCCACGGGTGGGACTGGACCTACTGGGCCAACGGGAGGCACTGGACCTACTGGGCCTACTGGAGCTACTGGAATGACTGGCGCCACTGGAGCCAACGGTACTACTGGAGGGACAGGGCCTACCGGAGCCACTGGGGCAAATGGGACCACTGGAGGGACAGGGCCTACCGGTGCCACCGGGGCAAATGGGACCACTGGGGCTACTGGAGGAACTGGGCCTACTGGAGCCACTGGAGGGACAGGGCCTACCGGTGCCACTGGAGGGACTGGGCCTACTGGAAATACGGGAGCTACTGGAGATACAGGAGCTACAGGAGCCACGGGAGCCTCCGGAACCAATGCAACGTTTTATTATCAACTCTACACCTACGAGACACAAACATATGGCCCTTATCTGTACGCCAACACATGGTATAATCGAT
>CAZRLR010000564.1:0-2623 GCA_964600395.1 uncultured Conexibacter sp.
GAGTGCGACGACCCGGCCGCCCCGGCCCCGGCCCCGGCCACGGCCCGCCACGGCGGCGACGACGACCACGGCGACAGCGGTGACGACGACGGCGAGGGCCACGACTCGGGCGACGACGACCGTCCCGCCCCCGCCCCGGCCGGCACGCCCGCCCCGGCCGGCACGCCCGCGCCCGCCGGGACGCCCGCCCCGGCCGGCACGCCGGTCGCCGACGACCACCACCACGGAGACGGCCCCGGCGACGACGAGGACGAGGGCGAGAACGAGAACGAGAACGAGCAGGAGGACGCCTGCACGATCGCCGACCTGACGCCCGGCGCCCGGGTCGACGAGGCGAAGGTCGCCATCACCGCCGCCGGCGTGCGGTTCACGAAGATCGAGCTCGGCTGAGCAACGGCCGCGATGCCCGGGACGCTCCACGGTCCGCCGCGTCCGACGACGCGGCGGACCGCCCCGGCAAGGGCTCACCAAGCGTGGGAGCATTGCTGACGTGCAGCCGCGCCTGCTCAAGGAGCCCCTCCGCCTCGCCGGCCCGGCGCTGCTCGCGTTGCAGTCCGACGAGCGGCTCGTCCGCCTCGTGCGAGACGGCCACGGCCCGGCGTTCACCACGCTCGTCAACCGCTACCACGACGCACTCCTGCGCTTCTGCACGCGGCTCGTCGGCCCGCAGCGCGCCGAGGACGCCGTCCAGCAGACGTTCGTCAACGCCCACCGGGCGCTGACCGAGCGCGACGCCGAGGTCCAGTTGCGACCCTGGCTGTACCGGATCGCCCACAACGCCGCGATGAACACGCTGCGCGGCGAGACCGGCGATCCCTCCCTCGACGATCCGGGGACCGAAGCGGCGCTCGCCCGCCACGCCGGGGCGTCCGACGGCCTGGAGGCCACCGTCCTGCAGCGGGAGCACCTGCAGGACACGCTCGCCGCCATCTCCGCCCTGCCCGCGGCACAGCGGGACGCGCTCGTGCTCCGCGAGCTCGAGGGCCGCTCACACGTCGAGATCGCCGCCGCGCTGGGCGTCAGCGCCGGTGCGGCGCGACAGCATCTGATGCGAGCGCGGGCGGCCGTCCGCGCGGCAGCGACCGCGGTCACGCCGTACCCGCTGCTCGTCAAGGTCGCCACGTGGATGACCTTCACCCCGACCGGGGAGCGCGTCACGCAGGTCGCCGTCGGCGCCGGCCTGGGCGCCGGCGTCGCCAAGGTCACCGCAGGCGTCCTGGCCACCGGGGCGCTCGTCGGCGGCGTCGTGGGGACGGGCACCGTCCACGTGCCGGGGCTGCACGGGCGCCCGGTGCACCTTGACCGCGCCCCGGCGACCGCCGCGGCGGCCACCGCGACGACGCCTGTCCCACCCGGCGCCGGAGTCCGGTCGGCCGCGGCCTCGACCGCTGCGGCGTCGACGTCCTCGGGGCGGCCGGACGGCCGGGGCGGCCCAGCCGCCACGAAGAAGCCGTCCACGGGCACGACGACCGCGCCGGCGAGGGACGGCCGCGAGCCGGCCGACGACCACCGCGGCGGCGCGAAGGGATCCGGCGACGACCATCGCGATGACGGTGCCACGCGTCCGTCCGGCAGCGGCTCGGGGACGTCAGGCGGGGACGACGACGGCCGATCCGGGTCAGGATCCTCGGGCTCGGGCTCGGGCTCGGGCGGCCACGGGTCGGGCGGCTCCGGCTCTGGCTCTGGCCACTCCGGCTCCGGCTCGGGGGACGACCGCCCGAGCGGGACCAGCGGGACGACCGGCGGGTCGGGCTCCGGAACGTCGTCCGGCGGCGACGACGGCCATTCCGGCTCCGGCAACTCGGGCGGCTCGGGCACGACGACCTCGAGCGGCGACGGCGGCGGCAGCGCAGACGGTGGCAGCGACGACACCTCCGACGGCGGCGGACCCTCGTCGGGCTCGGGTTCGACGGGCGGCGGCGGGGGGTCGGGCTCCGGCTCCGGCGACGGCTCATCGGGAGGCGGCGGGTCCCACGACGATGACCTCGAGCCCCGCTCGCCCACCCCGGACGAGGACGCGATCGCGCCATAAGCACCGGGACCTTGCGGCCGACAGGCGCCGCTAGGTATAAATCCGTCCTACCTGGACGGATGTCCCATGGTGCTGGACGGAGAGAACCCCGATGCTCTCCCAGAAGGTCAAGCCGGTCCGGGCGAACATCCGGCCGCACAAGCTTCGCCCGCCCCTCTGGGCGGGCCACCCCACGTGTCTGCTCTCGGGGTGGGAGCGGACGCTGCCGGTCGCCTCTTCGGAGTCGACCGAGGCGCTGGTGGCGTGGGCCCGTACGGCATCCCGTGTCCGTATGGGCCCACGCGCCCGCCGAACTCCCTGCGCCGGCCGGCGGCCGCCTGCGCCGCCCGCCGCGTCAGGCGGCGGCCTTCTCCTGCGTGGCCCGCGCCGCGCGCCGCCGCGGCACCGACGCCGGCTTCTTCGCCGGCGTGACGAGCTCGGCGAGGAACTCGCCCGTGTGGGAGCCCGGCGTCGCCGCGACCTCCTCGGGCGTCCCGACGGCGACGACGGTGCCACCCTCCTCACCGCCCTCGGGCCCCATGTCGATGAGCCGGTCGGCGGTCTTGATGACGTCGAGGTTGTGCTCGATGACGACGACCGAGTTGCCCTGGT
>CAZRLR010000565.1:0-2621 GCA_964600395.1 uncultured Conexibacter sp.
GTCAGAGCGCAGCACCGCCGGAGCCTGTCTATACTTCGTCGCCTCGCGGCTGTAGCTCAGTTGGCTAGAGCGTCTGCTTGCCATGCAGAAGGTCGAGAGTTCGAGTCTCTTCAGCCGCTTGACGAAAAGCCCCGCACCCGCGGGGCTTTTCGCGTTCTCAGGGCGAGGCCGGGCGGTCCACCCGGAGTCCGGTGCGGTGGTCGGACGGCGACCCGGCCGGTACGCTCGCCGGGTGCAGTCGGACACCCGGGGGACCGAGCTGCGGGGGCGCCGCGACGAGCTCGCGGTGCTCGAGGACGCCCTGACGGCCCTGCGGCACGCCGGGGCCGGCGTCGTGTCCGTGGCCGGCGAGCCCGGGATCGGCAAGACGAGCCTGCTGGACCGTCTCGCGCAGGACGCCACCGGCCGCCGGATGCTCGTCCTGCGCGGCGCGGGCGCGGAGTTCGAGCGGGGGCTGCCGTTCGGGGCGTTCGTCGACGCCCTGGAGGATCACGTCGCCGACCGCGCTGCCGAGCTGCGCCGCGGGCTGCGACCCGAGCACCGCGCGTCGCTCACGACGGTCTTCCCCGTGCTCGGCGAGGCCGACGGCCCCGGGGGCGGCGACGGGCCGGTCGTCGACCACGAGCGCCACCGCACGCTCGGCGCGTTCCGCGCGCTGCTCGAGCAGCTGGCCACCGCCGGTCCGGTCGTCGTCGTGATCGACGACCTGCACTGGGTGGACGACAGCTCGCTCGAGCTCGTCCCCCACCACCCCCGCCGGCGGCCGGGGGCGCCGGCCGTGCTCGCCCGGGCGTCCCGCCCGCTGCCGCTGCTGCTGCGGGCGGGCGCGGCCCGGGCCGCGCTCGTGAGCGACCGCGCCGACGCGCGCCTGGAGCCGCGTCCGCTCGACCGCGAGGACGCGCTGGCCCTCGTCGCCGGCCGCGTCCCGGCCGACCGGCTGGAGGCGCTGGTCACCGCCAGCGGCGGCAACCCCTTCTACCTGCACGAGCTCGCCACGAGCGGCGGCCACGCGCCGCCGGACCCGGGCGAGGACGTGGCGGTCGACGGCGTGCCGCCGTCGGTCCTGCGCGCCCTGGCGGCCGAGCTCGCCCGGCTGTCCGAGCGCGATCGCCGGGTGTGCCTTGCGGCCGCCGTCGTCGGCGACCCCTTCGAGGTCCATCTCGCCGCGGCCGCCGGCGACGTGGACGACGGCGCGGCGCTGGCGGCGATCGACGCGTTGACGCGCGAGGGGATCGTCCGCCCGGCCGGCTCCCCCCGGCGCTTTCGCTTCCGGCATCCGATCGTCCGCCGGGCGGCCTACGAGACGGCGCGGCCGAGCGAGCGCCTGGAGGCCCACCGGCGGGTCGCCGCCCTTCTGGCCCGGACCGGTGCCGGTGCGCTCGAGCAGGCCCACCACGTGGAGGCGTCCGCCTGCCCGGGCGATCGCGCGGCCGTCGCCCTCCTGCGCGAGGCCGCCGACGCGGCGAGCGGACGGGCACCGGCCATCGCCGCCCGCTGGTACGCGGCCGCGCTCCGCCTGCTGCCCGCCGACGTCCAGCCCGCCGACCGCGTCGCCCTCCTGGCCGCCACGGCGACGGCCCAGGGCGCGGCGGGCATGCTCGAGGCCAGCCGGCAGACGCTGTTCGAGGTGCTCGAGGCCCTGCCGCCGGAGCTGGCGCCGCTGCGCCTGAAGGTCCTGCCGTTCCTGAGCCTCGTCGGCCACATGCTCGGCCACCACGGCGAGGCGACCGCGCTCCTGCGCCGTGAGCTCGCGGCGCTGCCGGACCCCGAGTCGGTGCAGGCCGCGGAGCTCGGCATGACCGCGACGATCGACTGCCTGTACGAGCCCGACCACGACGCGATGCTCCGCTTCGCCACCGCGGCCGACCACGCTGCCACCGTCGCGGGGACGGCGCCGCTGCAGGCCGCGGGGGCCGGCATCCTCGCGCTGGCGGCCTACCACGGCGGTGACGTGGAGCGCGCCCAGGCCCAGTGCGCCCGCGCCGAGGCGCTGCTGGCCCCGCTGGGCGACCGGGAGCTGACCGGCAGCCTGGAGGGGATCCTCGGCATCGCCTGGACCGCGATGTCCCTCGAGCGCCACACCGCGTGCATCGCGGTCGCCGGCCGCGGCCTGGCGATCTCCCGTGCGACGGGGCAGGGCCACGTCATCGTGCCGCTGAGCATCGCGCGGGCGGTCGCGCGCACCTGGCAGGGGGAGCTCGTCACGGCCGCGGCCGAGGCCGACGACCTCGTCGACGCCGCCCGCCTGTCGCGCAGCGGGCAGTTCATCGCCTGGACGCTGACGCTGCGCGGCTGGATCGCGACCCAGGCGGGCGACCTGGACCTGGCCGCGGAGTGCGGCGAGGAGTCCTGCCGGATCACCGCGGCGCAGGAGCGGACGACGTACTTCGTCGCGCACGCGGCGCTGCACCTCGCGGAGACCCGCCTGGCGCAGGGACGTCCCGACGAGTGCCTGGCCGTCCTCGTGCCCGCCGCCGGCGGGCCGGACCTCCCCGTCTGCGAGCCCCCCATCCGACCGCGCTACCACGAGATCCTCACGCGCGCCGCGCTGGACCTCGGGCGGATCGAGGAGGCGCGGGACTGGGCGGCGCGCGCAATGGCCGGCGGCGGGACGTCGCCGA
>CAZRLR010000566.1:0-2577 GCA_964600395.1 uncultured Conexibacter sp.
AGCGTGCGCTGCGGAGCCGGATAGAGCTGGGTTGATGGCGCTTCGGGAGCAAGGTCATACAGCGGACAGTCATCGACCAGGGCGGGAACGGGAATATCACCGACCAACTCATCGCCATCGAAGATGCGCATGTTGCCGCTGTCGGTAACTTCCCCGATCGCACGAGCTTCTGTCTGCCACTTCTCGCAGACGGCGATCACTTCCTCGACTTTCTCAGGAGTGACAACTGCCAGCATGCGCTCCTGTGATTCGGAAACCATAATCTCGAACGGAGCCATATCTACCTCACGCAGCGCGACCTTACGCACGTCGATATCGACGCCGACTTCACCCTTGCTCGCCATCTCCGAAGCTGAGGAAGTCAGTCCCGCTGCGCCCAAGTCCTGCAGTGCGACCAGCAGTTCACGATCGAGCAACTCCAGCGAACACTCCAACAGTTTTTTACCGGCAAACGGGTCGCCGATCTGCACGGTCGGGCGTTTGGCATCGTCGCCTTCGCCGAGTTCGGCGCTGGCCAGCACGGAAGCGCCACCGATGCCGTCACGACCGGTCGTCGCGCCGAACATCACCAGCACGTTGCCGACGCCCGCGGCGGCGGAACGGATCAGGCGCTCCTCCTCAGCGATGCCGAGACACATGGCGTTGATCAGACAGTTTTGTTCGTAGGGACCTTCGAAGTAGATCTCACCGCCGACTGTGGGAACGCCGACCGAGTTGCCGTAATGGCCGATGCCGGCGACCGCTCCGTTCAACAGAAACTTCGTTCGCTCGGTCGCTAGCTCACCGAAACGCAGCGAGTCGAGCACGGCGATCGGGCGTGCGCCAACTGCGAAGACATCGCGCAAGATGCCACCGACACCCGTGGCCGCACCCTGGAACGGTTCGACCGCGCTGGGGTGGTTGTGCGACTCGACCTTGAAGGCCAGCGCCTTGCCATCGGGCAGCTTGACCGCGCCGGCGTTCTCGCCCGGCCCCATCAGCAAGTATTTCCCCTCGGTCGGTAAGCGGCCGAGCAGCTTCTTGGAGTGTTTGTAGCCGCAGTGCTCCGACCACATCAACGAGAACATCGCCAGCTCGACATCGCTCGGTGTGCGGCCGAGCTTCTCGACGATCAGCTCGTACTCCTGATCGGTTAGACCGAGTTCGCGATGCTTCGCTGGGGACTGTGCTGCGCTCATGCCACGGCCGCCGCGTTAGCTGCCGACTGGAACAACTTGAGGCCGTCGGTCGAGCCGCTGAGCGGATCGACGGCATACTCGGGGTGAGGCATCAAACCAACTACGTTCCGTCCGCTGTTGCAAACTCCGGCGATGTCGTTCAGTGACCCGTTCGGGTTCTGACCGTCGCTGTAGCGGAAGAGGACTTGGTCATTTGCTTCCAGCTCTTTACGCAACTCAGGCGGCGCGAAGTAGCGACCGTCGTGGTGTTTGACCGGGATCGACAGTCGCTCACCGGCTGCGCATCTGTTGGTGAATGCACTGTCGGTTGTAAGTACCTCGATCTCCACTTGACGGCAGACGAAGCGGAGAGATTCATTAGTCAGCAGAACGCCAGGAAGTAGTCCTGCTTCGCAAAGCACTTGGAAGCCGTTGCAGATACCCAGAACCGGTCCACCTTCGGCGGCGAAATCGGTGACGGCTTCCATCACCGGTGCAAAACGTGCGATCGCACCGACACGGAGATAGTCACCGTAGGAGAAGCCGCCAGGCACGATGATCGCGTCACAGCCTTTCAGGTCTCGCTCAGCGTGCCACAACAGTTCAGTATCGCCGACCAAGGCGGCAGCGAGCTGTGCATCTCGTTCGTCGCAAGAGCCGGGGAATTGAAGAATGCCGAACTTCATCTAACTCTCGAGCAACTGAATCTCGTAGTCCTCGATCAGCGGATTGGCCAGTAGCTTCTGGCACATCGAGTCGAGCTCGTCGGGATTGACTACGTCGAGTTCGACCAGGCGGCCGATGTGAACATCACTCGCGCCGCTGAAACCCAGCGCCGGTAGAGAGCGTTCCACCGCGACTCCTTGGGGGTCGAGGATGCCGGCCTTGGGCCGGATCAATACGCGTGCTTTCATCCCTTAAAAGGTCTCATAAAAGGCGGTCACTCGGCGGTCTGATTGACCCAATTTGCGAACTGCTCGCCGGTGATCTGTTCGTAGGCTGCGATGTACTTCTTCCTTGTAGCGATAACGATCTCTTGTGGGATTGCCGGCGCCGGCGGCGATTTGTCCCAGCCGCTGCCAGCGGCCCAGTCGCGCACGAACTGCTTGTCGAAGCTCGGCTGGCTGTGACCGGGCTCGTAGGTATCGGCTGGCCAGAAGCGCGAGGAGTCCGGTGTCAGCACCTCATCACCGAGCGTTAACACGTCGTTCTCGTCGAGGCCGAACTCGAACTTTGTATCGGCGAGGATGATGCCGCGCGCCCGGGCGTGTGCTTCTGCGAAGCGGTAGAGCTCGATCGAGACCGCGCGCACTCGCTGCGTTAGCTCTAGATCGCCGACCGCCTCTGCGGCTTGGTCAAAAGCGATGTTTTCATCGTGGTCGCCGATCTGCGCCTTAGTGGCGGGGGTGAAGATCGGCTC
>CAZRLR010000567.1:0-2566 GCA_964600395.1 uncultured Conexibacter sp.
AGCGTCGCGGCATCATCTCCGGCTACGAGGGCTCCAAGCCCCGGCAGGTGCTCGTCACCGCGGTCGACCTGCCGCGCGTCCTGGCGGCGCTGGGCGAGGGGACGGGCGGGTCCGACGGCGACGACGGGGCCGACGACACCGCCGCGGACGTCGTGCTGCCGGAGCTGCCGGACCCGGTCCAGATCCTGGACTCATGACGCGCCGCCCTGCAACGGTCGGCCCCGGACGTGGCGCCGCGCCGCCGCGCCAGTAGCCTGCAGCGCGGATGCCGGAGATCGGAGCCACCCTGCGCGAGGCGCGCATGCGCGCCCGCATCGACATCTCGGAGATCGAGTCCGAGACGAAGATCCGTGCGAAGTACCTGCGCGCGCTGGAGAACGAGGAGTGGAACCTGCTCCCCGGCCCGACGTACGTCAAGACCTTCCTGCGGACGTACGCCGAGGCGCTCGGCCTCGACGCCAAGCTCCTCGTCGAGGAGTACAAGCTGCGCCACGAGCGCCTCTCCGACCATGAGCTCGCCCGGCCGATCGGGCCGCCGCGCACGACGACGAGCGGCCGTGGCCGCGGTGGGCCGTCCCCGGGGCTGCCCACGTCCTACGTCGTCGCCGGGCTCGTGCTGGCGCTCTGCGTCGTCGTCTTCATCCTCAGCCGCCTGGGCGGTGACAAGGCCGACACCGACACGACCGCCGACACCGGCTCGACGAGCACCGCGACCACCACGACGGCCAAGCCCGTGACGACGACGCCCGCCAGCACCCCGGCCAAGCCGAAGGACAAGCCCAAGCCGGCCTCGACGCTCGTGAAGCTCAAGATCGTCCCGACCGGGGAGGTCTACGCCTGCCTGAAGGCCAAGGGCCTGAGCAAGCCGCTCGTCGACGGCGCGACCCTGACGGTCGACGGCGGTGCGACGAAGACCTTCCGCTCCAGCCGCTTCCGCCTCGTCCTGGGCAACGCGAACGCGGAGCTGCGCGTGGACGGCAAGAAGCGCCGCTTCCCGCGGTCGGCGGTCACGACCGACGGCGTCTTCGTGCAGATCACGAAGAAGGGCCTCAGCGCGCTGCCCGCGAAGATCCGCCCGGACTGCACGCCGAACCGCTAGAAGGCTGGCGCTCACACCGCAACCCCGCCGGGGTCGCAGGTTCTAAGGTCACCGGATGAGCACGCGCGCGGGGATCGTCGTCACCGGGACCGAGGTCCTCACGGGCCGCGTCGTGGACCGCAACGGCCCCTGGCTCGTCGAGCGTCTGCGCGAGCTCGGGGTGGACGTCGCGCACATCGCCGTCGTCGGTGACCGCCCGGACGACATCGTCGGCGCCCTGCGCTTCTTCACCGCCGAGGGGCTGGACCTCGCCGTCACGAGCGGCGGCCTGGGCCCGACCGCGGATGACCTGACGGCGACCGTCGTCGGCGAGTTCCAGGGGCGCGAGATGTTCCTCGACGAGGCGCTGCAGGGGCGCATCGCCGAGATCCTGCGCCCGATGGCCGAGCGCTGGCCGGACCTCGACATGGCGGCGCTGCACGAGGGCACGCGCAAGCAGGCCGTCGTCCCGCGCGGCGCGACCATCCTCGAGCCGGTGGGGACCGCGCCCGGGCTCGTCGTCCCGCCTGCCGAGGGCCGCGACGGCCTGACGGTCGTCGTCCTCCCGGGGCCGCCGCGGGAGCTGCAGCCGATGTGGTCGACCGCGGTGGCGACCGACGCGTTCGCGGCCGCGACCAGGGACCGGGTGAGCTACGAGCAGCACATGATCCGGCTCTTCGGGATCCCCGAGTCCGAGATCGCCGAGACCTTGCGCCGCGCGCAGGCCGGCGGGGTGGACCTCGACGCGCTCGAGATCACGACCTGCCTGCGCCGCGGCGAGGTCGAGGTCGTCACGCGCTACGAGCCGGAGGCGGCGTCGACGTACGCGGCCTTCGTCGACGTCGTGCGCGAGCGCCACGCCGACACGATCTTCAGCGAGGACGGCACGAGCGTCGACGAGCAGGTCGCCGCGCTCCTGCGCGAGCAGGGCAAGACGGTCGCGACGGCCGAGTCCTGCACCGGCGGGCTGATCGCCGGGCGCCTCACCGACCTGGCCGGCTCCTCGGACTACGTCCTCGGCGGCCTCGTGACCTACGCCAACGCGGCGAAGACCGAGCTGGCCGGGGTGGACGCCGCCCTCATCGAGGAGCACGGCGCCGTCTCGATCCCGGTCGCCGAGGCGATGGCCCGTGGCGCGGTCGCCCGCCTGGGGGCGGACGTCGCGATCGGTGTCACCGGCATCGCCGGCCCGGGGGGCGGGACGGACGACAAGCCGGTCGGCACCGTCTGCTTCGCGGTGGCCACGACCGACGGGGTGGCGGTCTCGCGCGCGCTGCGGCTGCCCGGCGGGCGCCCCGACATCCGCGATCGCTCCACGACCGTCGCGCTGCATCTGCTGCGGCGCGTCCTGCGCGGCGAGGACGCCGCCGCGCCGGGGCCACGGGGATGACGCGGTGACGCCGGCGCTGCGGGCGTCGCGACCGGCGGCGTGGGCCGGCCTCGTGGCGGCGCTCGGCGCCGTCGCGGTCCTGGCGGGGACGTCCCCCG
>CAZRLR010000568.1:0-2554 GCA_964600395.1 uncultured Conexibacter sp.
TGTCGAGCGTCAGCTTGTCGAAGTCCGTCTTCTGGCCGACGCGGGCCTGCTCGACGGCGTAGGCGACGCGCTTGACCGGCGAGAAGATCGAGTCGATCGGGATGACGCCGATCGGCTGGTCCGGGGACTTGTTCTCCTCGGCGGGGCGGTAGCCGCGACCGCGGCCGATCGTGAGGTACAGCTCGAGCTTCGTCTTCTTCTCGAGCGTCGCGATGTGGACGTCCGGGTTGAGGATCTCGACGCCGGCGGGCAGGTCGATGTCCTTCGCCGTGATGTCACCGGGGCCGGTGACGACGAGCGGCGCCTCGATCTCGGTCGCGTCGGAGTGCATCTTCGCGACGACGGCCTTGAGGTTGAGGACGATGTCGGTGACGTCTTCCTTCACGCCCTTGATCGTCGAGAACTCGTGGGCGACGCCCTCGATCCGGACGGAGGTCACGGCAGCGCCGGCGAGCGAGCTGAGCAGCACGCGGCGGAGGGAGTTGCCGAAGGTGTAGCCGAAGCCACGGTCGAGCGGCTCGATCGTGAACTGGCCGCGGTTCTCCTCGACGGATTCGCTGGTGATCCGGGGATCCTGGAAGTCGAGCATCAGAAGGGGTCCTGTCTGTCGTGTCAGAAGGCGGTGGGAGGGAGCCGCCCGGTGTTCGTGGTGGCTGCGCGCGCCGCGGGGTGCGTCGCGCGTCAGCTCGGTGCTACTTGGAGTACAGCTCGACGATGAGCTGCTCCTGGACCGGCGCGGTGATCTCACGGCGCTCGGGCTGGCGCAGCACCTTCGCCGTCAGCGCGTCGTGGTCGGCCTGGAGCCAGGCGGGGACCTGCGCGGTGAGCTCGGTCGCGTCCCGGATGAGCGGCTCCGCGGAGGTGCCGTTCTTGACCGAGATGACGTCGCCTTCCTTCAGCTGGTAGCTGGGGATGTCGACGCGCCGGCCGTTGATGTTCCAGTGGCCGTGCTTGATGAGCTGGCGGGCCTGACGGCGCGAGGCGGCGAAGCCGAGGCGCACGAGCACGTTGTCGAAGCGACGCTCCAGGAGCGTCAGCAGGTTCTCGCCCGTGATGCCCTCCTGGCGGGAGGCCTTCTCGTAGTAGTGGCGGAACTGCTTTTCGAGGACGCCGTAGTAGCGGCGGGCCTTCTGCTTCTCGCGCAGCTGCACCCGGTACTCGGACTGCTTCTGGCGGCCACGGCCGTGATCGCCGGGCGGGTACGCGCGACGCTCGACGCCGCACTTGTCGGTCAGGCAGCGCTCGCCCTTGAGGAAGAGCTTCTGCCCTTCACGACGGCACTGCTTGCACTGAGGACTGGTATCTCGAGCCATGAGGTGTTCCCTTCGCCCTTAGACCCGGCGCCGCTTGCGAGGGCGGCAGCCGTTGTGGGCCTGCGGGGTGACGTCCTTGACGCCGGTGACCTCCAGGCCGGCGGCCTGGAGCGAGCGGATGGCGGTCTCGCGACCGGAGCCGGGGCCCTTCACGAAGACCTCGACCTTCTGGAGGCCCTGCTCGATGCCCTTGCGCGCGGCGGCATCGGCGGTGACCTGCGCCGCGAACGGCGTCGACTTGCGGGAGCCCTTGAAGCCGGCGCCGCCGGCGGACTCCCACGCGATGACGTTGCCCTCGCGATCGGTCAGCGACACGATCGTGTTGTTGAAGGACGTCTTGATGTGCGCCTGGCCGATCGGGATGTTCTTCTTCGGCTTGCGGCGACCGCGCGAGGGGCGCTTGGGTGCGGGCATTACTTCTTACCGGCCTTCTTCTTGCCTGCGACGGACATGCGCTTGGGGCCCTTGCGCGTGCGGGCGTTGGTCTTGGTCTTCTGGCCGCGAACCGGGAGGCCGCGACGGTGACGGAGGCCGCGGTAGCAGCCGATCTCCATCAGGCGCTTGATGTTCTGGCTGCGCTCGCGCCGCAGGTCGCCCTCGACCGTGTAGTCGGCGTCGATGAGGTCGCGAAGCTTGGTGACCTCCGCCTCGGTGAGGTCGCGGACGTACGTGTCGGGGGAGATCCCGGCCGTCGCGAGCAGCTCGTTCGAGGTGGAGCGTCCGATGCCGTAGACGTAGGTCAGGCCGACTTCGACGCGCTTGTTGAGGGGGATGTTGACCCCGGAGATACGTGCCATGCGTTCTTTACCCCTGGCGCTGCTTGTGACGCGGGTTTGAGCAGATCACGAGAACCCGGCCGTGGCGCCGGATGATCTTGCACTTCTCGCACATCGGCTTGACCGACGGTCGTACTTTCATGATGCCTTTCGCTGTGGTTCCGGCGGAATCTGGCTCTGGCTGCCGCTGCAGGCTGCCGCTACCAGTCGCGGAGGCATGCACGCAAGGCAAACGGCCCAAGCGCGCACGGGCTGGTGAAGATAGCAAAGGTCGCTATCAGACCGCGGGGACGTCGAGTTCCTCGTGCCACGGGGTGAGGATCCGCGGACCCTCCTCCGTGATCGCGATCGTGAACTCGAAGTGGGCCGCGAGCGACCCGTCCTGGGAGTAGATCGCCCAGCCGTCGTCCCCCATGCGGACCATGTGCCGGCCGGCGTTGACCATCGGCTCGACGGCCAGGACCA
>CAZRLR010000569.1:0-2548 GCA_964600395.1 uncultured Conexibacter sp.
AAGTGCGGATACCGGCGGTAGCGCCGGCGGCACCAGCCGATGCCGTCGCGGTTGATGTCGAACCCGTCGTAGGTCCCGCCGGCGGCCGCGTCGAGGACCGTCGTGAGCGGTCGCGCCATGCGCCCGATGCCGCAGCCGACGTCCAGGACGCGGTCCCCCGGGCGCAGGCCGGCGAGCTGCTGGAGATGACCGAGGAACTCGTCGCCCGTCTCGACGAAGTCGGAGTGGCCGACGAACTGGCGGCGCCGCGGCGGGACCAGCCGGTCGGTCCGTCCGGCGAGCCGGTCGCGGGTGTCGAGGTACCGCAGGCGCGCGGACATGGCGAGACGGCGGGACACGGACGCCGCAGGGTACCGGCCCTCTGGTGGACAATGCCGTCATCGACCTCTCCCGGCGCCCCCATCCCCTGCGTCGCGCCGGGCGCGGCGTCGCGCGGTTCTGGCACAAGGCCTACGACGACGGCATCACCGGCCTCGCCGCGATGGTCGCGTACAACCTGCTGCTGTCGATCTTCCCGCTCGCGCTGATCGCGCTGTTCGTCGCCGGCCGGGTCCTGTCGTCCCCCGACCTCGAGCAGTCCGTGCTGGGCGACCTGCAGCGCCTGTTCCCCAGCGCGGCGGACACGACGCTGCGCGGGGCGCTGGACAGCATCCAGCACCGCTCCACCACCACCGGGCTCGTCGCGCTGCTCGCGAGCGTCTGGATCGGCTCGTCGTTCTGGGGCGCGCTGGACACCGCCTTCGGGCGGATCTACCACACGCAATCGCGGCCCTGGGTCCGCCAGAAGCTGTTCGCGATGAGCATGCTCGTCGTCGTCTTCGCGTTCTTCATCGCGTCCCTGGCGATCCCCACGGCCCAGGCGATCCTCGCCAAGGGGACGCACGGCCTGCCGTTCGGCCTCGCGGACAGCCCGACGATCGTGTTCTCGCTCACGCTGACCGCTGGTCTGACCGTGCTCTTCGCCACGCTCTGCCTCGTCTACTGGCGCGTGCCGTGGGGCTCGATGCCGTGGCGGCAGGTGTGGCCCGGAGCGCTCGGCGCGACCGTCGCGATCGGCGTCATCGACTACGGCTTCCCCCTGTACCTACGCAACGTCTCGACGATCGCTGCGGTCGGTCCGTCGGTGGTCTTCGCCCTGATCGCGCTCGTCTGGTTCTACGCGCTGGCGCTGATCCTGCTGTCCGGTGCGGTGGTGAACGCGCTGCGAGGGCCCAGATCGGCGGAGTAGCTCCTAGAATCCGCGGCATGTCCCACCGACTGCCCGAGCCCGATCGTCCCTGGATGATGCGGACCTACGCAGGTCACTCGACCGCGCAGAAGTCCAACGAGCTGTACCGGTCCAACCTCGCGAAGGGCCAGACGGGCCTGTCGGTCGCGTTCGACCTGCCCACGCAGACGGGCTACGACGCGGACCACGAGCTCGCCCGCGGCGAGGTCGGCAAGGTCGGCGTGCCGGTCGCCCACCGCGGCGACATGGAGACGCTGATGTCCGGCATCCCGCTGGACCAGATGAACACGTCGATGACGATCAACGCCACGGCCGCCTGGCTGCTGGCGCTCTACATCGTCGCGGCGGAGGAGCAGGGCGTCTCCGCCGACAAGCTCCAGGGCACCACGCAGAACGACATCATCAAGGAGTTCCTGGCCCGCGGGACGTACGCGTTCCCGCCCGGGCCGTCGATGCGGCTCATCGCCGACATGGTCGCCTACACCGTCGAGTCGGTCCCGAAGTGGAACCCGATCAACATCTGCAGCTACCACCTGCAGGAGGCGGGCGCCACGCCGGTGCAGGAGATCGCCTACGCGATGTCCAACGCGATCGCCGTCCTGGACGCCGTCCGCGAGCGCGTCCCCCAGGAGCGCATGGGCGCCGTCTTCGGGCGCATCTCGTTCTTCGTCAACGCCGGCGTGCGCTTCGTCGAGGAGCACGCCAAGCTGCGCGCGATGGGCATCCTCTGGGAGGAGCTCGGCCGCGAGCGCTACGGCGTGACGGACGAGAAGCACCTGCGCTTCCGCTACGGCGTGCAGGTCAACTCGCTCGGCCTCACCGAGTCCCAGCCGGAGAACAACGTCCAGCGGATCGTGCTGGAGGCCCTGGCGGTGACGATGGGCCGCAACGCGCGCGCCCGCGCCGTGCAGCTGCCGGCCTGGAACGAGGCCCTCGGCCTCCCCCGCCCGTGGGACCAGCAGTGGGCGCTGCGCATGCAGCAGGTCCTCGCCTACGAGACCGACCTGCTCGAGTACCCCGACATCTTCGAGGGCTCCAAGGTCATGGACGGCCTGGTCGCCGAGCTGCTGGAGGGCGCGCGGTCGGAGATGGCCGTCGTCGCCGAGCACGGCGGCGCCGTGGCGGGCGTGGACTACATGAAGGCCGCCCTCGTGGACTCCCACCGCGAGCGCATCCACCGGATCGAGTCCGGCGAGCAGATCGTCGTCGGCCTGAACAAGTACACCGAGACCGAGCCGTCCCCGCTGATGGACGCCGACGGCGGGATCATGGTCGTCGACCCCGCTGTGCAGGCCGTGGCGCAAGAGGCGCTGAAGGGCT
>CAZRLR010000570.1:0-2548 GCA_964600395.1 uncultured Conexibacter sp.
GGGCCCGGCGACCGTCCGCCGCGGCCGCCTCGTCGACCGCCAGCAGCATGAGCACCTTGCGCGCGAGGCCGAGCGCCCCGATGAAGTCCACGCGGCCGTCCGCCAGCCGGGCGAGCGCTTGGCGGCCGCGCGGCGAGGTCGGCCGCGGCAGCCCGCCGGTCAGCGGCGCGGCGATGAGCGCGTTGACGTCCCCACGGCGGCCGACGATCTCCAGGTCGTGCGCGCGATCCTCGACGTGGCGGGCGTCCTCCACGTGGATCTCGTCCCCGCAGAAGTCCACGCGCACGGGCGAGTACGGCTCCCCGGCGAAGCGCAGCAGGACGCTCCCGCGCAGCTCGGCGGCCAGCCCCGGACGCAGGAGGGCGCCGTGGCGCACGAGGACGTAGACGCTCGCGGCGATCGAGTCGTCTGACAGCGCGCCCAGGCGGATGTCGGGCGCAGGATCGGCGACGGTGACGGGATCGTCCATCCCCTCACGGTCGCGGATCCGGCCGCCGGCGGGTGTGACGCCCGCCACGCAGCGGCGGCGGCAGCAGCAGCGGGGCCGGCGGCCCGGTCAGGCCCGCCCGAGCACGAGCATCTGCCCGGGGGCCCGGACGAGGTGCTTGACCCGGACCTCCCGCAGCCCCGCGTCGGCGAGCATGCCCGTCAGCTCGCCGGCCGTGTGCGTCCGGGCGCCGCTGGTGATGTGGAAGAGGACGCCGGTCAGCGTCCCGATCTGCGTGCCCGTGACGCCGTCGGGCGGGCGCTCCTGCTCGAAGACGGCCAGCCGCCCGCCGGGCACCAAGGCGGCGCGCATCCGCCTCAGCAGCGCCACGGCGGTGTCCCGGTCCAGGTGGTGCAGGATGTTCGCCGCCAGCGCGATGTCGTAGCCGGCCCCCAGGTCGCCCGTGTGCATGTCGCGCGTGACGAGCTCGATCCGGTCGGCGAACCCTGCCTCGGCGACGATCCGCCGGCCGATGCGCGCGGCGCCCTCGAGCTCGACGATCGTCGCGTGGAGGCGCCGGTGGCGGCGGCAGAGCGCCATCGCGTACCCGCCGTGGCCGCCGGCGACGTCGAGCAGGCGGCGCGTCGAGCGCCGCGGCGCGCCGATCGCGCGGGCGACGTCCGTCGCGCTGACCCGGGAGATCTGCAGCAGGCCGCGCATGTAGCGCTCCCAGTACGGATCGTCGGCGGCGAAGCCGTGGATGTCCTGGGCAGGGCCGCCACGCATGACGTCCTCCAGGCCGTCGAACGCCTCCCACATGTCGGCGCAGAACGCCATCCAGTCGGTCACCGCCTGCCGGCCGGCGTCGGTGAGCGTCCGCCGGCCCTTGCCCGACAGCGCGTAGTGGCCGCCCGGCGCGCCGTCGACGTAGCCGAGCGCCTGCAGCGCCGGCAGGACGACGTCCAGCCCCGCCTCGGTCAGCTCCAGGCGCCCGGCCAGCTCACCCGCCGACGCCGGACCGGCCTGCAGGGCGTCGAAGATCCCGACCTTCCAGGCGACCATCAGCGTGCGCGCCTGCATCAGGGCGACGTAGCTCTCGAAGACCGGCTCGGGGACCATGCCGACCTTCAGGCCGACGGCCTCGGGGACCGTGTCGGGACGGACGCTCAGGCGCATCGGGCGGTCTTACCAGACGCCGGGCGCCGGACCGCGCCGGGATCCGTCTGCCACCATCGGACGACGATGGACGACCCGATGCGCGTGACCGGCAGCGTCGCGATCCCGCTCGCGGAGATCGAGCTGCGCACGACCCGGTCCTCCGGGCCGGGCGGCCAGCACGCGAACGTCACCGACTCGCGGGTGGAGGCGAGCTTCGACGTCGCGGCGTCCTCGGCGCTCTCGGAGGCGCAGAAGGCCCGCGTCACGACGCGGCTGGGGCCCGTCGTCCGGGCGGTGGCGCAGGACGCCCGCTCGCAGACGCGCAACCGCGAGCTGGCGCTCGAGCGCCTACGCGAGAAGCTCGTCCGGGGCCTGCACGTCGACCGGCCCCGGCGGGCGACGAAGCCCTCCCGCGCGGCCAAGCGCAAGCGGCTGGACGCCAAGCGCAAGACGGGCGAGCGCAAGCAGGCCCGGCGCCGCCCGACCGGCGAGGACTGACCGCGGGCCGCAACGCGCGGTCCCTTACGCCGCTTCGTCCCACTGCAGCGCCCGGGCGCCGAGGCAGACGCGCACGATGTCGTCGACGTCGTCGACGACCTGCACGAGCTGCAGGTCCTGCGGGCCGATGAGGCCGCGTGCCGCGAGCTGGTCGCGGACCCAGTCCAGCAGCCCGCCCCAGAACGCCGACCCGACGAGGACGACGGGGAAGTCGGCGATCTTGTCGGTCTGGATGAGGACGAGCGCCTCGAAGAGCTCGTCGAGCGTGCCGAAGCCGCCGGGGAAGACGACGAAGGCGCAGGCGTAGCGGACGAACATCACCTTGCGGGTGAAGAAGTAGTGGAAGGTCAGCTCGTGCGTCTGGTACGGGTTGGGGCGCTGCTCGAAGGGCAGCTCGATGTTCAGGCCCACGGAGTTCGCGCCCGCGTCCATGGCGCCGCGGTTGGCCGCCTCCATGATCCCGGG
>CAZRLR010000571.1:0-2543 GCA_964600395.1 uncultured Conexibacter sp.
GCACGCCGCGTGGAAGATGGACACCCAGGGCGCCAGCGCCGCCCGGACGGACATCTCGCTCATCAAGTTCTTCGGGGCCGGCGTCATGCACGACGTCGTGGACCGCGCGCTGCAGATCCACGGGTCCCTCGGCTACTCGACCGACATGCCGTTGGAGGCGATGTACCGCTTCGCCCGCGGCGCGCGCTTCTACGACGGGCCCGACGAGGTGCACCGCCAGTCCGTCGCCCGTCAGCTCCTGCGCGGCTACACCGCCCCGGTCGACGGCGTACCCTCCGAGCACGTGCCCACCCGGCGCGCCGCCGCCCGTGAGAAGTTCCAGCACATCCTGCTGGCCGCGACGGCCAACGACTGACCGCGCCCCGAGAGCCATCCCCGCCCGCGACACCCCCACGCCGACCGACGCCCAGGAGCTCAAGCGCCAGCTGTCGGTGCGCATCCTCCTGTTCGCGCTGGCCGGACAGCTCATCCTCGCGGGCGGGCTCATCTACTTCGCCGTCAACGGCTTCCCGATGCTCGGCGGCGGCGGGCCGCTGACGACGCAGCGCACGGCCACGACGGCGCCGGCCCCCACCGCCGCGGCCGCGACCGTCGCCCTCCCGCAGGCCCGCGTCGACCGCTTCGACGCCCAGCGCGCCTACCGGCTGACGGCCCAGCAGGTCGCCGTGGGCCAGCGCCCCGCGGGCTCTGGGCAGCTCGTGCAGCTCGCCCAGCGGCTGCGTCCGCTGCTGCCCGCCGGCCGCTTCGAGCCGCTCCCGGACTCCACGGCGGCCAAGCCGCTACAGAACATCGTGGGGACGATCCCTGGCCGCAAGCCCGCGATCGTCCTGGGCGCCCACTACGACACGCTCGTCAAGCCCGACGGGTTCGTCGGGGCGAACAACGGGGCGGCGGGCAGCGCGATCGTCATCGAGGCCGCGCGGGCGCTGCGCAAGCTCAAGCGGCCGGCCGGCGCGCCGGAGCTGAGGTTCGTCCTCTTCGACGGCGAGGAGCCCGACGCCGGCCTGCCCGAGGACGAGCAGGACTTCTACAACGCCGGCCTGCGCGGCTCGCGCGCCTACGTCGCCCGGCACCCCAAGGGCACGCGGCAGATGCTGCTGCTGGACTACGTCGGCAACAAGGGCCTGCGGCTGCCCCGCGAAGCCACGTCGGACCCGCGGCTGTGGGCCGCCGTCCGCGCCGCGGCCGCGAAGGTCGGCGTCGGCGCCGTCTTCCCCGACCGCACGGACGTCGCCATCACGGACGACCACACGCCGTTCCTGCGTGCGGGGGTCCCCGCCGTGGACTTCATCGACTGGTCCTACCCCGGGCATTCGCTGCAGGACTCGATGGCGCAGATCTCCCCCCGCGCGCTGGACGCCGTCGGCGAGACGGTCGTCCAGTACCTGCGGACCGCCCGCTAGCTCAGACGGACGCGCAGAACGCGCGGAAGGCGGCCGGGTCGCGCAGCGGCGGCCCGTGCCCGAAGAGGACGAGCGACGGGGTGAGCTCGCCCAGGCGCCGGATCGACTGCCGGTTGCGCTCGGGGTCGGGGGTGAAGAACGAGAACGGCTCGCGCAGGCCGCGGGGGAAGCCGCTGAGCGGGTTCTGGTTGTTCAGGACGTCGCCGAGGACGAGCACGCCGTCGGCCTCCCGCCAGAACGAGACGTGCCCCGCGCTGTGCCCGGGCGTGTCCAGGACGGTGAAGCCGGCCACGTCGTCGCCTTCGCGCAGGACGCGGTCGACCGGGTGGCCCGGCCCGGTCATGACCTTCGCGAAGAGCGTGTTGATCGGGTGGTCGGGCTGACGCTCGGCGATGAGCGACGAGTCCTCGGCCGGCGGCACGTCGAGCTCGGGCACCCAGAACGGGACGCGCAGCTCGACGCAGACCCGGTGCGAGGCCCCCTGGTGGTCGGGGTGGGCGTGCGTCAGCGCGTGCGCGGCGACCGGCCGGCCCGTGAGCGCCTTGAGGATGCGCCGGGCGTCCCACTTCGTCATCGCGTCCACGAGGACGTCGCCGAGCAGGTAGGCGTTGATCCCGTAGGGCGGCAGGCCCGTGATGAGGTGGACGTCGTCGGCGAGCTGCTTCACGGGCGCCAGCCTAACCGCCCGCGGGCGGTCCGCGCCGGGGGCGACGCCGTACCATGGGGACATGTCGAACGGACCCGTCAAGCTCCTGCTCGCCGCGCCCCGCGGATACTGCGCCGGGGTCGACCGCGCGGTGCAGACCGTCGAGCGCGCGCTCGAGCTCTACGGCGCCCCGGTCTACGTCCGCAAGGAGATCGTCCACAACAAGCACGTCGTCGAGACGCTCCGCGACAAGGGCGCGATCTTCGTCGACGAGCTCGACGACACGATCCCCGAGGGCGCGATGACGGTCTTCAGCGCCCACGGTGTCTCCCCGATGGTCCACGCCGAGGCCGAGCGCCGGCAGCTGCGGACGATCGACGCCACCTGCCCGCTCGTCACGAAGGTCCACCGCGAGGCCGTGAAGTTCGCCCAGGACGGGTACACGATCGTCCTCATCGGCCACGACGGCCACGAGGAGGTCGAGGGCACGATGG
>CAZRLR010000572.1:0-2528 GCA_964600395.1 uncultured Conexibacter sp.
GATGTCGGCGGTCATGCAGGACGAGGAGGGCCAGATCACCGAGGCGCACTCGATCTCCGCCGGCCTGGACTACCCGGGCTCCGGCCCCGAGCACGCGCACCTGCGCGACCTCGGCCGGGCGCAGTACGTCGCGGTCACCGACGCGGACGCCCTGCGCGCCTTCACGACGGTGACGAAGCTCGAAGGCATCATCCCGGCGCTCGAGACGGCGCACGCCTTCCACTACGTCCTGGAGGAGCCTTCGGACTCGACGCTCGACCTCGTCTGCCTCTCCGGGCGCGGCGACAAGGACCTCGCGCAGGTCCTCGAGCGCCTGAAGGCGGAAGAGCTGTGAGCGCGGTCACGACGAACGCCGGCGCGGCCCGGATCGCGGGGGCCTTCGCCGACAGCGGCAAGCGGGCGGCGCTGATGCCCTACCTCATGGGCGGCTTCCCGGACCTCGCCACGTCGGTGAAGATCGGCGAGGCCTACGCCGACGGCGGCGCGGACCTCGTCGAGCTCGGCGTGCCGTTCTCGGACCCGCTGGCGGACGGCCCCGTCGTCGCGGCCGCGGGCACCGCCGCGCTGCGCGCCGGGGCCACGACGACACGGGTGCTCGAGGTCTGCGAGGTCCTCGCCCAGCGCCTGCCGGTCGTGCTCATGCTCTACGCCAACCTCGTGCTCGTCCGCGGCCCCGAGGCGTTCGCCGCCGCGCTGCGGGACGCGGGCGCGAGCGGCCTGATCGTCCCGGACCTGCCGATGGAGGAGGCGCCCGCGGTCCTGGCGGCCTGTGACGCGGCGGGCATCGCCCTCGTCCCCCTCGTGGCGCCCACGACCCCCGACGATCGCCTGCGCGCGATCGGGGGCCGCGCCCGCGGCTTCGTCTACACGGTCTCCGTCAACGGCACGACGGGGGAGCGCCAGGCGCCGCTCGGCGAGCGCGTGGCGCGGATCGTCGCCCGCACGAAGGCCGCCACGGACGTGCCGGTCGCCCTGGGCTTCGGCATCACGACCCCCGAGCAGGCCTCCGAGGCGGCCGACGCGGGCGCCGAGGGGGTCATCGTCGGCAGCCGCCTGGTGCGGGAGGCGGCCGAGGCCGACGACCCGGCCGCCGCGGTGCGTGGCGTGGTGGCGGCACTGGCCGCCGGGCTTGCGTGAGATAGGCTGCCGACCATGGGAATCGTGCTCGCCACCACCGTCGGCCTCATGGTCTGGATCGTCCTGTGGTCCCTCGGCGCCAAGGCCATCGACGGCTTCATGATCACGACGGTCATCATCCTGCTGGCGGCCACCGTGAAGATGCTCGTGCCGTACCTGCCGGGCAACGGCAACCGCGACGCCTGAACACCCGGCGGTGCGCGTCAGAGCCGTCGTCGCTGGCTGCCTGACCGCAGCGCTGGCCCTCACCTCCGTCGCCTGCGGTGGCGGGGACGACGAGGGGACGGCCGCCGACGCGGCCGCGACGACGCTCACGGTCTACTCCGGCCTGCCGCTGCGCGGGCCCGCCGCCGCGCAGTCGCTGTCGATCGTCAACGCCGAGAAGCTCGCGCTCGAGGAGGCCGGCGGCCGCGCCGGCCCGTTCGTCGTCAAGTACGTGAGCCTCGACGACTCCTCCGGCCCGGCGGGCTGGGAGCCGGACGCCGTCGGCGCCGCCGCCCGCAGGGCGGCGCAGGACAGGACAGCGATCGGCTACCTCGGCGACCTGGACTCCGGGGCCTCGGCCCTGTCCATCCCGGTGCTCAACGAGGCGGGGATCCTGCAGATCTCCCCGTCGAACACCGCGGTCGGCCTCACGAAGGCGATCGGCGCCGACAAGGGCGAGCCGGACAAGTACTACCCGTCGGGGAAGCGCACGTTCGGGCGGGTCATCCCGGCCGACGACGTGCAGGCGGCCGCCCAGCTGCGCCTGCAGCGCGACGAGGGCTGCACCGCGACCTTCCTCGTGCACGCCAACGAGTTCTACGGCAAGGGCATCGCGGACCAGATCGAGCGCCAGGCGCCCGGCCAGGGCCTGAAGATCCTCGGCAACGAGCCGCTGGACGTCGACGCGGACGCCGCCGATCGCGCAGCGGTCGTCGAGAAGGTCGTCGAGAGCGGGGCGACCTGCGTGTTCTTCGGCGGCCGGACCGCCGGCGGCGCGGTGGCCACGTTCACGGCGCTGCACGCCGCGCTGCCGGGCGCCGAGCTCTTCGGCGCCGACGGCGTGGCCGAGACGGCGTTCACGCAGGCGCTCGCCCCGGCGGTCGCCGCCCGGGTGCACCTGACGACCCCGAGCCTGGCCGCCCGGATGTACCCGCCTAAGGGGCGGGCGTTCGTGCGGCGCTACCGGGCGAGGTTCGGCAGCCCGCCGGAGCCCCTGGCCATCTTCGGCTACGAAGCGATGAGCGTCCTGCTGCAGGCCATCCGCGACGCGGGTCCGGCCGGCAACGACAAGCAGGCGGTCGTCGAGGCCTTCTTCGCGACACGGAATCGCGATTCGGTGCTCGGCACGTACTCGATCGACCGGGGCGGGGACACGTCGCTGCGCCGCTTCGCGGTGGCGACCGTGA
>CAZRLR010000573.1:0-2528 GCA_964600395.1 uncultured Conexibacter sp.
TCCCTTCTCCTCATTCAGCATACGGTAGTTAACGATGCGAAACCTTTCGCTGTTTATCAATTGCTGAAAATTGGGCGCCAGCAAGGCTCTTAGCTCTGCCTGCCGGTGCTTGCTCATATCCCGCGGGCCGCTGGGGTTCAGGTCTTCCATGGCGGCCATCTCCGGTTCATCGAGCCCGATATGTACGACAAATAGTTTGGTGCCGCCGGGCTGCAGGTTAGTAACTTTCTTTAGCAGCGTATCCAGCTTATTGGCCACGGGGGCTGCATAGCCGCCTTCTACATCTACCTCATCATAATAGCGGGAAATGGCCAGCCCGTACTCGGCCGCCAGCTTTTCTACAATGGCCCGGGTTTGGGGTGTTTGCATGGCAGCGCCCATGTGGTAATCGAGGTAATCAATTTTTAAACCGGCCTTCTGTGCTTTTTCAATTTGTGCCCGCAGTTCGGTTTCTATCTCTTCCAGTTTGGGATTATTGGCAAACAACTTACTGCGGGAGGGAAAGAAATGCCCCAGTGAATCTACCAGCGAGGGCACCATGGTAACACCGGCCACGGGGCCCCAGCGATAATTCTTCCACTCCGAATTGAGGGTAAGATGTATACCCACCGATACATGCGGGTATTGTTTCAGTATCTCCACGGCTTCGGTAAACCAGGGGCAGGGCACCATGACCGACATGGAAACAGGCATGCGGGTTTCCAGTACTTCTTTGGCGGCCATATTTACGGAATGGCACATACCAATATCATCGAGCCGGAACAGCAGCGGAATTTTTTCGGTTTGTGCTTGTACCGAAAAAAGTGAGGTGATTAAAACAAAAAGTAAAAGGAGCTTTCGCATACGACTGGTTTGAATGAAAATAATATTCAATGTACTGCAGAATCAGCAAAGTTGATACCCGGCATCAAATCTATGTGTATCCTATGTGTCTATGTGGTTAAAAAAAATGGAGAACCACATAGGCACATAGTTACATAGACCGGAACACATAGATCACCATAGTGAGCCTTCTCGGTCACTGTTTCTTTCCTTCTACCACGGTGCCGAAGGCATTGCCGAGTGCATTGATAAAATCCTTTTGTGCTTCCGGCTTATTCAGCAGTTCATTCATCTGTTTCTTTTGCTCCGGCGAAATGCTGGCAAAAACATCCCACAACAATTTAGTTACCTGCCGGTAGGCGCTGCCGATCTTTTTTGCCACTTTTTTATCGAGCCTGCGGTGCAGGGAAGCGCTGGGTTCAGCTTTCAAAAAATTCTGCACATACTGTTTCAGAAAATCAATCATGTTATTAAGCTCCGGTTGCAGCTTAGCCAGTGCCGAATCCTTCATGGCGTTGATCTGCTGCATTTGCGGGTTGGCCTGTGCAGAGGCGGGCATTGGTGTTTTCCATTTCATCACCGTATCGGTGATCTGTTTTCCGTTGGCCGACACAAATACCCGGTTGCTGATATTGCTGTCGTTGGCGGCCAGTTCTACCCTGTTCCAATGACCGAGGGTGTATTTGTATTGGTAAGAATGGTTGTCAAACACCGGCAGGGTAAGCGTAAAGTGGTTATTGCTAATCATCTTCATGCGGTAAAATGAATCGCCGGCATGCCAGTAATTAAAAGATCCTGCCAGGTAAACCGTCTGCACACTGTCTGCCGGCGGCACCTGCACCGTGAAGGTGACGGCCGCTACCTGTGCATCGCTGTTTGCTGACAACAGGAACAGAAAGAAAAACGGCCAACCACGACTTATACTGTTGCGCATAAATTAATTTTTTGCGAAAGTAAAAGAGGATTTATCGCAGCGCAATGACGCCTGTCAGCCGTAGCGCTACCGGACCGTTCCGCTCTTTACAAAATCGTAAATAGCCTGCTGTGCAGCCAGCGGCTCCTGCCCTGCACTCAATACCCGTATATTATTGGCGGCGCCGGTTTGCACATCGCTGGAAAGCAGCACGGCTTTTTTATTGTCTTTAAGTTGCAGGTCGAGTATATGCTGCAGCTCTTCGCCCATCTGTTTATCGTAAATGGGGAAACACACTTCAATGCGGCTGTGCAGGTTACGGTTCATCCAGTCGGCGCTGCCCATGTAGTATTCCGGTTCGCCATTATTATGAAAGGCGAAGACCCTGGCATGTTCGAGGTAGCGATCTATGATACGATGTACTACAATATTTTCACTCTGCCCCGGCACACCCGGCGCCAGGCAGCAGATACTGCGTACAATCAAATGTACCTTCACCCCTGCCTTGCTGGCTTTATAGAGCCTTGCGATCATGGCCCTTTCCTGCAGGTTGTTCAGCTTGATGATGATGCTGGCAGGTTTACCTGCTTTGGCATTGTCAATTTCCCTGTCAATCAACTGGCTGAAGCGTTTGATCATATTGAACTGGGAAACCAGCAAATGTTTGAAAGGTATCTTACCATACTCCGCCGGCTGTTTCCTGGATTGCAGGTAATCGAAGAGAGGCATCAGTTCATTGCCAAAATCCTGGTTGAAGGTAAACAGCACATGGTCGGTATAGAAACGGCCGGTG
>CAZRLR010000574.1:0-2519 GCA_964600395.1 uncultured Conexibacter sp.
CGGCGGCGCGGCCGGCGGCGGCCGCCGCCGCGGCCGCGGTCACCGAGGTCTGGGGCGCGCTTCCGGGACCGGGGCCGGCGCGGCCCCGGGAGCCCCGGCGTCGCCGCCGGCGCCGGTGCGCGTGGCGTCCAGCCGGGCGTGCAGCGTCTCGCGCAGCGCGTCGGGGTCGTACTCGACGTGCGAGCGCCGGCGCTGCTGCACGGCGACGCCGGTCGCGGCCACACCGGCGAGGCCCGCGAGCCCGACGATCTTCCAGGGGACGCGCATGCGCCTAGGCTACGCCGCGTGACCGTCGCCGGCGTGACCGCCCAACCGCTCGAGGACGCGATCGCCGCAGCGGGGACCGGGGACGTGTGGCTCTTCCGCGGGCGCTCGTGGGCCGACGTCGCCATCCGCACGATCACGAACAGCCCCGTCAACCACGTCGGCATGGTCGTCGCGCTGGACGACCTGCCGCCGCTGCTGTGGCACGCCGAGCTCGGACGCTCGCTGCCGGACGTCTGGACCGGCAAGCAGCAGCGCGGCGTCCAGCTGCATCGGCTGGGCGACGCCGTCCGCCACTGGGAGCAGCGCTACGGCCAGCGCGCGTGGACGCGACCGCTGCACGGCGCGATCACGCGGGAGCAGGAGGACCGCCTCATGGAGACCATCGAGCGCTTCAACGGCCGCGCCTTCCCGACGACCCCCGGCCTCGTCCGGCAGTGGGCGGCCGGCCGCTACCGCCGCCGCGAGTCGTCGCTGGAGACGATCTACTGCGCCGAGCTCGTGGCCACGACCTTCCAGGCGATGGGGGTGCTCCCGGCCGGACGCCCGGCCTCCTGGTATGACCCCGGCCGCTTCTGGAGCGGCGATCACATCGAGCTCGTCCCGCCGTTCGCGCTCGGCGACGAGATCGCGATCGCCTCGACGGTGGCGTCGTGATCGCGCTCGTGACCTGCGCGGAGCTGCCCGGCGGGGATCCGGACGACGCCGGCCTCGCCGCCGCGCTGGACGGCGAGTGGGTCCGCTGGGACGACCCGGCGGTCGACTGGACGCGCTTCGAGCGCGTCCTGCTGCGCTCCCCCTGGGACTACGCCCAGCGCGCGGAGGAGTTCCTCGCCTGGGCGGACGCCGTCGGCGACCGGCTCGTCAACCCGCCAGCCGTCGTCCGCTGGAACACGGACAAGCGCTACCTCGCGGACCTGCGCCACGCCGGCCTGCCCGTCGTCCCGACCGTCTTCCTCGACCCGGGGCAGCCCGTGACGCCGGCGCTGGCCGACGGCGAGGTCGTCGTCAAGCCCACGGTCTCGGCGGGGTCGCGGGACACCGCGCGCTTCCACGACGACCCGGCCGGGGCCGCGGCGCTGGCCGCCGAGATCCACCGCAGCGGGCGCACGGTCATGGTCCAGCCCTACATCCCGTCGGTGGACGAGCGGGGTGAGACCGCCCTGCTGTTCTTCGCCGGCGGGTTCTCCCACGCGATCCACAAGGGCCCGCTGCTGGCGCGCGGGGCCGGGCCGACGGACGACTTCTTCGCGGCCGAGACGATCGCGCCGCGCGCGCCGTCGGACGCCGAGCGCGAGGTGGCCGACGCCGTCGTCGCGTACGCCACGCACCGCTTCGGGGCCGCGCCGACCTACGCCCGCGTCGACCTCGTCGAGGGCCCGGACGGCGCGCCGCTGCTGCTCGAGCTCGAGCTGACCGAGCCCTCGCTCTTCTTCGCCCACGCGCCCGGCGCCCTGGACCGCTTCGCCGCCGCCGTCCGCGCCACCTGACGCCGCGGCCCGAGCGGAGCGGCGCCCGATGCGCCGCGGAGGGCCGTCTGACATCACCGGCGGAGCCGAGAATGTCGGCCCGGAGGGCCGCGTCGGGCCCGCGGAGCGGGCTCCGGGACTGCGTCGTGGGAGATCTACTACACTCTCACTGAGATTTCGTACCAGCATCGGCGATAGCCCCGCTATCGTCAGCCCCACACCCACCGTCCCAAGGAGCCAGCCCCATGGCCAAGACCATCGGCATCGACCTCGGCACCACCAACTCTTGCATGGCCGTCCTCGAAGGGGGCGAGCCCACCGTCATCGAGAACGCCGAGGGTGGCCGCACGACCCCGTCCGTCGTCGCCTTCGCCTCCAGCGGCGAGCGCCTCGTCGGCACGGTCGCCAAGCGCCAGGCCGTCACGAACCCGCAGAACACCATCTTCTCCGTCAAGCGCTTCGTCGGCCGCAAGGAGGCCGAGGTCCGCGAGGAGGAGTCGATGGTCCCCTACAAGGTCGTCGCCGGTCCTGGTGGCGACGCCCGCATCGAGGCCGACGGCAAGCAGTACTCGCCGCCGGAGATCTCCGCGATGATCCTCGCGAAGCTGAAGGCCGACGCCGAGGCCTACCTCGGCGAGACCGTCGACAGCGCCGTCATCACGGTCCCCGCGTACTTCAACGACGACCAGCGCCAGGCCACGAAGGACGCCGGCAAGATCGCCGGCCTCGAGGTCAAGCGCATCATCAACGAGCCGACCGCCGCGTCGCTGGCCTACGGCCTCGACA
>CAZRLR010000575.1:0-2516 GCA_964600395.1 uncultured Conexibacter sp.
GTGTGCTGGCCGCGTATCTATTCAGCGTTCTTTTGACCTTTACGGTCGGTGGTGAAACCTTCTACGAAGCCGCAGCTCTCCTCGTTACATTCGTCTTGTTCGGCCACTGGATGGAGATGAAATCCAGACGTGGAACATCGGACGCGCTGCGAGCGTTATTCGATCTCGTGCCGCCACAGGCGACGGTCTTGCGCAATGGGAAGCAGCTCACGATACCAAGCGCTGAAGTTATCGTGGGTGATGTCATATTGATCCGTCCAGGAGATAAGATCGCTGTTGATGGAGAAGTGATCGAGGGAACGACGTCGATCGATGAATCTTTAGTGACAGGAGAATCAATTCCAGTTTTAAAGAAGACTGGCGATAAGGTCATCAGCGGGTCCATCAATCAGAATGGCTCAATCCAATTTCGTGCCACGAACGTAGGGAGTGATACAGCGCTCGCGCAAATTATTAAGCTTGTTGAGACGGCTCAAAACTCTAAAGCACCGGGTCAGCGAATTGCGGATAAGGCCGCGGCGATCCTTGTCATCGTCGCCATTTCCGTCGGGTTGATCACATTCTTCGGTTGGTACTTCTTGGGACATGCTTCCTTTATTACCGCCCTGACATTCGCGGTCTCTGCCATTGTCATTGCTTGTCCTGATGCGCTCGGTCTTGCAACGCCAACCGCTGTTGCCGTCGGTACGGGGATTGGAGCGAAGCATAATATCCTGATCAAAGACGCAACAACACTGGAACAGACATCAAAGATCCAAGTGATCGTCTTGGATAAGACAGGAACGCTCACGGAAGGAAGACCACAGGTCACCGAAATTGTGGTTGCGGAAGGTTTTTCAGAAGAGCAGGTGCTTGGAGCGGCCGCTTCTGCCGAAAAAAAGTCCAACCATCCGATTAGCAAGGCAATCTTGGACGAAGCGACAAAACGCGACATTGCCATTGATGAAAACGTTTCGGATTTCGAAGCCATCGGAGGACATGGGGTTCACGCTGTCGTTGCCGGCAAGAATATTTTGGCAGGAACAGAAAAGCTCATGAACGATCAGGGAGTTTCACTTAAGCCGCTTCAAGTCGAGATCGATCGCTTACTGTCATCGGGAAATACCATCAGCATCGTTGCCGTAGATGGTCAGGTCGCCGGGGCTATTGGTGTAGCGGACCAGATTAAGCCGACCGCAAAGAAGGCCATTGCAGGCATGCAGGCTCTGGGATTGGAAGTCGCCATGATCACCGGGGATCATGAACAGGTTGCTCAAGTTGTCGCCAAACAACTCGGTATCAAGCGTGTATTCGCTCAGGTTCTTCCTGAAGAAAAGGCGAAATACGTCAAAAAACTCCAAGACGAAAAGAAGTTCGTTGCCATGGTTGGAGATGGCGTGAACGATGCGCCGGCGCTCGCTCAAGCTGATATCGGCATCGCGATCGGTGCAGGCACGGATGTCGCCATCGAAACGGCCAACATCGTACTCATGAAGTCAGACCCAGCGGACATTCTCGCCGCGATCAAGCTATCCAAGGCAACAGTTGTGAAGATGAAGCAGAATCTTTTTTGGGCGGCGATCTACAACGTTCTTGCTATTCCGGTCGCAGCTGGGGCATTTTACACATCGTTCGGTTGGGTATTACGGCCGGAAATCTCCGCGCTCCTCATGTCCGCTTCGTCGATCATCGTCGCGACGAATGCCGTGTTGCTGAAGAGAGTAGAGAAACACCTATCTAACTAATTATTTATCCAATAATTCATTAAGAATTAATTTAAACCATATGAAGCTATCAAAGCTCATGCACGTCGTCAGTGTCGCCTCTGGGTTTGTTGGGGTTATTGTGTTTGTGGGTGCTATTTTGGGCGGGTCAGATAATCTCGTGTTCGGGATTACGAAGTTTGATGCGCTCGCATGTGCGGCCATCCTGATTCTTATTGCTATTTGGGTTCAGATTGCGACGATCCATCACATGATGCTTGAGAAAAAAGGACAGATCATTTGATGATGTATATGGGAAAACTCGTACTCGTCCGCCATGGCGAATCTCGTTGGAACCTGTGCAATCGGTTCACCGGTTGGATCGATGTTCCTCTGAGCGAAAAAGGCATCAAGGAGGCGGAAGAGTGCGCGCAGCACTGTAGGCAGTATGCGTATGCTGCAGCTTTCACCTCGAACCTTACCCGAGCTCAAGAAACCCTTCTCATCATCCTGTCACAGCAAGACCGCACCGGTGTCTTTCAGCACGACCATGATCCAAAATACTCCACCTGGATTCGCGGATCGAATCGTTGCAGTGGAAGCGACATCCCTGTATTCGCCAGTTCAGCATTGAACGAACGATATTACGGAGCACTTCAGGGCATGGAAAAGGGATCGGCCGAACGGAAATATGGGAAAGAAAAGGTACAGGCGTGGCGACGAGGTTATACGAATCGTCCGCCACGCGGAGAAAGTTTGGAAGAGGCGCATGCTCGAATGCATCCGTATCTTGTAAAGAAAATACTGCCGAGAGTGCGACGTGGCGAGAATATT
>CAZRLR010000576.1:0-2514 GCA_964600395.1 uncultured Conexibacter sp.
ATGGAAAAGGTGTTCGAGATCTACATCAAGACGACGCCCGAGCGGCTGTGGGAGGCGATCACCGACCCCGACGTGCGCCGCCGCTACAACTTCGGCGTCGGCGTGGAGTCCGACTGGACCCCGGGCTCGGCGTACGTGTCGACGAGCCCGAAGGCGCCCGCGCCGCTCGTCGAAGGCGAGAACCTGGAGGTCGACCCGCCCCGCCGGCTCGTGCAGTCCATGCGCGCCCTGTGGGGGGAGGACGTCGTGGCCGAGGGCACCTCCCGCGTGACATGGGAGATCACGCCGGTCGGCGACTCCTGCCGCCTGGTCGTCACGCACGACCAGTTGCGCGACGGCGCCAACGACCAGCTCTTCGGCGGCTGGATGATGATCCTGTCCGGCCTCAAGACGCTGCTGGAGACCGGCGAGGAGCTCACGACGCCAGGGTCGCTCCGCTACGCCTGAGCCCACCCGGGGCCCGAACGCCGACGACCGCCCACCCCGGCGGAGAGAGGCGGACGCCCGACTCGAGCAAAGGGGGGGGCAACCCGAGTCGAACGTCCGTCTCCGCCCGCACCAGCGGGGTCGATGACAGCCGCAACGCACCGTCTTCCGGAAACTTGCGGTCGTCGGGGGCGGACCGCAGAACGCGAACGCGCCCGGTTCGCGGTCAGTGCGACGCGCGGTCCAGGTCCCGCTCGATCGCCCGGGCCACGCCGCCGTGCACCTCGCCGGAGGCCTCGAGCTCCTGCAGCGCCTCGCGCTCGGCCTCACGCAGCTCGTGCAGCAGGTCCTTGTAGTCCAGGCCCTCCGTGTCGTGCAGCGGGCTGTCGTGCGTCTCGTCCTGCAGGACGGCGGTCCGCGCCTGGTAGGCCTCGGTCGCCCGTTCGAAGAGCTGCTCGGAGACCTTGCCCTCGTCGCGCAGCTCCTCCGCACGCGTGACGGCGGCCTGCGCGAGCTGCAGGCGCGTCTGGCGGTCGCGCTCCTCGGTCTCCTCGTGCTGGCGCAGACCGCCGCGGCAGACGACGGACGGCAGCAGCAGCGTCGGCAGGACGAGCAGGATGACGACGGCGCCGAGCACCGCCAGGACCGCGGCCTCGCGCCCCGGGAACGGCGCCCCGCCGGCCTCCAGCGGGATGGCCAGCGCCACCGCCACGGAGACCGCCCCGCGCATCCCGCCCAGCGACAGGACGAGGATCTCCGACGGCGCCGCCAGCGGCTCGGGCCCGCGGAAGGGCAGGCGGCTGATGAGCTTGGGGACGGTGAACATCCACGCCAGGCGGGTCGCGAGCGCCGCACCGGCCAGCGCCAGCGAGTGGCCGGCGACGGTCAGGAGGTTCGGCTCGGTCGTCCTCAGCGCCTCCGCGAAGACGAGCCCGACGAGGACGAAGAGCATCGACTCCGACAGGTAGCGGACGAGCCCCCAGAACGACCCGGCCCCCAGACGCGTCTCGGGGGACGTGACCTCCGTCAGGCGGCGGCCGACCACGAAGCCCGTGGCGACGACGGCAAGGATGCCCGAGACGCCGAGCTCCTCCGCCAGGGCGTAGCTGCCGTACGCGCTGAGCGCCGCGACGGCGCTTTCGAGCTCGAGGTCCTCCAGCCGGCGCAGCACCGCGACGACGAGCAGCGCGACGGCCACGCCGACGCCGACACCCGCCACGCCGACGAGTACGAACTCGCCGACGGCCGGCCCGAGCGAGAAGCTGCCGCCGACGGCTGCCACCGCGATGCGGAAGGCGGTCAGGCCGACGGCGTCGTTGACGAGGCTCTCCCCCTCCAGGATCGTCGCGATCCGGTCGGGCGCCCCGGCGCTGCGCAGCAGGCCCGTCGCGGCGACCGGGTCGGTCGGCGCGAGGATCGCCCCGAGGACGAAGGCGGCCGCCCACGGGATGTCGAGCAGCAGGTGCGCGGCGACGGCGACGGTCACGAGCGTCAGCAGCGCGAGCCCGAACGCGAGCATCGTGATGGCCCGGATGCTCGTGCGCACGTCCTCCCGCGCGAACTCGGCGGCCGCCGGGAAGAGGATCGGCGGCAGGAAGACGAGGAGGACGACGTCGGGGTCCAGGTGCAGCTCGGGCGCCAGCGGGGTCAGGCCCAGACCGATCGCGCCGAGGACGAGCCCGACCGCCGGCGGGATCCCGATGCGGTCGCTGACGATGCCCAGGACGGCGACGGAAGCGAGCAGGACGACGAAGAGATGCGCGTTCGACACCCAACGGGTCTACCCGCCGGGCGGGCACCCGACGCGGGGACCGGGGCGAGTCGGCGCGTGGAGCCGTCGACGGACCCGGCCGTGGGGAACGTCCGGCCCGTCGCGGCAGCCCGGACTAGCGGCGGCGGGCCGCTCGCTTGGCTGCTGCCCGCTTGGCCGCCGCCTTGCGCTTGGCTGCAGCCTTGCGCTTGGCCGCCGCCCGCTTCGCCGCCGCCCGCTTCGCCGCCGCCCGCTTCGCCGCCGCCCGCTTGGCCGCGGCCTGCTTGGCGGCGCGGCTCGGCGTCGACTTGACGGTGACGACGATCGGCTGCGTACTC
>CAZRLR010000577.1:0-2504 GCA_964600395.1 uncultured Conexibacter sp.
AGCGCCCCAGCGGTTGCGGCATGGCGCGCATCGGACGGCACCCGCGCGCGTAGTCGAGCCACAGCGACGCGCGGCACTCGACCCCCTCGACGTGCCCCGCTCCGTCGCCGACCGAGCACGTCACGTAGCCGTCGCCGTCCGAGTCGGTCGGCTGGCACCGCACGACGGTCCACCCCGGATACAGGTCGGCGGCGTAGGCGCGCGCGTCCGAAAAGGCCCGCTCGCGAACCCGGTCGGCGCTGGCGCTGCGGTAGCCGTTGCCGAGCAGCGAGAGCCCCGCGGCCACCACGCCCACCACGATCACGACGAAAACCAGCGCCTCCAACAACGAGGCGCCGCGACGAAACTCTCCCCTGTCTTTCATCGAATTTCACCTTTCAGTTCAAGTCCGGCCGCGGATACCCCGGACGTGAGCGGTAGCGGCGTCCGGGGAGGAAGCGGCCCAGCGAGCGACGACCACGGACAGAGTACGTCCGAGGCGCGGTGGTGCGTTCTTGCCCGCGCGCCGTTCCGTGCAACGGTGGCGTCGTGCTCCTCCAGCGCGCGTACCGCTTTCGGGTGTACCCGACGGCCAAGCAGGCCGCGCGGCTGGCGCAGTGGGACGGGGCGCTGCGGTTCCTGTGGAACGTTGCACTAGAACAACGACTCCAGGCTCACGGACGACGGTGCGGGCCCGACAAGCGCTACCCGACGGCCTTCGACCAGATCAACGAACTGACCGAGCTTCGCGCGATGCTCCCCTGGCTCGCAGACGTGCCCCGCGATGCCTGCGCCCAAGTGCTCGTGGAACTTGACGCCGCGTGGCAGCGGTGCTTCAAGCGCCTCGCTCGCGCCCCTCGGTTCAAGCGCAAGGGACGCGACCGGGCACCCATGATCGAACCGCATCCCAAGGCGTTTCGCGTGGAGGGTGCGGGGCGTAACGGCGTGGTGGTGTTCCCGAAACTCGGGGCCCTGCGCGCGGTGCTGCACCGACCGCTGGAGGGCACCCCGAAGCGCTGCGCCATCGTCCGCGACGGCGATGCGTGGTTCGTCTCCATCACCTGCGAGGTGGAGATCGCAGACCCCGCGCCGAGCACGAAACCGCCCGTCGCCATCGACCGCGGCGTAGCGGTACTCCTGGCCGACAGCGACCGACGCACCGTCCCCAACCCGCGACCGCTGGAGGCGCTGCAAGCCCGGATCGCGCGAGCACAACGCACCGTCGCACGACGGAAGAGAGGGTCGAAGAACCAACAGAAGGCGCGGGCGAAGGTCGCCCGCCTGCAACGCAAGGCAGCGCGGCAACGCGCCCACGTTCTGCACGTCGAGAGCCGCCGCTACGCCAAAAACCACGGCGCGGTGATCGTGGAGAAGCTCGTTGTGCAGCACATGACCCGCAGCGCGAAGGGCACGCCCGAGGAGCCCGGGACGAACGTCGCGCAGAAGGCGGGCCTCAACCGCGCCATCCTCGACAGCGGATGGGGCGCGTTCCTCACGATGCTGCGGTACAAGGTCGTGCCCGAGGGCGGGCGCGTGGTCGAGGTGCCCGCGCGCTTCTCGTCGCAGACCTGTGCGGCGTGCGGAGTCGTCGATGCCGACTCGCGACGGTCGCAGGCCGTGTTCCGGTGCACCGACTGCGGGTACACGGACAACGCGGACATCAACGCCGCCAGGGTACTCCTCGCACGCGGGATGCGTGCGCTCGCCGTGGAAGCCACGGTGACAGGCTGCGGAGGGCTCGCCGCTGGGCGCCCCGCGAAGCAGCAACTCCGCGTCGCGAGGCGCGGAACCCGTGCGAGCGAGGGGCCCAGGGCCCCTCGCTTGAGCAAGGAGTAGCATTACGGGGTGAACTACGGCCCGAGGCGTGCCCCGAGTTCCAGGGCGAGACGTTATCGTGTCACGTCGCGCCCTGGCGCGCCCGCTGTGGGGGGGGGCTGGGGCTACCGCGACCGGCGGCGGCGCGAGGCGAGCTTCACCGCGCCCGACCGGCTCTTGCGCGAGCGGTAGCTGGCCTCGTAGACCGCGCGCTTGGCGACGGCGGTGCGGCGCTTCGCGCCGGCCTTGCGCGCGGCGAACATCCCCGGGCCGCCCGACTTCTCGTAGACGGTCGAGTCGCAGCCCTCGATGACCCAGTCGTCGCCGTTCCAGTGCAGCCTGGCGCCCTGGTACTTGGACGGCCGCGCGCACGCGACCAGCGGGTTGCGCCGCGCGCGGCGCCGGGTGTAGCGCGGGTTCCTGCGGGCGCTCGGCTTGCGAGCGGCCTTGCGGGTGCGGTTCGGGCGCGCCTTGCGGGCGAACCGCCCGTTGGCCTTGCGCACGGGGCGCTTGCCGTTCTTGCGGGCGGGCTTCTTGGTGGACTTGCGGCGGGTGGTCATGGTGGTCTTCCTCGTGAGGTGGCCCTTCGCGGGGCCGGGGTTGCGGCGAGAGAGGCGTCCCGCGGAGGGCCAGTGCCCCTCGCGAAGACGGCGCCGGTGCAGTTCGATCCAGGCCCCGCGCTCGTCGGCGCCGACCTCGGCGTGCCCGTT
>CAZRLR010000578.1:0-2503 GCA_964600395.1 uncultured Conexibacter sp.
CTGCAGCCATAAATATTTGATTAGCCAGTGTTGGAGTCATTGTAACAAAACTTCCGTCCATAGTTTTCCATCTCAGGTCTGCTGGAATATCATCGCCCATCATCACCAGACCCATCTGCTGCGTGCGGCTGAATGTGTCGCTGTGAAACCACTTCCCCGCCACTTGATAGCCGCCCGCCTGAATGCGCTTGTCACGCTCCTGCTTGATGGCCTCCCAGTGTTGGGGAACCAGTACGAGCAGGTCGACCGGTGGAGGCTGGCCGTCGTCCTCTGCATAGGCGCCCGATGACGGGCGAGGGTCAAGCCATACACGCCCCTGTGACAAGAAACAGTCGTTTTCGATGTCCGCTACAATGGCGGACTGACAACTGTCAACTACAGAACCATTTTGGGTTTTAAGAAAAAACATTACAAACTCCAACGAACAACATAGGCGCTACAGCTGTTGCCATTAAAAACAACCGCCTCACGTGTACCGGTGAGGACGGCTTGAGGTGAGCAGGAATTCATTTCTGTTGGTATCCCTGCGGCAACGGCGCTCGCTGCTGTTTTTGTGAACGACATATTGGATATAAAAAAGTCATTTTCACCCGCTTGACCCCTACAGGACAGGATGTCCGTGGAGGTTAAAACTGTGGCCAGCCCCCTTGCAGTGTTGTTGCTCGCGTAGTGGGTGGGTGGGTTTGCGTTGCTGATGACCTTGCTAGCCGCGGGGTTGGTCAAGCCGTTGCCGGGGGCGAATAAATAGTATCCCCCCGTAACCTGCTCAATCCGTACCCTGCGACCCGTCAGACTCGACCCGGTTGCCGTACCGATGGTCCCCAGTGTCCCTGCGGTGACGCTTGTGCCCGCCACGGTTAACTGGATCGCGTAAGTGTTAAAGTCGCCGTTGCTGAAAAAAGCCCACAGCGCCTGTGTTGCTGTCACCTTTGTCAGTCCACATGCCCGGCTGCGGTAGCCCGTCCCTGATGCAAAATCCAAGGGCGTGCCAGCGGTAATCGTGGTGCCTGAGAGAGTAAAAGCAACAGCGCGGTGGGTTGCGGCCTCTGGCGAGCCGCCATCACTGAGATACCCCGTATATAGCGCACTGGTGCTAGATAACATCGTAACGGAGTGGGATCCCCCATACACATTCCAGAGCACATACTTTGACGCCGGGGCGGTATGGAGGGTAACCGGTGTGCCGGCGGTAATCGTGGTGCCTGAGACGGTAAAAGCAACAGCATTAACCGTGGTGGCACTGCGTGCGTATACAACAACCCCGGTTGTCCCTGACGTTGAGCAATCAATGTTCGGGGTGACCGCAGTATCGGCATAGACGGCGCTGGCCTCTAACACCACCGGCGTGCCCGCCGTCACGACATCTCCACTCACTGTCACAGCCACCGCATAAAGCGTTGACCAGCCGACGTTGGCATAAATTGCGACAAACCCGCCCGTCACAGGCAGCAGTTGTACAAACGCCCCTAATGCGCCACCGACCGTAGTAGCTGCTCCAACCGTGATAGCTAACCCGGACACAGTGGATACCACAAATTGCAGAGACGACGCGACACCGCTGGCGGCGACATGCAGGAACTTGCCCGCGCCCAGTGGTTGATGTGCATGGCACGTTTTACCTGACAATAGTGTCGTTATATTGCCAGACCGGACAACCCCGCCCGTAGGGGGAGCATCTGCCTCTACCGCCAGCCACACTCCCGCCTGCGAGGCGTTGCTTTTCAGCACGGCATCAATTGATTTGATCGGCGCCAGCCGGTAGACCGGATACCCTGTGTTGTCAACAACCGTGAGGGTGTTGGTCGTTGAGCGGTTTATAATTTTAAATTTATTTCCGATCACCATCGGCAGGGCCGATGGCAGGGTGATGACTTGAGCTGCCCCTGACGGTATACACATGATGGTTGTATCGGTGTAATCGATGTTGTAGTCAGCACTGGTTTCCGCGGGCGACGAATCCATCTGCGGCAGTTGCCACACGGTGCGCAACGAGGTGCCGTTACACTCAATCATGCAGGAGTACCCCGGAGGTAGCCGGGTGGTCGTAACCCCGTCAATCGTCTCACTGCCAAACGGGTCGATTGTTATCAACCCTGTACCAGAGTTGATCAGGTAAAAATACCAGCCATCTGCCAGCGTTGCCGACTGGACGAGGGACACAGAAAAACTGCCAGTACAATCAAACAGCTTCCCCATATCTCCGGCACCAGCCGTGAATGCGGACGTTTTTGTACTGTAACTCATACGGGAAATAGGTCCCTCTACTCCCCGGTCACCCGCCACACTGATCGTCCAGTCGGTAAAAGTCCCTGTGCCGTATACCAGCTGCACGTCAACAGTCAACGCCCCGGTTAATGTGTTGTAACTGGTCACCTGACCATACATCCGGGTAGAGGGTGCAGAGGTTCGGGCGACTACGACATATTGCCCGACCGAAAATTGCTTATACGTCTGGGCGGTCAGCGATTTTGAGCCGACGCCCAGCGTAATCGAGCTGGTAGAG
>CAZRLR010000579.1:0-2485 GCA_964600395.1 uncultured Conexibacter sp.
CGCGGCGGCGGCTACGGCTGCGCGGCGATCTGCTCCGGCGGCGGGCAGGGCGACGCGATCATTGTGAAAGTGTGAGTTGCTCGCCCGGGGGGCTCGCACTCACACTTCCACTGGGAGTTGCTCGCCCAGGGGGCTCGCAACATCCCGTCTGGTCGGGTCCCCTAGCCTGACCGGTAGATGACTGCCGCTGCCTTCTTTGATCTGGACAGGACGCTCATGGCGGGGTCGTCCGGCCTGCACTGGGCCCGGGCGGCCCGCAGCAACGGCCTCGTCAGCCGCCGCAAGATGGCCGCCTACGCGTGGCGGAACGTGAAGTTCCGCCTGCGCGGCTCGACCGACGAGGAGACCGACGCCGTCCGCGCCGAGGTCGCGAACATGCTCGCGGGCGTCCGCGTCCGCGACCTGCAGCGCCTGGCGCCGCAGGTCCTCGCCGGGGTCCTGCCGCGCCTGTACCCGCAGATGCTCGCGGTCGCCTACGAGCACCAGGACGCCGGCCGGCCCGTCTACATCGTCACCGCCGCGTCGCAGGACCTCGCGTCCGTCATCGCGCAGATCGTCGGCTTCGACGGCGCGATCGGGGCCCGCTACGAGGTCGTCGACGGCCTCTACACCGGGAAGGACGCCGGCATCTTCACCTACCGCGACGGCAAGCCGCTGGCGATGAAGGAGCTCGCGGCCGCCGAGGGCATCGCCCTGGAGGAGAGCTGGGCCTATTCGGACTCCGAGAGCGACCTGCCGATGCTGCGCGCGGTCGGGCACCCCGTCGCCGTCAACCCCGACCCCGAGCTGCTGCGCGTCGCCCGTGAGGAGGGGTGGGAGGTCCTGCGCTTCGAGCAGCTCGGCCGGCGCCTGAAGGCGTTCGCCGCGATCGGGGCGGCCGCGCTCGTCGGTGGGGCGGGCGGCGCCGCCAACCGCAGCCGCATCTCCCGGCGGGCCGCGCGGTGAGCGTCCACGAGCTGACCGACGAGCAGCGCGAGATCCGCGAGCTCGCCCGGCGTTTCGCCGACACGGAGGTCGCGCCGCACGCCAAGGCCTGGGATCGCGAGCACACCTTCCCCAAGGACGTCTTCGCGCACCTCGGCGAGCTCGGCCTGATGGGCGTCTGCGTCCCGGTGGAGCACGGCGGCAGCGGGTCGGACTACCTGAGCTACTGCCTCGTCATGGAGGAGCTCTCGCGCGCGGACGCCGGGGTCGGGGTGACGCTCGCCGTCCACACCGGGGCCGGGACGATGCCGATCCTCACCCACGGCGACGCCGACCAGGTCGGCCGCCTCGTCCCGCCGCTGGCCCAGGGTCACGAGCTCGCCGCCTTCGCGCTGACGGAGTCCGGCAGCGGCTCGGACGCCGGGGCGATGCTCGCGCGCGCCGACGAGGACGGGTGCATCACCGGCACGAAGCAGTGGATCACGAACGGGACCCACGCCCACACGTTCACCGTATTCGCGAAGGACCCGCGCGCCGACGGGCGCCCGCGCGCGTTCGTCGTGCGACGCGGCGCGCCCGGCTTCCGCGTCATCCGCGAGGAGGAGAAGCTCGGCCTGCACAGCAGCTCGACCGCGGACCTGAGCTTCGAGGACACGCCCGCCGAGCCGCTCGGTCCGCCCGGCGGCGGGATGCGGATCGCGCTGCAGACGCTCGACGGCGGGCGGATCGGCATCGCCGCGCAGGCCGTCGGCATCGCGCAGGCCGCGCTGGAGTGCGCGACGGACTACGCGAAGGAGCGCCACGCCTTCGGCCGCGCGATCGGCGGCTTCCAGGCCATCCAGCACAAGCTCGCGGACATGCAGACCGAGATCGAGGCCGCCCGCGCGCTCGTCTGGCGCGCCGCGCGCCTGAAGGACGCGGGCCATCCGCACACCGTCGAGGGGGCGCAGGCCAAGCTCTTCGCCTCGGCCGTGGCGCGCCGCCAGACCGGCGAGGCGATCCAGGTCCTCGGGGGCTACGGCTACACCAAGGAGTTCCCCGCCGAGCGGTTCTTCCGCGACGCGAAGATCACCGAGATCTACGAGGGCACGTCCGAGATCCAGCGCCTGGTCATCGCCCGCGCGCTGCTCGGCGAGGTCGCGCGCCAGGCCTGACGGGGCCACGCGGCGTTCACGAGCGCTTCACGTCGCCGGCGGCGCGACGCCCCACACTCCGGCGTCGTGCTTCGATCGACCGCCCTTGCCGCTGCCGCCGCCGCGGCGCTCCTGACGCTCCCCGGCTGCGGCGGGGGCACCGACGCGAAGACGACCGCGGTCGCCGGCGTCGTCGCGGACCAGGGCCTGTCGAAGGCCGAGGCGCGCCCGCCCGCGCCGCTGGCCGCGGGCGCCCTGTCGCGGATCGCCGACGATGGCGAGGCGCGCACCCGGGTGGCCTACGTCAACCGCGCGCGCCTGGACGCCCTCGACGCGCCCCTGCCGGCCGCGGAGATCGCCCGCCTCGTGCTCGGGGCGGGCGCCGCGCGTTTGGCCGGCGCCGCCCCCGAGGTCCAGACGGCGGTCCA
>CAZRLR010000580.1:0-2482 GCA_964600395.1 uncultured Conexibacter sp.
GCCCGGCCCGGCCGGCGCGCCGGGGCCGGCGGGGCCGGCCGGGGCGGCGGGAGCCGCCGGCGCACCGGGCACCGCGCGCGCCTACGCGTTCGTCATCCCCCAGGCGCCCGTCCGGCTGACGGCGTCGCGGACACGCGGCTTCACCGCGGTCAAGCGCCCCAGCACGGGGACCTACTGCCTGACGCCCGACCCCGCCCTCGGGCTGGACCCGGCGACGATGTCGGTCAGCGCCACGCCCGACCTCGCCGCCTCCGGGGACAGCCGCGCCTACCTGTTCACCCAGCTCGGCGATCCCGGCTGCAAGGCCGGCGACTTCGTCGTGCTGACCTACGACGACGCGGGCAACGCCACCGACAGCATCTCGTTCAGCGTCGCCGTGCTCTGAGGTCAGCGCTCGAGCGGACGGTCCACGCCGTCCGTGAGCGCACCGCCAACCCGGTGTCGTCGGCGCCACGTCGACGTACGATGCCCGGCGTATGAGCGACCCGCCGCACAGCTCGCCGTGGCTGCCGCCCGACGCCGGCCCGACGGAGCGGCCGGCGCCGAGCGCGAACGCAGCGCAGCACGTGCCGCCCCAGGCATGGAGCGCTCCGCCCCGGCGGCGCCGGCTGGTCGTCCCGTGGTGGAGCGCCGCGCTGGCGGCCCTCGTGCTCGTCGCCGCGCTCGCGGGCTGCGCCGTCCTTGCGCTGCGCGACGACGACGACGGTCCCGGCCGCTCCCCGAGCAACGCCACGCGGACGCCGGCGACCGCGGCGGTGGTCCGGGCCGCCCGCGACCCGTTCGACGCGGCCGGGCCCGCTGGGCGGTCTTCCCCGCGCCGGCGCAGCGCTGGACGGCCTTCGCGTCGTCCACGCCGGCGGGCACCGGCCGCCGCTGGCTGCTGGTCTCCGTCCGCGTGCACAACCTGACCCAGCGTCCGTTCCGGCCCGCCGGGCGGGCCTTCCGCCTCGTCGACGACCGGGGCCGGGCGACGGCACCCGACCCGCCCCACAGCACGCCGCCCGGTGCCGGGACGCCGGTCGCGGCCGACGCGTACGGCACCGTCCACCTCGCCTACCGCGTCCCGTTGGCGGCCACCCAGCTGCGCCTGCGCTTCCCGACCGGGCCGCCGGACACCCCGTCGCTCGTCGACGTCCCGCTCGGCGGCGCCTGACCCCGCCAGGTCCGGCCGTCAGGCGGCGGAGACCCCGAGCAGCGCCGCGGCGTAGAGCCGCGCGACGCGTCGCGTCTCGGCGAGGATCGCGGGATCGCCGCGCTCGTCGACGATGAACGCGGCCTTCAGCAGCGCGGAGACGACGCTGACGAGCACCCGCCAGCCGACCGTCTCGTCGACGTCGGCGCCGGTGCGCGCGCCGGCGCGGGCGGTCAGGTGCTCGCGCAGCCGGCGGGCGATCGCGTCGTCGGCCTCGGTGCCGATCGTGCGCGTCGTGGTGTCCAGCGCGCCGGCCAGCCACAGCACGCGGGCGGCCGGCGCGTCGCGGAGCATGTCCGCGAAGGCGTCGACGACGCGCTCGAGGTCGTCCTGCCAGCCGCCGCGGCGATCGGCCAGCGCGTCGGCCAGCGTCCCGCTCGTCGCGGCGACGTAGCGGACGGCCAGCGCCTGCAGCAGCGCCGGCTTGTCGTCGAAGAACTGGTAGATCGTCCCGGTCGGCACCCCGGCGGCGTCGGCGACGGCCCGGACGGTGACCGCGTCCGGGTCGCCGCCGGCCAGGAGCGCCTCGGTGGCGTCGAGGATCGCCTCGACCCGCGCGCGGCTGCGCGCCTGCACGGGCAGGCGCTTGAGCAGGTGGGCGTACGGCGGGTCGGCGGACACCGCCGTCAGTCTGACGTCACCTCGTCGCGCAGCACGAGCGCCCCGAGCGCGACGAGCAGCGCCGCGCCACCCGCGCCGCTGAAGAGCGCCCACGGCCCGATCGTGCCGCGCCGGTACTCGTCGAGCCCCGCGACGACGTCGACGCTGTCGACGACCATGGCGACGGTCGTGATCGCCCGCAGGTGCGTCGCGTCCGACGCCAGCAGCGAGGCGCCGAGCGCCAGGTCGCGGGCGCCGAAGAGCCGCGCCGCGAAGCGCGCCTCGGGCTGCACTTCGACGCCGAAGGCCTTGAAGCCCGCGACCGGCGCGACCCAGGCGGCGAGGCCGACGGCCGCGCGGGTGGCTCCCAAGAACATCCTGATCCGTCCCATGTGGTCTCCCCTCTCGGTTGGGCGCCGGCCCGGTCGGCCACGCCCTGATCCAAATAAACATACACACTGTTCATGTTTTGGGGGAGCGACCGGACCGCCTGCCACCCTGCGCGGCATGGACGCCGACATGCGCCGCGCCTGGGCGATCCTCGCGCGCATCAACGCCTGCGCCCCCGGCGACTTCGCCGCGATGCGGACGCTCCTCGCCGAGCTCACGGGCCATCCGGTGGACGACACGGTCCGCGTCCTGCCGCCGTTCCACACCGACGGCGGACGCCGCCTGCGCTTCGGACGCAAC
>CAZRLR010000581.1:0-2477 GCA_964600395.1 uncultured Conexibacter sp.
AACGACAGGGCCGCCCCCGTCGCGGTCGTGCCGGGCCGCAGCCCCGCCGGTGCGACAGGCGGCCCGGGCTCGGCGGTGAACGGCCGGGGCGACGCGACGCACCCCGAGACGCGGCTATCCCGGGCGCTGACGGTCCCCCGGATCTGGCCCGACGACGTGAGGCGGCCCTTGAGCGTCATCGGCTTGGCCCCGCGGGAGGTCGCGGTGAACCGGCCGTCCGAGGCGACGGGCGCGGGCGCGGCGGTGAACTGGGCACCGGACCCGGGCCCGCAGAGATCGTCGACGATCACGACGACCCCCCGGACGGTGATCTGCCCTTTGCGCGCGCGGTCGACGGTGAACGTCAGGCTCGTCTGGCGGGCCGACCCCGTCCACACGCCGGGCTTGGGCCCCGGGGCGGTCACGGCCCCCGAGGGCGCGACCGTGATCGCAGCCAGGAGGACGGGCGCGGCGAACGCGGCGCACAGCAGCGGACGGGGCATGCGGGGAACCTATCCCGCGCCGGACGGCGCCGGGCGTCGAGGAGTGAGCGGCGGAGCCGGTGGGCATGACCGGGCCATGACGAGCGACGACGACAAGCAGCTGGCCGAGGGCTCCCCGCGCGGGGGCGAGGGCCTGGCCACCGGATCGGCCCCGCAGGAGGGCGTCGGGCCCGACCCGGACGAGACCGTCCAGGACACCGCCCGCGGCGGCGAGGGTCTGGCGACCGACGCCTTGAGCCCAGCGACGACCGCGGCGCCCGATCCCGACGAGACGGTGCGGGACACCGCGCGCGGCGGCGAAGGGCTCGCCGACGGCGCCGCCTGAGCGTCCCGCCCCGCCCGCGGCTCAGCGCTGGTCGTCGTCCTTCGGGCCGCCGGCCCGCTTGAGCCACTCCGCCAGCCGGTCACCCGCGCCCTCGATCGCCGACGCGGCGTCGCCGAAGACGCCGTCCAGCGAGCCGACGGCGTCCTTGACCTTGCCGCCGTAGTGGCTGGCCGCGTCGGATGCCTCGCGCCGCGCGTCGGCCTGCTCGTCCCGCGTGCGGTACTCGCCGCCGACGATGCGGTCGTACTTGCCGCTGTGCACCCACGCCATGAGCTCGTGCACCCGCTTGACGGGCAGCGCGTGCGTCACGCCGAGGTCGAGGAAGAGGCGTGTCAGGCGCTGCAGGCCGGTCTTGGGCTCGGTGTACTCCTGCCCCTGGCGCATGAAGGCGTCGAGCGACAGGTGCTCGGCCTCGGCGCCGGCCGTGACGATCATGAGCGTCCGGCAGACGACGAGCGGGTCGCGCAGGACGAGCGCGGCGGCGCGGTCGCAGGAGAGCTCGGCCGCGCGGCTCCACTCCAGCAGCGCGGCGCGGATCGGCGCCACCGGGAGCGGGACGGCGGAGGACGAGACGTTCAGGAGGATCTGCAGCGCGGTGCGGTAGAGCTGGTGGTCGGCGAGGATGTGCGCCGCCTCGTGGGCGAGGACGGCGCGCTGTCCGGCGGGGTCCAGCAGGCGGACGAGCTCGCTCTGCAGGACGACGATCGGGCGCGCGGCGCCGATCGCCATCGCGTTCGGCGACGGGTACTGCGTGAGGTACAGCGGCGGGACCTCGGGCATGTCGAGCGTCGCGTAGGCGATGTTGTGCTGGCGCCACACGTCGGGCAGCTGGTCCTCCGACAGCTGCACGCCCGACCCGAGGTAGCTCGCGCGCAGCGCCCGCTCGTAGCCGAGCTCGATGAGCTTGCGCACGACGGTGTCCAGCCCCGGGATCGAGGCCAGGGCCGCGCTCGCCGCCCGGTCGGCCGGGTGCTGGAAGGCCCGCGGCGAGATGTTCGTCAGGCGATACCCGTCGGCGGGGAGGTTGCTCATCTCCCGAGCCTAGCCCGACCGCCCCGGGGCGCCGAGACCCGAATCCTCCTCCCCGGTCTGGGGAGATCCGGGTCTCGGCGACGGCAGGTGGCGCTCAGCCGGCGCTGACGCCGGTGCCGATCGGGCAGCCGACGCCGGTGCCCTGCAGGTTGCAGTAGCCGCCCGGGTTCTTGTCGAGGTACTGCTGGTGGTAGTCCTCGGCGTAGTAGAACGGGCCGGCGGGCGCGATCTCGGTCGTGATCTCGCCGCGGCCGGCGGCGGTCAGCGCGGCCTGGTACTGCACGCGGGAGGCGGCGGCGGCCCGGGCCTGCGCCTCGTCCGTCGTGTAGATCGCCGAGCGGTAGGTCGTGCCCACGTCGTTGCCCTGGCGCATGCCCTGGGTCGGGTCGTGCTCCTCCCAGAAGTGCTTGAGCAGCTGCTCGTAGCTGAGCTTCGCCGGGTCGTAGGCGACCATGACGATCTCGGCGTGGCCCGTCTGGTTCGTGCAGGTCTCCTCGTACGTCGGGTTGGGCGTGAAGCCGCCCTGGTAGCCGACGGCGGTCGTGTAGACGCCCGGCAGCTGCCAGAACATCCGCTCGGCGCCCCAGAAGCAGCCCAGGCCGAAGTAGGCGACCTCGATGCCCTCCGGGAAGGGCGGC
>CAZRLR010000582.1:0-2471 GCA_964600395.1 uncultured Conexibacter sp.
GGCGAAACGCCCCGGACCGTTGTCTATCGCGGCTCCCACTCCCCCGCCGCCGCCAGCGCCATGCACCGCAGGCGGTACGCCACCCACGCGCCCGGGTGCTCAAGCGCCAGCCAGCGCATCGCCCCGAGCGTGATCTCCGCGACGCTCCGCGACTCGTCGCAGAGCAGGTCGATCGCCAGGTCCGCGAACGCCCGCTGGAGCGCGACCGAGACCGGCGGCCGGTCCCGCGGCCCCCCGTCGTCGAGGCGGCCGAGGTAGGCCAGGCACACGCCCTCGGCGACCTCGTAGCGACCCCGCTGCGGCGGCGGCACGCGTCCGGCCGAGCGGGCCGCCGCGCACGCAGCCGCGTGCGCCAGTTCGGCGTCGCGGTCCGGCTCGATCGGTCCCGCACCGAGGGGCAGCAGGGGCACGGAGCCGTAGCGGTAGCCGCCCGCGCCGAGGAGGGCCCAGACGAGGGCGCCGGCCAGGGTGTGGCGGGTGCCCGCGTCGGGACGGTCGCCCTCGTGCGGGCCGGGGCCCCAGGTGTCCTCGTCGGGACGCCGGGGGTGGCGCTCGACGGCGCGGGCCACGGTCGCCGCCTCGATCGCGTCGAGAGCCAGATCCTCCGGCGACAGGGCCACGCCGAGCACGGCGGCGACGTGGCGGATGAGGGTGTGGTCGATGGTGGTGGTCATGGGTGGCCTCCTCCTAGATTCCGGCGTGGACCTCGATCGCGACGAGCGGAACCCGCCAGACGCACGACTTCCTCCGCTGCGCCCGACGGGCGCGGTGATCGGCGACCGCGCGCTCGGCGCGGTCGAACACGGCGGAGATGGCCGCCTCCCTGGCCGCCCGCTGGGCGGCCTCCTGCGCCCGCGCCGCTGCGTGGTCGGGCGCCGCGTCGTCCAACTCGAGCGCGCGGCAGCGCACCGCCAGCCCGTCCGGGCACACGGGCGTGTACCGCACCGGCCCCGGGTAGATCGGCGCCAGGTCCAGGCCACGGTCGTAGCACGCCTCGGCGCGCCACGCAGCAGCGCGGGCGCGCTGGTACTCCTCCGCCTCCGCCCACAGCTCGCGGGCGCGCCGGGGTCCGACGACGACGGCGCGAGGGGCGGGGACGCCGTGCCGGGTCGTGGTGGCCGCAGACCTGGCGAAGAGCCTCTCACGACGCCGCCGTGTGCAGTTCGCTGCACTTCCGCGAGCAGTACAGCGCCTCGCGGCGGCGGCACCACCAGGCAGCATCACCGAGACACAGCGGCGCGCCGCAGGTCTCGCAGTAGCCCTCCTGCTCCACCGCAGAGCAGGAGGGGTGATCGCCGATGCGAATGCGGCTCATGTGACGGGTCGTGCTGCGCGTGGTCATGGGGTTGGTCCTCGTCGCTCTACCGCGCCCTCTCGGGTCGCGGACCCTGCGCTCGGTCGGCCACGGTGGCCGTGCGTCCCGCGCCGCGTGCAGGCGGCAGGGTGGCGGGACATGCGCCCCCGCAGGGGCGCGGGGGATCAGGCGCGCCGGTCAGCGATCGTCCAGACGGTGGTGCCCACCGTCACGTGGCGGACCGTCCATTCGTCCTGGCCCTTGCGGCTGTAGCCGTCGTCGCCGCCGACGACCCACCTCCCCGGGCCGACGCGGTAGCCACCATCCACGCGGTCGCCCCACGATGCGTCGTTGCCCTTGCCCTTGCGCGCCCAGCCGCGGCCCCGTGAGAGTCCTTCGAAACGGTGCGCCGGGACCACGACGGATTCCTTGCGGGCCAGGCGTCCCGCCGTCGCCAGCACGCGCAGCGTGTCGTCTGATGCGCCCGCCGCGTGCGCCAGCGCCAGGGACTCGGCGCGGGCGGGCTTAGGGGCGGGCAGGGCCAGGCGCGCGAGGCGTGCGTCCAGGGCTTCGCTGGGCGTGGCGGGCGTGGCGGGCGTGGCGGGCGTGGTCAGCGTGGTCATGGTCAGGTCCTCCTGTCGCTCTACCGCGCCCTCCTGGGGTCGCGGACCCTGCGCTCGGTCGGCCACGGTGGCCGTGCGTCCCGCGCCGCGTGCAGGCGGCAGGGTGTGCGGGACTGCCCCCCCGCGAGGGGGTGGGCGGGCAGATCAGTCCTGCGCGTAGCCCTCGCGCGCGCGGCGCGCGCCGTCGATGCGGAGCTGGGCCAGGTCCACGGTGCAGCCCCCGCGGGGGCCCAGCGTGATCTGGGCATGGACCGCGGCCCACACCGCGCGCCCCAGGGCGTCCGTCGCCTCGGGCTGGGGGACGTAGTCCACGTTGATCCCGGCCGCGTCGGCGTAAGCGGCCACCCCGCGGCGCAGCGCGCGCCGCAGGTTGTCGACCCAGCGGTCCGTGGTGGGGTATCCCGCGACCTGCAGGTCGGTCGCGGCGTCGATGTGGATGCGGGCGGTGTGGGTGGTCATGGTCGTCCTCCTGTCGCTCTACCGCGCTCCGGGGAGTCGCGGGTCGTCGCGTTGCGCGATCGACACCCACATAGTAGCACCGGGCCGGTGGCGTG
>CAZRLR010000583.1:0-2460 GCA_964600395.1 uncultured Conexibacter sp.
GACGCGCGCGAACTTGTACTTCAGCGGGCACGAGCGGTACGTCTCGATGTCCGACGCGCTGAGCATCAGCCCGTCCCCCCGGCGGGGGAGGAACGCCGCCAGCGACGGCTCGGCCCGGTCGGCGACGACGGCCGCGCGCGCCTTGGCGTCCGCCTCGGCGTTCATCAGCAGCTCGTCCAGCGCGCTGGAGGTGAAGACCTCCCGCTGGTGGGCGGAGACGGGCTGCAGGAGCTTGGCGTTGATGTCGGCGATCGCGTCGCGGACGGACTGGCCGGCGGGGCGCTCGAGGATCGCCGCGAGCTTCACGAGCTCGAGGTAGCGCGTGACGCCGTGGGTGACGTCCAGGTCGGTGTCCAGGCGCAGCTCGCCCAGCCGCGTGCCCACGCGCGAGACGGACGACAGCAGCTCGTCGCGCAGCGTCGCGTACGTCGCGTGCAGCGCCTCGTCGGGGCCGAAGAGGACCTCCTCGCGGTCCTCCCACCCGGCGCCGAGCGCGGCGCGGGCCTCCTCGGCGAACGGGGACGGCGGCTGGCGCGCGCCGCGATCCGAGGACGCGGCGTAGGCGAGGACGACGCCGTCCTGCGCCCGCGTCATCGCGACGTGCAGCAGGCGGCGCATGTGGGCGACGTGGTGGGCGCGGTCGTCGGCGTCGTCCCGCGCGACGCCGTCCCCCGTGCCGCCACCCAGGAGCGCCGGCGGGACGGGCTCGACGAGCTCCTGCCGGGCCCCCGGCATCCGCGAGGACTGCAGCCCGAGGACGAAGGCGTGCTTGAGCTCCACGCCGCGGGCGCCGTGCATGGCCAGGACGGCGACGGCGCCGCGCGGGGCGACGGCGGACTCGTCGAGCTCCTCCTCGTCCCGCAGCCCGGCGTCGGCGACGGCCGCCAGGTAGCGGGCGAAGTCGCGGGCTGTCGCGGTCGGGGTGCGGCGGGTGTGGGCGGCGGCGAGCTCGCCCAGGCGCGCGAGCGCCAGCAGCCGCTCGACGACGTCCGCCTGCGCGGCGAAGAGCTGCTGGCGGCGCAGGCCCAGGCGCTCGATGAGCCGGTGGACGAAGAGGTCCGGCCGCATCGTGTCCAGCGCCGCCGAGGTCTGGCGGTGGAGCTTGAGGAAGGCGAGGATCCGCTCGCGCGCCTCGGGCGGCAGCTGCGGGGACTCCATCGCCGCGCCCAGCGCGCTGACCATGTCGAGCTTGCGCCGGCGCGCGATCTGCACGCACCGGGCCAGGTCGACGTTGCGCAGCTCGATCGGCGGGCGCGCGAGCACGCGGACGACGGCGGCGGCGTCCCCCGGCTCGACGAGCATCCGCAGCCAGGCCAGGACGTCGCGCACCTCGGTGCGCTGGAAGAAGGCGGCGGCGCCGACGATCCGGAACGGGACGGCGCGCTCCTCCAGCGCGACGGCCACCGCCTGCCCCTCGTTGCGGACGGAGCGGACCATGACGCCGATCTCCTCCGGCGCGACGCCCTCGCGGATGAGCCGCTCGATCTCCGCCGCGACGGACTGCGCCTGCGCGCGCTCGTTCGCGCAGCGCCAGAAGGAGACGCTGCCGCCGCCCGCGCCGTCCAGGCGCTTGGGGAGGCGGTGCGGGTCCGAGCCCGCCCGCCCCGCGACGACCGCCTGCGCGGCGGTGAGGATGCGCGCGCGGCAGCGGAAGGAGCGCTCCAGGCGGATGACCGTCGCCGGGCCGTCGCCCGCCGCGGCGGCGCGCAGGGCCTCCGCGCCGGGGCCGGCGGTCCGGCGCACGGCTTGGTCGTCGTCCCCCGCCAGGACGAGCGTGCTCGCGGCCCCGCCGAGCAGCGTGACGAGCGCGTGGGCGGCGGGCGTGACGTCCTGGTGGTCGTCGGCCATGACGTGGCGGTAGCGGGCGCCGGTCCGCGCGAGGACGTGGGGACGGTCGCGCAGCAGCGTGTGGGCGCGCATGACGAGGTCGCCCGTGTCCAGGAGGTCGAGGCTGCGCAGGAGCGCGTCGTGGGTCGTGTAGAGCGCGGCGAACTCCCGCTCGCGGACGGCCCGCGCGTCCGCGTCGTCGAGCGCCGCCGCCCACGCGGCGAACGCGTCGGCGGTGACGAGCTGCTCCTTGCAGCGGTCGATCCGCGCGAGCAGGCGTGCGAGCGTCGCGGCGGGCCGGCCGGCGAGGTCGTGGACCTTCAGCGGCAGCTCGTCGATCCGCGTGAGCAGGAGCGCGAGGCGGTCGGCGCTCGTCGCCATGCCGACCGTCGGGTCGATCCCGGCCTCCAGCGCCTCCTCGCGCAGCAGCCGCGCCGCGAAGCCCGAGACGGTGTGGACGGCGAGCTCGGCGAACGCCCGGTCACCCAGGACGTCCTCCACCCGCGCGCGCAGGTCGTCGGCGGCGGCCTCGCCGCCCGTCAGCATGAGCACCTGCTCCGGGGCGGCCTCGCCCGCGCGCGTGAGGTGGTCGAAGCGGGCCAGCAGCGTCACCGTCTTGCCCGTCCCGGCGCC
>CAZRLR010000584.1:0-2455 GCA_964600395.1 uncultured Conexibacter sp.
GCCGCAAGATCATCGTCGACACCTACGGCGGCATGGCCCGCCACGGCGGCGGCGCCTTCTCCGGCAAGGACCCGTCCAAGGTCGACCGCTCCGCCGCGTACGCGGCGCGCTGGGTCGCGAAGAACCTCGTCGCCGCCGGCCTGGCCGACCGCTGCGAGGTGCAGGTCGCGTACGCCATCGGCGTCGCGCACCCGGTGTCCGTCATGGTCGAGACGTTCGGGACGGAGAAGGTCTCCCGCGCCCGCATCGCCGAGCTCGTCGACGAGCACTTCGACCTGCGCCCGGGCTCGTTCCGTGAGGAGCTCAAGCTGCATCGCCCGATCTACAAGAAGACCGCCGCCTACGGCCACTTCGGCCGTGAGCTCGACGACTTCGAGTGGGAGAAGACGACGAAGGCCGACGCCCTGCGCGCGGCCGCCGGCCTGGAGGCCGCGTCGGTCTAGCCCGACCCGCCGGACCGTCTGACCGACGGGGTCGTCACCGCGAGGTGGCGGCCCCGTCGTCGTTCCGGGGCGCCTACCGGGCGGTGACCCTCAGCGTGAAGGTCGTCCCCGAGCCGTCGGGGGACGGCGGGACGTAGCGGAGCTTCAGGGTCCCGGAGCCCTTGCGCAGGACGGCGTAGGTGAACGTCCGCTTCCCGCCGCCGCCGACGAGCGGGACGTCCGAGTCGACCTTGTTCGGCGCGTACTTGGACGAGAGCTGCCTGAGGAACGCCGGCTTCGTCACCGTCTTCCACGAGTAGCCCGTGGAGGGGTTCTCGGCGAGCGTCACGACGAGCTTGTCGCCCTTGGCGAGCGTCACGCTCTTGCCGCTCTTGCTCGCCGTGACCGTGACGGTCTTCGCGGATGCGGCCGCCGGGAGCGCCAGCACGCTCACGAGGCTCGTGGCCGCGACGGCGGACTTCAGGGAGAGGGACACGGTGCTCCTGACGGTTGACCCAGCGGGACGATGGGTCGGAATCCTAGGCTTCTGCGCCCGGGCGCGGCGCCGGTCCGTGCCAGGGCGGACCGGTCAGAGCGGCGGGGCGCCGCTGCCCGCCGCCGAGGCGGCCGCGCGCTGGGCGCCGTCGACGGCCGCGACGATCTCCTCCGGGTTCGCGACCCCGGAGAAGGTGAAGTCCGAGTCGTCGGTGCCGGCCGTGTCGAAGTCGACCGAGCCGACCTGGAGGATCCGCTCGACGAACGACTGCTCCGTGTTGACGTTCTGCACCCGCTCGAGCTTCGTCTGCTGCTCGCGGCGCGACAGCAGGCCGCGGCGGATGTGCAGGCGCTCGGAGGTGATCGTGTAGCTCGTGCTCATGCGCTTGAGGAAGCCGGCGACGATCACGACGGCCATGACGGCGACGAACGCCAGGACGCCGGTGCCGGTCTTGTCGGCGAGCTTCGCGACGGCTCCGACGACGAGCGCGGCCACGAGGCCCGTCAGGTAGAAGCTCATGATCGAACGCCAGGACGGGCGGCCTTGGAAGATGACGGTCTCACCGGCGTGAAGGTCCATGGCTGCGGACAATATCCTCGCCGACGTGTCCCGTGTGGTGCAGGTCGAGCCGATCACGACGGCTCGCGCGCTGCGCGGACCGTTCGACTACCTGGCGCCCGGGGACGCCGGCGTGGGCACCCGGCTCGTCGTCCCGTTCGGCCACCGGGACGTGCCGGCCGTCGTCACCGCGCTGACCGAGCACAGCGAGCACGAGCTCGCCACGGCCAAGAAGGTCGTGGAGCCCTCGCTGCCACCCGAGCTCGTCCGGCTGGCCTTCTGGATCGCCGACGAGTACTGCTCGACGCCGGCGCGCGGGCTGTCGCTCATGCTGCCCCCGGCAGGGGTCCGGGCCAAGACGGCGCTGTGGGCCGAGCGGGCCGACGGCGGCGCCGGGGCACCCGCGCTGACCGACGCCCAGCGCGCACTCGTCGCGTCCCTGCCGCGCTTCACGGGCGCCGACACCGCGGCGCTGCGCCGCCTGGAGGCCCGCGGCCTGGTGGCGATCAGCCGTCGCGTCGTCCGGCGCGTCCCGCTGCAGGTCCCGGTCGGCGCCACCCGCGAGCGCCCGCAGCTCACCGACGCGCAGAACGCCGCCGTCGAGCGGATCGTCGCCGCGACCCCGGGCGAGCGCCTGCTCCTGCACGGCGTCACCGGGTCGGGCAAGACCGAGGTCTACCTGCGCGCCGCCGAGCAGGCGCTCGCGCGGGGGCGCAGCGTCATCGTCCTCGTCCCCGAGATCGGCCTGACCCCGCAGATCGTCGCGCGCTTCGCCGAGCGCTTCGGCGACACCGTCGCGGTGCTGCACTCCCAGCTCGGGGCGGGGGAGCGCTTCGACGAGTGGATGCGCCTGCGCCGCGGGGAGGCCCGCGTCTGCGTCGGCCCGCGCAGCGCGGTCTTCGCCCCGGTCGACGACCTCGGCCTCGTCATCGTCGACGAGGAGCACGACAGCTCCTACAAGCACGAGGGCGACCCGCGC
>CAZRLR010000585.1:0-2434 GCA_964600395.1 uncultured Conexibacter sp.
CGGGTGATCGGCGTGGGACCAGACGCGCACGACGGACAGCCTCGCGGGTCCGGAGGCGGCCTAGGCGCCCTTCTGCGGGCTGCCCTCGGTGCCGTGGCGCCGGCCGCCGGGGAGGCGGTCGACGATCCGGCCGGCGCGCTCGATCGCGCCCTCCAGCGGCTCCCCGAGGTCCAGGGCGCGCTGCAGCAGCGGCAGGGCAGCGGCGATCTCGGCGCCGCGCTGGGCGATCTCCGTCCCGACGCGCTGGGTTGCGCGGGCCTCGGCCAGCAGCGAGTCGCCGAGCTTGTCGAACTGCGTCCCCATGTCCGCGATCTGCTCCGCGCGCGCCTCCAGCGCACGGCCGAGCGCCATCCCGCTGTCGAGCTGGGCCTCGATCCGGGCGGCCCGGGCGTCGAGGCGCTCGAGCAGCGTGACGGCCCGCTCGGCGGTCGTCGCGAGCGTGTGCAGATCGTCCAGCGTCCGCAGCGCGAGCTTCGACGGGAGCAGCAGGCCGTCCACGAGCGGGTTCACGGGACGGACGATAGCCTCGTAGGGCCATGGCCATGACGTCCTCCAGCGATCTGTCCGTCCCCCAGCGCATCGCCGCGATCCACGCGGCGCTGGACACGCTGCGCGAGGGCATCGACCCCGACGCGCTGCTCGCGCGGTCGGCGGAGCTGGAGGCGCAGATGGGGGAGCCGGGCTTCTGGGACGACTCCGACGGCGCCGCGAAGGTCAGCGCGGAGCACAGCCGTGTCACGCGCAAGGCCGAGGCGTTCAACGCCGTCGTGGCCGACGCGGAGGACCTCGAGGCCCTCGCCGAGATGGCCAACGAGGACAAGGAGCTCGCCGGGGAGCTCACCGACCAGCTCGCCGACATCGAGGGCCGGATCGCCGCGATGGAGGAGGAGCGGCTCTTCAGCGGCAAGTACGACAGCGGCGACGCGATCGTGACGATCAACTCGGGCGCCGGCGGCACCGACGCGCAGGACTGGGCCGAGATGCTCCTGCGGATGGAGATGAAGTGGGCCCAGTCGCGCGGCTTCAAGGTCGAGCTGCTGGAGGCCAGCCCGGGCGACGAGGCCGGCATCAAGTCCGCCGCCTTCCGCGCCGAGGGCGAGAACGCCTACGGGCTCTTCGGCGCCGAGAAGGGCGTGCACCGCCTCGTGCGCATCAGCCCGTTCGACTCGCAGGCGCGCCGCCAGACCGCCTTCGCCGAGGTGCAGGTCGCGCCGGTGATCGAGGACGTCGGCGAGGTCGAGATCGACATGGACGACGTGAAGGTCGACACCTACCGCGCGTCGGGCGCCGGCGGCCAGCACGTCAACAAGACCGACTCCGCGGTCCGGCTGACCCACCAGCCCACCGGGGTCGTCGTGCAGTGCCAGAACGAGCGCTCGCAGACGGCGAACAAGGAGGCCGCGCTGAAGGTCCTGCGCGGCAAGCTCGTCGAGCTGCGCGAGCGCGAGCGGATGGACGAGATCGCCAAGGAGAAGGGCGAGGTGCAGGACGTCGGCTGGGGCTCGCAGATCCGCTCCTACGTCCTGGCGCCCTACACGATGGTCAAGGACCACCGCACGAACGTCGAGGTCGGCGACCCCACCCGGGTCCTGGACGGCGACCTGGACGGGTTCGTCCGCGCCGAGCTGCTGCGGCGCACCGGGGCCGGCCCGGGCGCCGGGTCCGAGGACAACTAGGTGTCCGACGCCGTCCCGGACGCGCCGGCGACGCTCGCGCCCAGCGGCGCGCCGCAGCCGACCGCGCCGTACTTCGACGCCGTCGTCGCCTACGGCCTGCGCGGGTCCGGGCGCTTCCACGTCCCCGGCCACAAGGGCGGGACGGGCGCGGACCCGGCCCTGCGCCACGCGCTGGGCGAGCGCGCCTTCGCGCTCGACATCCCGCAGGACATCCACGGCGTGGACCTCGGCCCGGCCCCGACGCCGTACATCCAGGCCGAGGCCTTGGCCGCCGAGGCCCACGGTGCGCGGCGGACGTTCTTCCTGACCAACGGCGCGACCCAGGGCAACCACGCGCTGATGCACGCGCTCGCCCCGCTCGGCGCCGCCGTGGTCTGCCAGCGCAACTCGCACGCGTCGATCGTCGACGGCCTGATCCTCAGCGGCGGGGTCCCGACGTTCGTCGCCCCGGAGGTGGACGACGCGCTGGGCATGGCCCACGGGGTCACGCCGGACGCGCTGCGCGACGTGCTCGCGGCGACCCCGGAGGCACGGGCGGCGTTCGTCGTCTCGCCGACGTACTACGGCATGTGCGCCGACGTGGCCGCGCTCGCGCAGGTCGCCCACGACGCCGGCGTCCCGCTCGTCGTGGACCAGTCGTGGGGCCCGCACTTCGGCTTCCACCCCGACGTCCCGGCCAGCGCGCTGTCGCTCGGCGCGGACGCGGTGCTCACGAGCACCCACAAGATCGCCGGGTCGCTGACGCAGTCGGCGATGCT